>CAZGSQ010000003.1:0-82338 GCA_964528535.1 uncultured Tangfeifania sp. | reverse complement strand
TTACCTTCACCCTTTAATCGCTTTGCTCTTGGATTTAATGTGACCAGATTATGGTCAGAAACAACCTATAAAAAATGGCAAAAAGTGGATGGTTTGACCTTGTACAAGGAAGTCAGGCCAATTATGTCTGTCGATTTTGCAAGATCTAGTTACAAAGAGGTCTTTAGTGCGATGCCTGCGCAGGCAGATTATACAGGTAACTTATCATTAGGATATGATTACAAGAAGTTTAGTTGCCGTATTTCTTCGGCCTATCAGGGTTATCGCTTATCTGGTATCAACGTAAGTTCTGAAAGTGAAGCGGATCAGTTTCATACCAATTACCGCATAAGTTTTGATGCGACAGTTAAGTACGAGATTCTTAAATCGCTGAATGTTTTGGTAAATCTGAATAATTTTACCAATGCAGCCGACCAGAGCTACCGTTATACTTCAGCATATCTTACATCAAGAGATATCTACGGTTCTACTTTTGATATCGGGATACAATATAACTTTTCTAAATAATTGATCTTTTGTAGGTTATGTTACTTGTAAACAAAATAAAATATTAAATTCCATATCATGAAAAAAATAGCATTCAAAATTTTTGTTCTGGTGGCTTTGATGGTTGTTTTTCAGCAGCTTCAGGCTCAAACAGAAAGGATTGTAAAAATTACTGGGATAAATCCCAAAGATGTGGCTCAAACCAAAAATCTCGTTTATGACCAGATTTTCACTGCCATCCAGGCCGATGCGCCCAACAGAAAAGCAGGAGTTATTACAAAGTATGAACTTCAAAGGGGACAATGCTACCTGAACGTATCAATTCTTAGTCCTGATTTTGATTTTTATCTCATTGCTTCTCCCATTGTTGCAGGTGCAGATGCACAAAAGAATTACAATCCTGTGATTTTGACATCTTTGACACCAACAGGCGGAAGTAATACCCAGATGAGGCCCCTCAAGAATATCTATTTGGAGAATATTGAGCTAGATGGCCTGCTTCCCAATGGCGCGATGCCCAGCAGGTTGATTGAGCTTCTTGGTATAGGAACTACCTGCACTTTAAAAGGATGCAGATTGCAAAATACCGCTCAGGCGCAAATAACTATTTCGGTGGATGATGTAAGTGTTTATTTAAGTGACTGTGTAATTGGCAATTCAGGACCCTTAATGGGCTATGGCGGTAACGGGCGTACCATTGATAACCGTGCCCCGCTTAGGGTGAATGAAATTGTCGTTCAGAATTGCACATGTTATAACAATACGGACAGATTTTTCAGAAGTATGCTTGGTCAGAGCATTAAAAAGTTCAAATTGGACCATGTCTCACTTTTTAACAGTACCGGCAGACATGGTTGTTTTCAATTGGCCAGAGCGGAAGTAATTGAAATAACAAACAACATCATTGTCAATCCTGTTGCTTTTGGTGATCGTGTTACCTATAAAATAAACTATAGGGATGAGCAGACACAGTCAGATAAAGCTTTCGCCGTATTCACTCATGACAGCACTAAAGTAGGTCAGCCAGTGACTCAGAAAGTTACCATGAGAAACAACAATATCTACCACGAAACCAAGTTTGAAACTTTCTTTAATCAGGTAACAACTCCTTTCGACTCGGTACAAGTTGTAAGAGTTTTAAATAATTGTTTAGCCGGATGGGCAGGGAGTAATGCCACCAATGCACTTTGGTTTCGTGAGGAATTGAAATTCAATAGTATTTCATCGTCGGATGATTTGTTGGCTTATGTCAAAGAATGGTACGCGCATCCCACATGGTCGACTTTTTCTTCCTACAATTTTTCGAAAATTTTCCCTTTCGAATGGGATGTAAAATATTCAACCACTTCCAAATCATATACCGCTGGAGACAAAGGAATGCCGCTTGGCGATTTGAATGCATGGCCTGATCGCAAATTGCTTTGGGTCGCTAGTTCAAATAATCCAATTGTACCCTTAAAATCAGTAAGTTTGGGTTCGGAGAATGTAGGTATAGACAAGAGCTATCCCAATCCATTTTATGATCAAACAACCATTTATTACCGCCTTTCTACCTCTCAGAAAGTAGAAGTTATGATTTACAATTCATTGGGTCAAGTCACTAATACGCTTGCAAACGGCGTAATGGATGCTGGAAGCTACAGTGTTGTCTGGGACGGTAATAACGACTCAGGAGCGTCATTACCCAAAGGAATCTATTTTGTAAAAATAGTCGGAGAGAAAGACCAGATGGTCAAAAAAGTGGTAAAAAACTAAAAGGTCTGCTTGAACGCAATATTTTCAGGCGGGATTAAAAACGATTGTAAGACTACCGAAAGCAGGTGAATCAAACCAGAGGTGTTTGATTCACCTGCTTTTTAAATGTCAACAATGAAGTTCCTTGGGGAATTGGTCTTTTTGACCAGGTTCAGCTTAATATTCCAGTTATTTTGACTAAATTGTGCATTATTCATCTAAATAGAAGGAGGAGATAATGGAACCAAAAATTGCTCAAAAAGCACCTTGTGTTGTCGAGTTAGAGGAGGAGAAAGAGTACCATTGGTGCGCCTGTGGTCAGAGTAAGAATCAGCCATTCTGTGATGGTTCTCACCAGGGAACAGATTTTAAACCGTTGTTTCTCAGTGCTAAAGCTTCAGGTCCGGCATATTTATGCGGATGTAAGCACACGAAGAACCCACCTTATTGCGATGGGACGCACAGAAATCTTTAGCCAATATTATCATCCCCACTGGTTTAAAAACAATCAAATATCTGCAATGCTGCAGCTTGGGGATTCCCGGTAAAAAAGCACTTGCCCCTAGACCGGACAAGTGTTTTTTTTTATTCCTGAAGGGGAATTTCTTCAACAAAAATTAGGTTTTACAATTTCAGATGCTCCACCAATATTTTTATCCCAATTCCAACCAAGATCCCACCTCCAAGTATCTCGACTTTCGACCCGAATTTGCCGCCAACATCTTTTCCAATCCGGATACCCAGCATCGAGAAGAAAAAGGTAACTGCTCCGATGATTGCTGCACCACCAAATATTTTTTCTGTTTCTGCAAGTGCATAGGAAAAACCCACGACCAAAGCATCGATGCTTGTGGCAAGGGAAAGGGTCATAATGTGACGAAAGGAGTAAATGTTTGATTCTTTTTTATCGGTAGACATCTTGATTCCTTCGTAAATCATCTTGCCGCCCAGATAGGCCAGTAATGCAAAGGCAATCCAGTGGTCTACCTTTTCAACATAAATTTTAATTCCTGTGCCCATGAACCAGCCAATGACAGGAAGGATGCCCTGAAAGGTAGCGAATGCCAGTGCAATCTTAACGGCGTGCGCAAAGGAGACCCTTTTTTCTGCCAGACCACAACTGATGGACACTGCGAAGGAGTCCATTGAGAGGCCGATGGCTAAAACAAGAACAGTAATTAGATCCATTGATGCAAATATATAAAAAAGAACGCCGGAGAAATTCTCCGGCGTTCTGCTTGTGACCATTGCTGGCCTTATATATTGGGGGTAACAATTACATCATTCCACCCATTCCACCACCCATACCGCCACCGCCTGGCATCTGTGGTTCGTCTTTCTTCTCTTCAACCAGTACACATTCCGTTGTCAGGAACATGCCTGCAATGGAGGCTGCATTTTCCAGCGCGATACGGGTAACTTTGGCCGGATCGATAACGCCTGATTCATAGAGGTTTTGGAACACGTCGAGGCGGGCATTGTAGCCGAAATCACCTTTGCCTTCTTTTACCTTTTGAACGATCACTGCACCTTCAACACCTGCATTGGACACGATTTGACGCATTGGCTCTTCGATGGCACGCTTGATAATCAGGATACCTGTCGTTTCGTCGTCGTTGTCTCCTTCAACTCCTTCGAGTGATTCGATGGCACGGATCAATGCAACACCGCCTCCGGGAACAATTCCTTCTTCGATGGCTGCGCGGGTAGCATTCAGTGCATCGTCGACGCGGGCCTTCTTCTCCTTCATCTCAATTTCGGAAGGTGCACCTACATAGAGTACGGCCACACCACCTGAAAGCTTGGCCAAGCGTTCCTGCAGTTTTTCGCGGTCGTAATCGGAAGTAGTGGTATCGATTTGTTTCTTGATCTGACCTACACGTGCTGTGATGAGGGCTGAATCACCGGCGCCATTGACGATGGTGGTCTTTTCCTTGTCGACAGTCACTTTTTCGGCACGGCCCAACATTTCGAGTGTTGTATCTTCGAGTTTCATTCCCTTTTCTTCGGTAATGACGGTGCCTCCGGTCAGGATGGCGAGGTCTTCGAGCATCTCCTTGCGGCGATCTCCGAATCCGGGAGCCTTCACGGCACAAACTTTCAATCCCGCACGCAAACGGTTGACAACCAATGTAGCCAATGCTTCACCTTCGATGTCTTCGGCGATGATCATCAACGGACGACCTGCCTGATGGGTGGCTTCCAGAATTGGCACCAACTCTTTCATGGAACCAATTTTTTTGTCATGGATCAGGATGAAAGGATGTTCCATCTCAGTAGCCATCTTCTCAGTATCTGTAACGAAATAGGGAGAGATGTAACCACGGTCGAACTGCATACCCTCTACAACTTCCACGTAAGTGTCGGTTCCTTTGGCTTCTTCAACGGTGATAACTCCTTCTTTGTTTACTTTTTGCATCGCTTCGGCAATGAGCCTGCCAATTTCTGAATCGTTGTTGGCAGAGACGCGTGCAACTTGCTCGATCTTGTCATAATCGTTTCCAACATTGATAGCTTGTCCTTTCAGGTGGGCTACCACCTTGAGAACTGCTTTGTCAATGCCGCGCTTCAGGTCCATTGGGTTGGCACCTGCGGTAACGTTTTTCAAACCTACCGTGATGATCGATTGGGCCAGTACTGTGGCAGTCGTCGTTCCATCGCCTGCATCGTCACCAGTCTTTGAAGCGACTTCTTTTACCAGATGCGCACCGATGTTGGCGTATGGATCTGCAAGATCAATCTCCTTGGCAACCGTGACACCGTCCTTGGTAACCAGTGGAGCACCGAATTTTTTCTCGATGATCACGTTGCGACCTTTTGGCCCGAGTGTCACTTTTACTGCATCGGCCAATTGGTCAACGCCTTTTTTCAAAAGCTCACGAGCCTCAATATTGAATTTAATTTCTTTAGCCATTTTTGAATGTTTTTAGAATTGACAATAGATTAATTAAGCGATGAAAAGTACATCTGTCTGATTGACAAGAAGGTAATCTTTCCCATCGATGGTAAGTTCGGTACCGGCATATTTGCCAAAAAAGACAACATCCCCAACTTTAACTTCCATGACCTCATCTTTTTTCGCACTTCCTACCAGGGCAACTTTCCCGGAGAGTGGTTTTTCTTTTGCCGAATCAGGTATGATAAGCCCACCAGCTGTTTTTTTCTCTGCTTCCTGCGGCTCAATCAATACTTTGCCTGCAAGGACTTTCCCTTTAAGTTCTGCCATTGTTAATAAATTTTATTTAATAATTGTGTGAAGAATATTTTTTATACCACATCCCTATCAGATTTTGTGCCAAAACACACAAAATGACTTTGAAGCGTTTATCTCGGACAAAATTACACCAAATTTTTGGTGTTTTGCATGGGAATTTCGTCAAGTATCAGAATATTAATAACATACAAGTTTTTGCATTTGTCAGTTAGAACTGTCAAGATGACACCTGCTGCAAGGAATAGGAAGTCTATGACGACCAGGACGACAAGGATGGTGTGGGTGTGGGAAAATGAGAAAAGGGGAATAGGGTAGTAGTCATGAAAAAGCCACTGCTTTTTGTGCAGTGGCTCATCCCTATTTTGTTTAACCACACGTTGGTTATTTCTTCTTGGAAGAATCTGCGGATGTTTGAGGGGCAGATTGCGGGAAAGTCGGTAGTGCTGACGGATCCTGTACTCCTTGAATTTGCTGTTCAATGGCTGATTTTGCCCCAACCTGGCGTGGAAGAAAAGCTGTCGCAGTGATGCAAAGGACAACCAATGCAGTGGCAAGAATCCAGGTGCCTTTTTCGAGGAAATCGGTAGTCTTACGAACTCCCATTACCTGGTTGGAACTGGAAAATGAGGATGCGAGTCCGCCTCCCTTGGAATTTTGTACCAATACCAGCAGCACAATCAAAAAGCAAACTATGAAAATCAGGATACTAATAAAATAATACATCTCGGTTCAATTAAGCAATTTTTTTATCTCTTCTATTTGCTCGGCAAAATAAACACTTTTTTCGGGAAATTTCAAACTTAACCGTTTAAAAGAATCAATTGCTTTTTGATAATGACCCTGTTTTAGGTAAATTCTTGATAATGTTTCAGTTATGAATTCATCATTTTCGATTTCCGGTTCTTCTTTCGCATTTGGCAATTCATTTCTTTCCGGTACTACCACTTTTCGAGGTTGAATGACTGGGTTCTCTTTGATAAATTGATCTATCAAATCGATTTTTTCACTTGCTTTTGGTTCAACTGGTTCTGACTGTCCGACGACTTCCAACGTCAGCAGGTCTGTTGTGTTATCGTCGGAAGCAAAATTCTCATCGGTTTGATCGAAACTGAGCAGATCGAAATCGATTAGTTCCGTTTCATTTGGTTGAGGAGCCGGGCGTGAAGGTAATTCAGTTTCCGTAATCTGTTTTTCTTCTGCCAACTCAAATACGGCGGATGTCTCTCTGATTTTCTTGTCAGGCGGAACTGCTCCGGTCAATGATTTCTCAGTTGGAGGTTGTTGTTGAAGCAAGTGGTAGAGTATCGTTCTATCTGTGGCGTGTATCGAGCAAGTTTTCAGGTACCCTTCGTAACGGAAATTGGCTTGCGAATACAAATTGTAGGTATAAAGCAGTTGACCTGTTTGAAAATAGGGAAATTCCTCTACGATCTCTTTCAATTCACCTATGGTTTGTTCGTTGAGCAAACCGGGTTTCTCGATAAACTGAATCAATTGATCTTTTTTGATGGACATAATGGGCGCTTCGCGTGATTGGCTATTAATCTGCAAAATACAAATATTTTTGAAGAAAATCAACCTGAAATTCAATAGCAGGCATTCATCTTTTTCGAAGGTACTGGCCAATGGGTAGGTTGTTGTTTCGATCTACCAATTGGCCACAGATTTGTTGAATATATCTTCAATCAATTGGGCTGTGATTACCTGAACTGCTTCATTCTCAACTTGATTGATTGTTTTTGAACTATCCCAGTCGTAGTAGGCTGAAAAAGTTGTGTTAAAATCCTGGTCATGGTCTTTGTTGTTCACAAAAATAACTTTGACAGTGATTGTCAGCCTGTTCATGGAGGCAAAATCGCGTCCCGTATCACTTTTTTGGACGGAGAGCGGACGTACATCGTAGCCAGTTATTTCGCCTGAAAATTCGAGATCACCCTGATCTGTATTGAGGGTCAGACCTGTTTCGTTGACAAATTTGTCTTTCATCCCTTCGGTGAAGGACTGGCTCAGGGTTGGATTGATCACCCTTGACCTGTTTCTGAAGTAGTCGACGAAAACGCTCTTGACTTCAGGTGAGATGGAAGCCCCGCTCAGTGAATAGGAGATTTTGCACCCCGATGTGAAGAGAAGGATCACAAGGATCAGCAACGATTGTATTCGGAAGGCAGATGTTGGAATTTTCATTTCTGTGCAATGTTGTATTCTTTGATCTTCCTGTAGAGTGTTCGTTCAGATATTCCAAGCTCTTCGGCAGCAAGTTTTCGTTTGCCGTTGTGTCTTTCCAGGGCTTTGAAGATGAGCTCCATCTCTTTCTCTTCGATGGAGAGTGATTCCTCCACGAACTCTTCAGTATCCTGGATATGTGATCTTCCGGCAGGTTTTAGATACCCTTGAGGGAGAAGTGGTTCGTCCTCTTCTCCGGGACTCTTCGTCTGCTGATAAAGTTGCATAAACCCTTCTTCAGATTCCGATGAATGAACAGTTGAAGGGGCAATTTTAACCAATTGGCTAAACTTCTCCTTCAGATCGTCCAGCTCTTTTTTCAAGCCGATCAGGGCGTTGAGCATCATGGTCCTTTCGGTTTCCAAGGCTCTGTTGTTGGAATCTTTGCTGTACAGGGCCGGCAGGAAACCTGTCTCTTCGTTGGGGATATAGTGAACCAGTTTTTCAGCTGTAATGTCCCTTTCGGTTTCGATGATGGATATTTGCTCTGTTATGTTTTTTAATTGTCTGACATTCCCCGGCCAGCGATACCCGATGAAAATTTTCTGTGCCTCATCGTTGAGCCGGATGGAGGGCATCTTGTACCTTTCGGCGAAATCGGTGGCAAATTTCCGGAACAGCAGCAGGACGTCGGTTCCTCTTTCGCGAAGAGGCAATACCTTAATGGGAACCGTATTTAACCGGTAATAGAGGTCTTCGCGGAATTTGCCTTCACGGATGGCATGCGTAAGATCAAAATTGGTGGCGGCGATGACGCGGACATTGGTCTTTTGGACCTGTGAGGAGCCAACCCGGATGAATTCCCCTGTTTCGAGCACCCTCAGCAGACGAACCTGGGTCGATGTGGGCAATTCGCCTATCTCATCCAAAAAAAGAGTTCCACCATCAGTCACTTCGAAATAGCCTTTCCTGTCGTTCAAGGCGCCTGTAAATGAACCTTTCTCATGACCAAAAAGTTCGGAATCAATGGTCCCTTCCGGGATTGCCCCACAGTTGATGGCGATGTATTTTCCGTGTTTGCGGTGCGAGTAATGGTGAATGATCTGGGGGAAAGACTCTTTGCCAACTCCACTTTCCCCGCTGATGAGCACAGAAAGATCAGTCGGTGCCACCTGAAGGGCTACTTCAATGGCACGGTTCAGTCCGGGAGCATTCCCAATGATGCTGAAACGTTGTTTAATCTCCTGTATATCCATACAATCAACCTCAATTTTGGAACGGCAAATTTAACATTAATCTGCGAATATCCGGCAAAAAATTGGCGAAGAACTCCCGACCGACTTCTTTCCCATTTCTTTACGTGATACTGTTCAGATAATCAAACTATGGCTATTTTTGTCTTTTGAAATCAAAGATGTTCGATCATGACGCTTAAGTTTATTGCCATCATTCCTTCGAGGTACGGTTCATCCCGGTTTCCCGGGAAACCACTTGCTGATATTGCCGGGAAACCAATGATTCAAAGAGTCTATGAGCAGGTCATTCAGGCCATCCCAGAGGTTTGGGTGGCCACAGATGACGAACGGATTGTTGAAGCAGTCAGGAGCTTTGGCGGCAATGTGGTGATGACCTCAGTCGACAATAGAAGCGGTACTGACCGCTGTGCAGAAGCCATTGAAAAAATCAGTCTCGAAACGGGAAATGAATTCGATGTGGTGATCAATGTTCAGGGTGATGAACCTTTTGTTCGTCCGGGGCAGGTAGCAATACTTCAGAGGCCATTTGTGGAAAGTCCTGATACCCAAATTGCTACTCTTGTACAACGGATAAATGAAACGGAGGTGCTTTTAAATCCTGCTGAAGCAAAAGTTGCCCTCGACATTCATGGTAATGCTTTGTTTTTCAGTAGATTGCCAATCCCAATGATTTTTAAAACAGAGCCATCCGAGTGGATTAGCAACTTCCAATATTACTGTCATGTAGGGATTTATGCTTACAGGACGGAGGTGTTGAAAAAACTAAGTAATTTGCCGGAGGGTATCCTAGAAAAGGCAGAATCTTTGGAGCAACTTCGTTGGCTGGAGAATGGCTATTCAATCAGAACTGTGGTTACAGACCATGCTACAGTAGGAATTGATACGCCGGCAGATCTCGAAAAAATTGTAGCTGAAGGAATTGAAAAATATTTTTCAGAATCATAAACTCCGATAATTGTCGTAACTTTATAAAAACTAAAGGTTGATAGCTATGGCGATGCCCCAATTGGTAGAAGTAGATCCTTATTTGAAGCCTTATGCCTCAGATTTCGGGCGATGGGCCGAAAAGTACAGCTCCAAAGAGGCAGCCTTGCTTGGTGACATGTCCATTCAGGAGTTTGCTTCGGGACACGATTATTTTGGCCTATTCAAGACCGAAACGAGCTGGATCTTCCGTGATTGGGCGCCAAATGCAAGCCGGATCTTTTTGATTGGCAATTTCAACGACTGGCAGGAGAAATCTGATTTTGAACTTGGCAGGATAGAAAATGGCATCTGGGAATTGAAATTGCCGCTCTCTGTGATACATCATGGCGATTTATATGCTATTTCCCTTCATTGGCCGGGTGGTTCAGGGAAAAGAATTCCAGCATGGGCGAAGAGAGTCGTACAGGATTCGGTCACAAATATTTTCAATGCGCAAGTTTGGGCACCCAAAGAGTACTATCAATTCAGAAATCAGTCCAAACCTTTGCACGAGGCGCCTCTGATTTATGAATCGCATGTTGGAATGGCTGGCGAGGAGCCCCGGGTGCATACTTACAACGAGTTTCGTTTCGAGATGCTGCCACGCATCAAGGCAGCAGGATACAATACCGTGCAACTGATGGCGATACCAGAGCATCCCTATTACGGTAGTTTCGGGTACCACGTCTCCAGTTTCTTTGCCCCATCGTCCAGATTTGGAACGCCCGAGGAGTTAAAACACCTGATCGACGAGGCCCACGGAATGGGAATTGCCGTCATCATGGACCTGGTACATTCGCATGCCGTTAAGAATGTGAACGAAGGGCTCGGATTGTACGATGGAACACGGACCCAATTCTTCCATGAAGGAGCCAGAGGAGAACACCCGGCCTGGGATTCCTATTGTTTTAACTATGCCAAGCACGAAGTCATCCACTTCCTTCTTTCTAACATCAAATATTGGCTGACAGAGTTTCAATTTGACGGATTCCGTTTCGATGGTGTAACCAGCATGCTCTATTTTGACCATGGTTTGGGAAAGGCTTTTACCTGCTATGCCGATTATTTTACCCCCAATCTCGATGATGAAGCAGTGGTCTATTTTATGCTGGCGAACAAATTGGCGCATGAGATCAACCCACGCGTACTTTCAATTGCCGAGGAGATGAGCGGTTTGCCAGGCCTGGCAGCTCCGCTGAGCAGTGGTGGCCTTGGCTTCGATTACAGGATGTCGATGGGCGTTCCCGATCTTTGGATCAAACTGATCAAAGAGCAGCAGGATCAGGAGTGGAATGTAGGTCATCTCTTTCATGAACTGACGACCCATCGCCCCGAAGAGAAAGTGGTGAGTTATGTGGAGAGTCACGACCAAGCGATGGTTGGAGATAAGACTGTTATTTTCAGGCTGATTGACAAGGAGATGTATTACAGCATGCGCAAGGATCAGCCAAATTTGACAGTTGACAGGGGAATTGCGTTGCATAAAATGATAAGGTTGATTACGATCGGCTGCGCCGGAGGTGCCTACCTCAATTTCATGGGCAACGAATTTGGCCATCCCGAATGGATAGATTTTCCGAGGGAGGGGAATGACTGGTCCTACCAGCATGCCCGCAGAATCTGGAGTGTGGCAGAAGAGCCGGAACTAAAATTTCACTGGTTGCTCGATTTTGACAAAGAGATGATCCATTTGTTTAAAAAGGAGAGGCTGCTTGAGGTTCCAGAGGTCTACCGGATTCATGACAACATGCCCGATCAGGTATTGGCTTTTAAGCGAAAAGATCTGCTGTTCGTCTTCAATTTTAATCCAGATAAATCATTTGAAAATTACGGTATTCAGTGTGAACCGGCTAAATTCAAAGTCACTTTTCAGACAGATGCCCATAATTTTGGGGGCTTTAACAGGATTGACGAGCGAATGACCTATTATTCGTTGCCTGAAAGTGGTCCCGGATCACCGCATCATTTGAAACTCTATCTTCCTGCAAGAACTGCTATTGTGCTTCAACAGCAACCTTTTACGAGGGTGAAGTAACAGAGGACATTGTGGCATAATTCTTGTTTAGTTTGAAGCAGATTACAGAAATCTCATGCCGAATTGGAAATGACCTCTGAGAAGGAGTTGATAAACCGACTTAAAGCGGGAAACCGTGCTGCTTTTGCTGAATTGGTGGCTGATTACCAAAAATCAGTTCTCAATATCTGCTATCGTTTTTTACTGAACAGGCCTGATGCGGAAGATGTTTCACAAGAAGTTTTTATAGAAGTCTTCCATTCTATCAGGAATTTTAGGGAGGATGCGAAATTGAGTACCTGGATCTTCAGGATCGCGGTCAGTAAATCATTGGATGAATTAAAAAAACAATCCCGAAAAAAGCGAATCTCTTCTATCGGTAAAACGCTTGGATTAGAACAAATAGCCCATCTGGTGAGCGGGACCGAACGACCGGATCATTCGATGGAACAGGATGAAAGTTATGCCATCCTTATGAAGGCACTGAACAAACTTCACGAGAGTCAAAGAATTGCATTGACCCTGAGTAAGATGGAAGGGCATACCAATTCTGAAATAGCCGAGATCATGCAAACATCGCTTTCAGCCGTTGATTCTTTGATTTACAGGGCTAAACAGAATTTGAAAACTTATTTGATAAAATAGTCGCCAGAATTTAATGAGATAATCGTCTAAGGAATAAAACCATGAAAAAAGAGGAAAACCTAATAAGCCAATTTGATCATCTGAATTCCATTGAGCCTACAGCTGAGTGGAACGAGCAGCTTTTGCGCCGGTTGAACCAAGCTGGCCAGAAATCTAAGAGACTTTCCGGAAACAGATTGGCACTTCTTGCCATCATCCTCCTGTTCGCCATAAATGTATACTCCCTTTCAAAAAGCTGGTTGAATGAGCGGTCACAGGAAAATAGCAATGGTCTAAGGAGTATTGCCAATGAATATCTGATCTCTACCAACTCATCAAAATTCTAAAAAGATGGACATCTTCACGCGAAACAAGTTCCTAATCCGTACCATCTTTGTACTGATTTTTCTGAACCTTTTTACTACCGGCTACCTGCTTTGGCACAAAAAGGAGGGTCCTGGCGATCGCCAGCCGAAGAAAGGAGAAGAAAATTCGACCCAGGTCTTGCGGAAAAAATTGCACCTCACCCGGGAACAAGAGTCTGAAATATTTAAACTAAGGGAAGATTTTACCCACAAGGAGGAGGACCTGAACCAGCGCATCCGTTCCCGGCGTGACTCCATGAACGTCCTGATGTTTCATGACGATTCAGATACCACAATGTTAAAAAAATTGGCCAGGAGTGTGGCCGACCTCGAATACGAAATGGAATTACTTCGGATTGAACAAGCACAAAAACTGAGGAGTATTTGTACCGAAGAGCAACTAAAAGAATTTCAGCACCTTGTCTTAAATATTCGTGATTTCTTCCAGCCGCAGAAGAAAAGAGAGTAATTCTGTGCCAGATTTTTCAATTTTTATCTTCAAACAGATATCATCGAACCCTGATTTAAATTCAGCTTATGATCTCTGTCACCATTTTAAAGATCTTGAAAAGTATCTTGTTCCTGATTCTGCTCTCTCTGGTTTTTAGTTTTGCCTGTAAAAAACAGGAAGACCCGGTGTCGAATACTACTGAAATCATTCAGACTTATGCCGGCTACCTTCCGGATACGGGTCAAACGATTAGTTACACCAATACCAAAGGGGAAGACTCGGATTATGATTTTCATGCGCCATCTTACAAAGACAACGGCGATGGTACCGTTACGGATAACAATACCGGGCTGATGTGGCAGAAAACCGATGGTGGCGAAATGACCTTCGAGAATGCTGCATCTTTTTGTAAATCAATGACGCTTGGTGGACACAACGACTGGCGGTTGCCCTCCTCTCACGAGCTCTTCAGCATCAATGTATTCGACAATGTCAATCCGGCATTGAATACCACTTACTTTACCAAAACTGCGGCTGAATACTGGTGGACCAGTGATCTGAGGGCCGATTATGCATCCAATGTATGGGTTACCAACGCCGGAGGAGGCATTGGCGCTCATCCCAAGACGGAAACCATCAGCGCCGGAGGAACCAAAAGATTCCATGTCAGGGCTGTTAGGTTAATAGCGGCCATATCGCTTCCATCGCTTCATTTTAAAGACAACGGAGACGGAACGATTGCCGACAATTACACAGGATTGATCTGGCAGAAAGTCCAAAATCCCGTTACCCTGACCTGGGAAGAGGCGCTCGGTTATGCCGCCGGTTTATCTCTTGCAGGAAAAATGGACTGGCGGGTTCCCAACATCAGGGAACTTCAGTCGCTCAACGACGAGAAACTGGTCATGCCATCCTTCAATAAAATTTTTTTCCCCAATATTCTCTCTGGAAATTTCTGGAGTTCAACTTCTCAGGTCAATGCCACCACAAGGGCCTGGGACCTCAACGTCGATTATGGAATCGTCTCCTACAGTGATAAAACCATCAGAGAGAACGTGCTTTGTGTGAGGGGAGGAAGTAAATAAATACACTTATAAACCGGGTTGATGAAGCATATAGATTTGATACCAAAAATAGTTGTGGTCGCCTTACTCATAGGAGCCTGTGCAAAAAGCAATGTAGCCACAAAAGAGGAAATTTCTGCCGTAATACCCACAGATGGCTCAGGTTTCTCCCTCATTCTTGGCCGGCCAACCAATTCTTCCATCACGGCAAGTATCTTGTTTGATCAGCCTTCTGAGGTGTATTGGGAATATGGAACCACTTCCGGCAGCATTCAGCAGAAAACAGCAACATTTTCTACGGTGAAGGATACACCACTCGAATGCGATATGACCAATTTATCCGCCAACACAAAATACTATTACCGAACTTGTTACCGCCCGATCGGTTCCACCCTCTCCTTTTTTACTGGTCCCGAGCATACTTTTCAGACGCAGCGTTTGCCAGGCAACAGTTATACCTTTACCATAGAATCGGATGAACATCTTTACGACAAGAAAGGAGTCCTAAGCATTTACCAGATTTGTCTGAACAATCAGGCCCTCGACAAGCCGGATTTCATGTTCGCTCTTGGGGATACTTTCGGCGATGATCACCAGGCCACAACCATTACCTCGGCACAGCTTGATGCTTTGCATAAATATTACAGGCCTTTGCTTGGAACAATCTGCGGTTCTGTGCCATTCTTTTTCTGTCTTGGTAACCACGAAGGAGAAAATAATTATTACATGGGGTTGACGCCACCCAATAACCTGGCCATCAATGGTACGATATGGCGAAAATTTTACTATCCAAATCCTTATCCAAACGGATTTTACAGTGGAAATACCGAGAATGAACCGTGGGGAATCTCGACACCGGAGAATTATTATGCCTTTACCTGGGGAGATGCCTTGTTTGTCGTGTTGGATGTTTACCGCTACCAAAATAAAACGAACCCAAAACCAGAAGGATGGGACTGGACGCTTGGCCAGACACAATACAATTGGTTAAAATCTACCCTCGAATCAAACAAATCCAAATACAAATTTGTCTTTGCCCACCATGTAAGGGGAGAAGGTAGAGGGGCCATTACCAATGCAAAGTATTTCGAATGGGGAGGGTATGAGCAAAATGGCGTGACAAATAATTTTGCAGCCATGCGTCCGGGCTGGGGAAAGCCGATCCATCAGCTGTTTATCGACAACAAGGTGAATATTTTCTTCCAGGGTCACGACCATGTTTTCGCGCATGAA
This sequence comes from uncultured Tangfeifania sp., assembly GCA_964528535.1. Lineage (GTDB taxonomy): Bacteria > Bacteroidota > Bacteroidia > Bacteroidales > Prolixibacteraceae > CAINVV01. The sequence goes on along the minus strand of CAZGSQ010000003.1, from coordinate 66,768 downwards.
GTATTGGATGGGGTTACTTACCAGGAAATGCCCATGCCCAGTGATTCTACTTACCAGATTGGAAAGCTTGCCAATGGCGATGCCTACACCTCTGATGTGGTGGACGGCACGGGCCATCTGCGCGTAAATGTATCTCCTTCTGAGGTGAAAGTTGACTACATCCAGGCCTATCTTCCCCACGATGAGACCGCATCGCGAAAGAACCGACAAGTTGCATTTACCTACTCAATCAAGTAATATGATTCTAAATCAAATTCTAATGAATCGCAGATTCCAGATGTCCCTTTTTCTTCTTGCAATTGTACTGATCTCTTGTCATAAAAACGAGGGGTCTGCCACGCAAGTTCTTGAAAACGTTGTCACATCAGACGGTTTAGCCTATTCTGAAATACTTGGAAGGCCGACGAACAGCTCCATCACGATCAACATCCTTTTCAGACAGCAAGCAGAAGTATTTTGGGAAACAGGCATCACCTCCGGAAATTATACCGCTAAAACTGCTACCAGTACGGCGGCAAAAGATCTTCCCCTGGAGGTTGATCTGACCAGTCTCTCCTCAGACACAAAATATTTTTATCGGGTCAGGTACCGTCTGTCAGGTGCTACCGCATTTCTCGCCGGACCGGAATATACTTTTCATACCCCAAGGACTTCTGGCTCGTCCTTCACTTTTGCCATTGAAGCCGATCCTCACCTCGATGAAAATTCTGACACTACTTCCTATGCCCTGACGCTCAAAAATATCCTTTCCAAAAGCCCTGATTTTCTTCTCGATTTGGGAGATACTTTCTTTTCCGAGAAGCAACCCGTAAAGACACAGGCTGTGGTTACTGCACGCCATCTGCTGCTCAGAAGTTACTTTGACAATACCTGTCACTCGGTACCACTCTATCTTGTTCTGGGGAACCATGAGGGAGAAGCAGGTTGGTCGCTCGACGGAACCGCAACCAGTCTGCCGGTAATGGCCTCCAATACGAGAAACCTTTACTTCCCGAATCCGGTACCAAACACTTTTTACAGCGGAAATTCCAAATCTGAAACTTTTGTTGGGCTTCGGAAGGGTTATTATGCCTTTGAATGGGGAAATGCACTGATCGTTGTTCTTGATCCTTACTGGTACACAACCGCCAAGCCAGGTTGGGGATGGACGCTTGGTGCCGACCAATACAACTGGTTTAAAAACACAATGACCTCCAGCAAGGCCAAATACAAATTTATTTTCTGTCACCAGATCGTGGGTGGAAATGGGAATGATGCTCGTGGTGGAACCGAATTTGTCGACTTTTTCGAACAAGGTGGGAACAACCTGGACGGCACGGCTGGCTTCGACAAATACCGTCCGGGCTGGGGAAAACCAATTCACACCATCATGAAGGAGAACAAGGCAACTATTTTCTTCCATGGCCATGATCACTTTTACGGTAAACAGGACAAAGACGGGATCGTTTACCAGGAATGCCCCCAGCCTTCGAACAAGAATATTAGCAATACCTCAGCTGCCGATTATGGTTACAAAGATGGTGTTATCCTTCCCGGTAGGGGCTATTTGCTGGTGACAGTTTCTGGCTCAAGCGTCAAAGTCGAGTATATCAAAACACTTCTTCCAGCAGAAGAGGGCACGAACGGCAAGAATGGCGACGTGGCTGCTTCCTATACAATTAATTAACAATAAGGTAAAATCATTCTCATGCATAAATATTGGACAATTGCCTTTGCCGGTCTGTTTTTGACAAGTTCTTCCTGTAAAAAATCGGAGAATTCAGTCAGTCAGGATCCAACATCTGTCATTACCACCAACTTAACTGAGGTCCAGATACCTGCTGGTGAATTTGATATGGGCGACCACTTCGGTTTCGTGGATCCCGCCCATCCTAGTGACGAGTTGCCCATACACAAAGTGAAGATCAATTCCTTTAAAATGGCAACTACCGAGACCACCAACAAGCAAGTTCTCGATTACCTCAACAGTGCATTGGCAAAGGGATTGATTGAAGTGCGCAACAACATCGTTTATCCGGTTGGTGGGACAGACATCTACTATTATACCAACCAATATGCCTCTTATTACAGTATTGGTTTCGATGGAAAGAGCTTTTCAATAGTAGATTTCAGGGCCAATCACCCGGTGGTTGGAATGCTGTGGAGCGGTGCAGCGGCTTATTGTAACTGGCTGAGTAGTCAAAATGGATTGCAGTCCTGTTATGCGCTTTCAACCGGTGTCTGTGACTTTACAAAAAGCGGTTATCGTCTTCCTACCGAAGCAGAATGGGAATATGCCGGTCGTGGTGGGCACGTTAATCCATATTACAATTATCCCAATGGGAATACCATTGACAAGTCTGGAGTTAACTTGCCTGAGTCAGGCGATCCTTACGAAGGCAACTCCATTCCAAACACCACTCCAGTTGGGTTTTATGACGGGAAATTAAAGCAAAAGTCGGATTACAACTGGCCGGGAAGTGCGGCAACTTACCAAACTTCGAATGGGGTCAACGCGTTCGGGCTCTACGATATGGAGGGCAATGTATGGGAGTATGTCAACGACTGGTACGGACAAAACTATTACAGTACAAGCACTTACGATAATCCAAGAGGTCCTGATTCCGGCTTTATCATGCCCGATGGCAAGCCCTACCGGGGAATGCGCGGCGGAAACTGGTACAATGGGCTTGTCGTCAATGGTATAAATGACGGCCATTCGCGGGTATCCAACCGCAATCCATCCTATTACCGTGGTCCCCTTGATCCGAATCACCCCTATTATCACCTGGGATTCCGGGTGGCAAGGAATTAGCCATGGCGGGCAGAGGTAATGTTAAGTCAATTCCATGTAGTTTCTGCCGGTTAAAAGATGTTTGTTAGTAATGAAGAGCTCTTTGATTTTATGAAATCGGGATCTTGAGCAGATAAAAGGGCTATGAAGAAATTGAAATTTTGGTTGAGTGATATCATGTTAATTATTCTAATAATTGTTTTTCAACTAAACAATGATTAGGCGTTCCCGAGTTTATTGTCCGGAGACTTATAAAAATTGCAATCATGGACAAAGAGCGAATATTTCTGTTGAAAAACTATAAAAATTTAAAGAGATGAAAAAGAATTTTATGGAGAATCAGGCATACAGCTTATTGATAATGATGCTGTTGGCAGTGTTAGCTTGTTCGGCTTGCAAAAAATCGGACGATTCAACTTCGGATACAACTTCAGACAATACAACTAATTCCGTGACAGACCCCGGAACCAGCACCAACAACATGGGTCTGATCCTCAATACTACCAAAGCCTATCCGGGATACCTGCTTTTTGCCCCCAAACAATATACAGCCACCTACCTGATCAACAATGATGGTAAAATTATGCACCAATGGACGGCTAGTCAGTATCCGCCCGGACAGTCGGTTTACCTGCTTGAAAATGGGCATATCCTTAGATCTTGCATGACGAAGGGTCAGCTAAGTAGTGGAGGCGGTGAAGGTGGAAGAGTCGAAGAGTATGACTGGGATGACAAATTGGTATGGCAATTGGACTTCTCCACAACAACCTACATGCAGCATCATGATATCCGTCGCTTGCCCAATGGCAATATCCTGATGTTGGTTATTGAAAAGAAAACCTATGCTGAGTGCATCGCAGCAGGTTTTAATCCTGCAAAATTCCAACCCGAAATAGCCCAAAAGGGAATGATGTTGCCGGATTATGTCGTTGAAATAAAACCAACACTGCCCATAGGTGGTACAGTGGTATGGGAATGGCACACCTGGGACCATATGATCCAGGATTTTGATGCGACCAAATTGAATTATGGGGTGGTAAAATCCCATCCCGAACTCGTCGACTGTGCCGGAGACCAAAAGGCGCTTCCTGCCTTCTGGAACCACATGAACTCGATCGATTACAATCCGGCTTTCGACCAGATTGCACTTAGCGTGAGAGGAAATAGCGAAGTGTGGATCATCGACCATAGCACCACAACCACCGAAGCCAAGGGTCATACAGGAGGCAAACGCGGTAAAGGTGGAGACTTGCTTTATCGTTGGGGAAATCCTGCGTGTTACAGAACAGGAACAGTTAGTGATCAACGCTATTTTCAACAGCACGATGTCGAATGGGTCAAATCTGATTGTCCGGGAGCAGGCAATCTTACCTGTTTCGACAACGGTTTGGGAAGAGGTGACTATTCTACCGCTGAGGAGTTTACCCCTGCCGTAGATGCAAACGGGAATTATACCATGGTGGCAGGAACGGTTACCGGACCGGCTACCTATACCTGGTTTTACAAGGGAACAACTGCAAATCCATTGTATTCGGAAAATATCTCGGGTGCCTGTCGTTTGCCCAACGGAAACACTATCATCTGTTCCGGAACAGTAGGTCAGTTTATCGAAGTTACTTCAGCCGGGGAGATTGTATGGAAATACATCTGTCCGGTTGCGGCAACCGGTCCGCTGGCACAGGGAGCGACGATCCCGGAAGATGCTGCACGTGCTGGTGAGCTAATGAATTCAGTCTTTCGTGTCTACAAATATCCGCTCAACTATGCAGCTTTTACCGGTAGAACGCTGACCCCCGGGAACAAGGTCGAGAAATAGCAGTTTTTTAGCAGTCAGAGCCTTCAAAGGACAATCCAGGTAGCTGAAAATGTCTTTCACAGTATATCACTAATTTAGTTCAGTTGAAACATCGAATTCCCTGCAAATTTAAGGGTATATTTCTCTGTATTTTTCTTCAGTTTTTTTTCGCCAATCTTTCTTTTACCCAAAAAAAGGATAAGAATAGCCAGAAAATCAGGAATAATATGGACGGGAGAACAGACAATATTACCTTCAAATCACCTTTGCCAGTGGTTGTGAATGGTAATATAGTGCTGGGATCTCCTACCTCCAGTTCCATAACTGCCAGTGTCATCCTGGAGAGAGATGGTGAAGCATTCATAGAATACTCAAAGATCAATAGCAAGAAGAAAAATAAAACAACTGTTTACAAGTCAATTGACGGCGAACCTATCAGTATCACACTTAATCACCTGGCATCCAATACTTCCTATAACTTTAGCCTTAATTTTCGTTTGCCAGAGAAAACCGGATTAAGTCAAACCAGGATCTCAGGTTTCTCAACACAAAAAAAATACAACGAAACCTTCTCTTTTGGAGTGCAGGGGGATTCTCATCCCGAAAGGGAAGGAAAAATGTTTAACCCATTGCTCTACCTTCAAACCTTGGATAGTGTTAAACAAAAAAGACCTGATTTCTATTTCTTGATGGGGGATGATTTCAGCATTGACAGGCTCATGCTTGGTAACCAGGCAGACAAAGAGAAAGTTGAAAGAGTCTACCTTACTCAACGGGCTTGGCTTGGAAATACCGTAGGAATGCCTCCCCTGTTTCTGGTAAACGGGAACCACGAACAATCAGCCAAATATCTGCTGAACGGAAAGGAAAATAATGCTGCTGTATTCGCAGCCAATGCAAGGAAAAAGTACTTTCCTCTGCCCGATCCAAGCGATTTCTATGGTGGGGATAAGGACAGCGTTACCCACATTGGCTATCTAAAGGATTATTATGCTTTCGAATGGGGCAATGCTTTGTTTGTGGTTATCGATCCTTACTGGCACTCTGAAATCCCGGTTGACAATCAACCAGGATCAAGGGAAAAGACTAATCGAAAAGACCCATGGGGGATTACACTCGGTGATGAACAATACAATTGGCTGAAAAACACCTTGAAGAAAAGCAGAGCAAAATTTAAATTTGTTTTTTCTCACCATGTACTAGGAACCGGAAGAGGCGGAGTGGAAGTTGCCAAACTTTATGAATGGGGTGCGTATGACCAAAGTGGAACCTGGGCGTTTGACAAGTACAGACCCAAATGGAAGATGCCAATTCACCAGTTAATGGTTAAAAATAGAGTGACCATTTTCTTTCAGGGTCATGACCACCTATATGCAAGGCAGGAGCTGGATGGAATTATTTACCAGTCTGTTCCTAATCCGGCGGATGATACTTATACGGCTTTCAACAGGGATGCCTATGCATCTGGAGTAATTTTACCAAATTCCGGATTCCTGTTTGTCAATGTAAGTGCGAAGGAGGTAAAAGTGGATTATGTAAAATCATATCTGAAAGAGAGTCCGATGCTGACAAATGATTCAAAAAGCACTTATAGTTATACAATCAAGTAATCGCTCGTCCAATGGATAGAAAGGATAGAACATTTTTCTTCGAAAATACAATGGGATTGTTTCTGCTTCTTCTTTTGCTACACGTTTTTGCATTTGCACAAAACAAAAAAGAAGTCAATGGGAATAGCAGGCCACCTGCCATTTTTCATACAGAGGTTCCTGCACGGGCTTTTGATATTGTCTTAAGCAGGCCAACCAATCATTCTATTACGATCAGTATTTTCCCCGGCGAACAATTGATTGGCCAAATTTTTTATGGACTAGATCCAAAGAAACTCAATTTTGTGTCTCCCAAAACCAGATTCAATGAAGAGATGGCTCAAACAGTTGAGATTAAACAGCTTCTGCCGAATCATAGATATTATTACCGATTTCATTACACCAAATCAGGTTCTGATCAACTATTTTCATCGGAACTTTATTTTTTTCAAACACAACGATCTGAAAGAAGTGGCTTTACATTCATCGTTCAGGCAGATTCCCACCTGGACGAAAATACAAGCACCCAAATCTATACCAGAACTCTCCAAAACATGGCTTTAGATTCCGCAGATTTTCTGATCGATCTGGGGGATACCTGGATGACTGATAAATACAAGAAGGATTACAGGGAGTCGGTTAAACAATATATCGCTCAACGGTACTACTTTGGGTTGGTATGCGGGTCATCACCGTTATTTCTCGTTTTGGGAAATCATGATGGAGAATCAGGTAAAGAAATCAACAGGAATAGTGCTGACAATATGACCTCTTGGGCTACTTCGACAAGGGAGAAATACTATTTCAATCCATATCCTGATGGTTTTTACACAGGGAATGAGGGAAAGATGGAAAACGGCAGACATACTGAGAACTACTATTCCTGGGAGTGGGGCAATGCGTTGTTTATTGTCCTTGATCCTTTCCGGTTTACTTCTGACAATAGGGATCCCTGGGAAAGGACACTTGGGAATGAGCAATACAATTGGTTGACAACAACTCTCCAGAAAAGCAAATCGAAATTGAGGTTTGTATTTATTCATAACCTTGTAGGAGGGGCCGACACCAATGGAGTTGCACGCGGAGGTATTGAAGCCGCGAGGTTTTTTGAATGGGGTGGATTAAATTCAGATAGCACCAATGGATTTTTTTCTCATCGTCCTGGATGGGATGAACCGATTCATGAATTGTTGGTAAAATACAAAGTCAGTGCTATTTTTCATGGACATGACCATGTATTTGCCAGTCAGAAAATGGATGGAATCGTTTACCAGGTAATACCCCAACCGGGAAGTATGAGATATGGGAATATTAACTCAGCCATTGAATATGGATACAAGGCTGGTACAATAATAAACGCACCAGGCTATTTAAGGGTAACATTAAAGGGAAGCATCGCAACAGTAGATTACCTGCAAACAAGTATTGATTCTCAACACAAAAACAATGAGGTACTGAACTCTTATTTGATCAGTTCCCATTGATTGAATGGAGCTGCCTCAATCATTTTGCAAGGTTTCCAATTGTTTGGCTTCTCATTAGCAACCCCAAAATCATAGGTATGCTCCCAATCAAGGCACCTTGCAGGTGCGATCAAGAAAACGGTTGCAGGTTGAACAGTTGGTTTTCGATTCAGTGTGTGGGTCAGTTTTGCATGTTCCCATGAACCGGTAAATATGAGTGAGTTGTTTGATTTCAAAATCTAAATTTTCCGTTTTTCATTGACAGTTAAATAGCATCCATCCACATAAACATTTTCCGGAACTATTGATTTGATTTGATTAAGAAACTTCCTGAAACTAGATTTGGTTATTGTTAATAATCACTAATCTCAAAGTCATGAAAACCAGGAACTTTAATTACCCTTTGATTGCAATCTTATTGATGCTACTTTTTATCCAGTGTACACCGGATGAACTTATTGTTGAGGAGGCATCTGTTTCTTCAAACTCTCCTGCAAATACCAGCTCTACTTCAGGCGACCAGTATATTTTAGATCAAGCGATCTCTGATGAAGCACAGGGTAATACCATTGCTTTTGATGGCCTTGGTTTCATGACTGGGAGTTTAGGATCACAGACTTTTCTGCCTCCAGGCAAAGTTGCGGATTATAGCGGATTCCAATACCTTCGTGACAATGACCCAACCCAACTCGGGCACAATACGAGTTTTGTGACCATTATCGCATTCAATATGCTGAATCTTTTGACAACTGCTCAAATAGAAATGTTTGTAACCAGAGCAAAAGAACAAATCGCTCAAATCAATGCGTTCGGGTACAAAAGGTTTCCATTGTGCAAGGCCTTCAGACAATTGATAAACAGGGAACTTCCATCCGGGACTTCTGGCTTGAGCATGGATGCAGTAATGGCCTTCACTGCCGAGCTTTATAGAGTGGATGGACTCATCAGTTACAACAGAGCCCAATTATTTGGAACAGTAATAAACTCCATGACAACAGCTCAAAAAACAAAACTTGACGCATTGAAGAAGCTTAACGGCATTGGGAACTGGAGTGCCACGCTAGCAAATCCACTGGATGGCCTCAATCTGCAACAAGATGTCAACGTTGCCGTCATGACCTATGCCAGTGAGATGTACGCCTGGTATGCCGGAACTGTTGAATCAGATGTTTATTTTTGTCCGGAACGCCATGGAACTTATTTTGGATCTTTCTATCTGAAAGACTGGCCCGCAATGGGAAATCCCAACTACACCATCAATGAGAAGATGACCGCCGATGCGGGCCAGAATCTTTTGGCCATTTTGGATACCAAACAAGCTGCCCAGATGAAAGGGATCGTTGAACTGCAGCGATCTGCACTGACAGAACTTGTCCAAAAAAGAACTGATATTTCAAAGGAGCTGCGTAAATTTCTGACAACTGCTGCCGCTGATTCATCTACCGTCATCACTTTGTCAAAAAGATATGGAGAACTGGACGGAATGCTTAGCTACTATTATGCAACCAATTTTTCACAAATCTATAACTCTCTGACAACTGAACAGAAAGCCAAAGTGCTTGCCCTTTCCAACAGCCTGGGCTATGTTGCGCCAACCGGAGCATTTCTCTATTCTCAACCGATCAGCATGCCGGCGATTATCAATACAGATTTCATGTTTAAATAGATTGCTTTTCGTAATAAAAATTACTTAATAATTTATCTGAGTCATTTCATAATGGATATCCTTAGGAGTAAAAATAGGATGGATCAAAGGAAATTAATCCGGATTACTGAAATTTTCCTGATTGCTTTCGTGTGGATAGTTTTGCTGATTATACCAATCCTGTTCACGGAAGACAATCAAAAGCCCCTCATGGAAAGCGTTTTGAATCAGTTCAAAACGCTGATTCCATTATCGGTCTTACTCCTTTTCAACAGATTGTATTTCGTTCCCAGATTACTTTTTAAAGGGAGAATCTTGTCCTTTTTGGTAGCTGTTTTTGGCTTTATTTGCTTGCTTGCCGTAACAATTTTTTTGCTCGAAAATGGCAAGACAAATGCCAATCCACCAATTGAACTTCATACAACTCAGCCGGACCTTCCTCCTCCAGATGTACCTAGACCTCCACCTCCTACGAGGCAAGGAGGAGCTGATATGATGATGCCGTTCAAGCAAGGGAAATCGGAACCCGTTCCCGCATATGCAAATTTTTTTGTGCTTTCCATCCTGCTAATTGGTTTTGATACCGGCTTGAGAGGGACGTTAAGGTGGTCGAAAGTTATGCAGGAGAAGTCATTGCTCGAAAAGGAAAATGTGGCAAATCAACTTTTGCTTCTTCGTAATCAGATCGGTCCCCACTTTTTTATGAATACCCTGAACAATATCCACGCTCTTGTGGATATTAATTCTGAGGAAGCTAAGTCTGCCATTATCAGGCTTTCAAAAATGATGCGATATCTCCTTCCTGAAACCAATACTCTGGATTCTTCAATAGCAAGGGAGGTTGAATTTATTGAGAGCTATGTAAGGCTGATGAATCTCAGATTGAGCGAAAGGGTAAAAATTACAATTGACCTTCCAGGTAATCTGCCGGATAAACCCATTCATCCATTTCTTTTCATCCCCTTGGTTGAAAATGCGTTTAAGTATGGAATCAGTTACAAGGACAACTCATTTATTAGCATTGCAATGGAAGTTGGAGATAAAAGACTGCTCTTTACCGTAAAGAAGAGTAAGACAAATGGTTCGCAGTCAGAAGACTATAGCGGAGTCGCAATTGATACAATCAGAAAGCGTTTGAGATTACTTTACGGGAATGATTATCAGCTGGATATCATTGAAAATGATTTTTTTTCTACAATTAACCTATCTATTCCAATATGATCAGATGCATTGTAATAGACGATGAGCCATTGGCTTTGAGGCAGATGGAGTCCTATATTCAGAAAATTCCATTTCTGGAAAATGTTTCACTTCTGGAAAGTGCATTATTTGCCACGGATGTCTTGAAGAATGAACCAATAGACCTGATGTTTGTGGATATTAATATGCCGGATTTAAATGGGATGGATTTTGTAAAGACACTTGTCAATCCTCCAAAAGTGATCTTTACAACGGCTTATGCAGACTATGCCCTTGAAGGTTTTAAGGTCGATGCACTTGATTATTTACTGAAACCAATCTGTTTTACCGATTTTCTGAAATCTGCCAATAAGGCCAGAGCCTGGTTTGAGACACAACAGACAGGAACGGTTCAGGTAAAAAATGATGAGGAGTTTCTTTTCCTTCATTCAGATTACAGGATCGTTAGAATCAATCTTAAAGAGATCAATTACATTGAAGCAATGAATGAATATGTCAAGATTTACCTCTCAGGAAATAAGCCGATTATGTCATTGATTAGTATGAAGCAACTGGAACAAAATCTTAATTCACAGCATTTTATGCGTGTCCACAGATCATATATCGTAAACCTCAGTAAAATTACCGTCATAGAAAGGAATAGGATTGTGTTTGATGGAAAAGTTTACATTCCGATAAGCGACCAATACAAAGAGACATTTCAAGAGTACTTAAACAAGAATTTTATATAGCATATCAACTGATCAGCGAACACCATTTCGCATAACTTCTCTACATTAAGACGCTCCTATTGGTGGGGAATCAGAGGTCGACAGGTTGAACTTGTTAGTAAATCTCCTATCTTAGTGGCAGAGATTGACACGAAAAGGCTGATGGAAGTTGGCTTTAGGCTTTTAGTCATCCGCAAATTCAAACGACCCGCAACCTGTAACCCGCAACGCGCAACGATAGAAAAGATGATCGAAACAAATCAATTAACTCATACAGACCGCCAGCGCAGTTCTCAAACTTACATTCTCGCGACTGCTTTTCTGGCCTTGTTTGCAATCGTAGGATTTGCCCTTTACGGCACACCTTTCTTTTATGATTTCATGACCAAGGAGTTTGGATGGTCAAGGTCAGAGGTCACCTCTGGCAATGCCCTGGGAAAATTGCTGGTTGCCCCCTTGTTCGGATTCCTCGCCGGATGGCTGATCGATTCCTATGGCCCACGAAAACTGATGCTGACAGGTACCTTGTTTGCCGGCGTCGCATTAATCGGGCTCAGCCAGTCAAGTTCTTTGGGGATGTTTTACCTCTTCTATATTTTTAATGCGCTGGGTTATGTTTTTGGCGGTCCACTTCCATGTCAGGTTCTGATATCCAGATGGTTCGACAGGAACAGGGGCAAGGCAATGGGCCTAGCCTACCTTGGAATCGGTACCGGTGGGGCACTGGTTCCCCTGATTTCAGCCGGGCTTGAAAAAAATCTTGGTTGGCATATGGCTTTGGCATCGCTTGGCGTCCTGATCATCCTGATCGCCTTCCCCATGGCCTGGTTTATCAAAGACAATTCCAGTAACCAGGTCGAAAAGGCAAAACCTGCCGAGGTGGTTTCAATCCGGAACATCCTTCGCAATCCAAATTTTTACCTGCTGGCCGTCGGCAGCATGTGTTCCATCGGGGCGGTTGGCAGCATTGTGCAGCACATGAAACTCTACCTGCGTGATTTGGACTATTCGCAATCCAACGCAGCTCAAGTCATGTCTTTTCTGATGTTCTCGAGCCTGGCAGGCAGGGTGCTGATGGGCTTCCTGGCCGACCTGGTCAACCGCAAATATGTGATGATCCTGATCTACCTGATCGTAGGCCTCACCATTCCATTGCTGCTGCTCCCCGACTTCCCCGGTAGGATCTACCTATTTGCAGTCATTTTCGGCATCGGGCTCGGCGGAGACTACATGATCATTCCCCTCATGGCCGCCGATCTGTTTGGCATTCGCGCCCTTGGACGTACCATGGGCATCATCCTGGTGGCCGACGGCATCGCCGAATCTCTCTTTCCCATGCTTGTCGGACATTTTTACGACGTGGCTACAAAAAGCTATGCAACAGGTTTTGTTTTTCTGATCGGATTGGCATTGACAGGGGCGGTGATTGTGGCATTTCTCCCGAAGGCGGTGAGGAAAGAGGAAGGTTGATTGTTGTTGCAGGGGTTGACTTTGCGAAAAAGTGTGTGTGAAATGGGGAGAGTCGAATTGCAAATTGAAAGGTCTTCCCATCTTCTGAAGTGTCCTTTTAGCCAATGAAAAATCAAATTCCTAAAAAAATACAAAATAATTTTGCTAAAAGGTAAATAATTATTGATAAACAATAAATATTTATTATAATTGCAACTTAAATTTTAAAATGCAAACACAATGGAAATTAAAATTAGCACAAGTCAAATGCTTAAATTGTTGTATGTCTTTTCGTGGATCATATTTGTAGGAGTTGCTACTGAGGCCGGAGGTATTGTATTCAATGGCATTTTTACATTGGTACTCAAACCTGTTGGTGCCCAATTTCTATGGAAGGAAGTTGATTTGACTGCTCTTTTTAAATACGATCCCGGATATTTTTTCGTTGAAACGTTGCTGATGAGTATTGTAGCAATTATGAGGGCATTGTTATTTTACCTGATTGTAAAAGTTCTACACGACAAGAGATTAAATATGTCTCAGCCATTCACCAGAGAAATGGGAAGTTTTATTTTTAAAGTATCCTATTTGTCTTTGGGCATTGGCATCTTCTCTTTTTGGGGGGGTAACTATGCCCGGTGGTTGGAAAGTCTTGGTGTAAAAATGCCTGAAATACAATACATGCGCTTGGGTGGCGCGGATGTATGGTTGTTTATGGGTGTGACACTTTTTGTCATTGCCCAGATTTTTAAGAGAGGAATTGAAATTCAGGAAGAAAACGATCTGACCGTTTAAGCCATGCCAATTGTTGTAAATCTTGATGTGATGATGGCCAGACGCAAAGTCTCCCTGAACGAGCTTTCTGAACGAGTTGATTTGACACTTTCCAATCTTTCCATTTTAAAAACCGGAAAGGCTAAAGCGATCCGCTTTAGTACTTTGGAAGTAATTTGCAAAGCATTGGACTGTCAACCTGGTGATATTTTGGAATATGTTGATGACAACAAAATGGCAAATATCTAAGAGAGAAAATCATCGGTCGGATAAAATTTGGATCGGTTTGATGCCATGGTACTGATTCGTCAGCAAATCTTTGATAACCGCATTGATGGAACGGCCTGTCATTTGCGCTTTAAGTGCCAGTTGACTGTGTACCTCCGATGGAATCCGGATATTCAGAGATCCGCTGTAGGGTTTTTGAGGTTTAACACACCGCTCTTTGCAGCTTTCGAGGTATAGGTCAATACCAGCCTCAAAATCAGCTTTCAACTCCTCGACAGTATTGCCTTCGTAGGTAAGTACATTTTTACTCATTCCTATAACCTTTCCAAACAGGCAACTGTCTTCTTCACTGTACTCAACAGTTCCTGAATAGCCTTTGTATTTTAAAGTTCCCATTTTGAGCGTTATATAATTTTGTTAGATGTCAAAAATTCAAGGACTTGCTTCATTACATAGCTTTTTATCGCACTGTCTGGGTGTGGTTTATGAGCACCATAGGAGAGCTCTTTTTCGTTGTTGACAAACTCAACCCGAGAGCCGGATGTCTTGCCTTTTTGACTCACCTCAAAACCAAGAATTTGAAATGGACGCATTAATTCATTGAACGTAAAATCCTTGGGCTGTCTCTTAAACCGCTCTATAAGCTTCTCCTTGGTTCCCATTCGTTGAAATTTACACCACAAATGTAACTATTAATAGTTGCAATAGTCGGAATTCAGAAGGAAAATTTTTAAATGTTCTAGTCTATGCCTTATTGGTGCTTTTTACATCGTTACAACGAGAAATCCAGATTCCTCCATCATTAAGATAATATCTATGGTTTTTCCTCACTTTGTCGAAAAAAGAGAAGATTTTTGTTAGAAATTTCCTAATATTGAATAACAATCCATTGACATTTCAACGGCCTTATGATTATTAATACCCAACTCCAACCCACCGATCTCAAAGAAAAACTGAATCAATTCTGGAAATTGTCAGGAGAGAAGATCAAAGCCATAGAAAAGGATTACGACCCTGCCTTGGGTGCACCTGTATTTACCAAAAACGGGAAATACACCACCCGTGGCTGGACCGAATGGACCCAGGGTTTCCAGTTTGGGTCTGCTATTCTGCAGTTCGATGCAACCGGTGATGATTCCTTTCTGGAGATGGCCCGGCAAAAAACGGTATACAAGATGGCCCCGCACATCAGCCATACCGGCGTACACGACCACGGATTCAACAATGTCAGCACCTACGGGAACCTTCACCGGCTGATAAAAGAGGGCAGAATTCCACTGAACGATTGGGAACTCCGTTTCTATGAATTGGCCATCAAGTCCTCCGGTGCGGTTCAGGCTCACAGGTGGAGCAAAACTGCTGATGGGGGTTTCATTTACTCCTTCAACGGCCCCCACTCCCTGTTTGTAGATACCATCCGGTCGTGCAGGGTTTTGATGTTGGCGCACAAACTGCACCATTACCTTCCGGGAGAAAACGACAGACATATTTCGCTTTTGGATCGCGCAATTTACCATCTGCTGGCCACAGCGAAGTACAACATATTTTATGGCGAGGGACGCGATAGCTACGATGTGTGGGGACGCACTGCCCACGAATCAATCTTCAACCCGAAAGACGGAAACTACCGATGTCCGAATTCCCAGCAAGGCTATTCAGGATTCACCACATGGACACGTGGATTGGCTTGGGCCATGCTCGGTTTTGCAGAAGAACTCGAGTTCCTGGACACATTGTCGGAAGAGGAATTTTCGACTTCAAGAGACAAGGGATTCATCATCGGAAAAATTACCTCTGCCGCCAGGGCAACCTGCGATTTCTACCTGGCCAATACGCCAACGGATGGAATTCCTTACTGGGACACCGGCGCACCCGGTATGGCACACCTGCACGACTACCTTTTTCGCAGGGCAGATCCTTTCAACAACCACGAACCGGTCGACAGCTCTGCCGCAGCCATTGCAGTCCAGGGATTGCTTCGTTTGGGACACTATTTGACTGGCAGAGGCAATCTTGATGCCGGCAACCTTTATTGGCAGGCTGGATTGACCCTTGCGTCCAGGCTACTGGAATTGCCCTATTTGTCGACAGATACGGAGCACCAGGGCCTCTTGCTCCATTCTGTGTACCATCGGCCAAATGGCTGGGACAACATCCCGGATGGGTACAAAATTCCCTGCAACGAATCAAGCATGTGGGGTGACTACCACATGCGTGAGTGTGCTTTGTTCTTGCACAGAATCATCTCAGGCGAGTCGTATTATACTTTTTTCAATGGAATACTTTGATTCATGGCATCTAAAATGAGAGACCTCTCCAGACTTTGTGTACATACACTGACCACCAAACCGTGGAACATCGAAGAATGTGTTAAAAACTACTCCTTAGCTGGTATAAAGGGAATCACCATCTGGCGCAACGTGCTGGATAACAAAAATCTGACGGAGGTAAAAGCACTTTTGGATGATTTTGGAATGGAGGTCGTGTCGCTTGCGCGGGGAGGATTTTTCCCATCTACCGTTGCCGGAAAGCGAAAATTGGCGATCGACGACAACCTGTTCGCCATTGAACAGGCGGAAGCAATTGGGGCACCCTCAATCGTATTGGTTTGTGGTTCCGACAGGGGGCAGTCGCTGGAGAAATCGAGGGAGCAGATAGCGGAAGGAATCCTCAAAATAGTGCCAGAAGCGCTAAGTGCGGGGATCAAGCTCGCTATCGAACCACTTCATCCGATGTATGCATCCGACCGTTCTGCCATCAACACACTCCGTCAAGCCAACGACATGGCCGAAATGATCAATTCTGATCTGGTTGGTGTAGCTGTTGATGTCTACCATCTCTGGTGGGATCCGGATCTGCAGGAAGAAATTAAAAGGTGTGCGGCGCAACACCACCTTTTTGCCTTCCATGTCTGTGACTGGAATGTGCCAACTTTGGATTTCCTGAACGACCGCGGACTCATGGGCGATGGATGCATCAACATCCCCGAAATCAGGTCGTGGGTCGAAGAGGCGGGCTTCAGTGGATACAACGAGGTAGAAATATTTTCGGACAAATATTGGTCCATGGATCAGCGGGAGTATCTCGAAAGGATCAAAGAGGCATATTTGACGAAGACTTAGGATGGACTGGGGCACTTTGCGACTTTGGGACAAGGAGAGTGGTTGAAAAGGGAAACGGAGATAGCATCTCTTCTTTTATCGGTGAAAATTTGTGAAATTTGTGGTAGGGCTGGGGTTAATTTGCTATCTTGTTAGACAATTTATTATTGAAGAACTGATGAACGAAAATACTACCATTCACAAAGTTGGCATCATCCTGAACGGCGTTACCGGGCGCATGGGAACCAACCAGCACCTGATGCGCTCGATCATCGAAATCATCAGGCAGGGAGGAGTGCAGTGCGGTCCGGCTGAATTTATCATCCCAGATCCGGTTCTCGTTGGCAGGGATGAGATCAAACTCAGGAAGCTTTCTCAAATGTCGGGTGTCGAAAAATGGACCACCAACCTGGATGAGGTGATGAATGACCCTTCCTACCAGATCTATTTTGATGCGCAGACCACCGGACGAAGGGCCGAAGCCGTAAAGATGGCTGCAAAAGCCGGGAAACATGTCTATTGCGAAAAACCCATTGCTTCAGATGTAGCCACTGCGCTTGAGTTGTATGAAGTGTGTGAAAAAGCCGGTGTCAAACACGGTGTCGTCCAGGACAAACTTTTCCTACCGGGAATGCTGAAACTGAAACGGCTGATGGAAAACGATTTCTTCGGTAAGATCCTCTCAGTCAGGGGCGAGTTCGGATACTGGGTGTTCGAAGGATTCAATGTGCCTTCACAACGGCCCAGCTGGAACTACCGGAAGGAAGACGATGGTGGCATCATCATCGACATGCTTTGCCATTGGCGGTATGTGCTGGATAATTTATTCGGAAACGTGAAGGGAGTCTTCTGTCTCGGTGCGACCCATATCCCCGAACGTGTGGATGAGCAGGGGAAAGTCTACAAATGTACTGCCGACGATGCAGCCTATGCCACCTTTGAATTGGAGGGTGGCATCATCGCCCATTTCAACTCATCCTGGGTTACAAGGGTTAGAAGAGATGATTTGCTTACCATCCAGGTGGATGGCACCAAAGGCTCTGCCGTAGTCGGATTGCGCGAATGCTGGACCCAACACTACGGCAATACCCCCAAGCCGGTCTGGAATCCGGATGTACCGAGCCCGATCAATTTTTACGAAGGATGGTCGAAAGTACCCGAACAGGAGATTTTTGGCAATGCATTCAAAGTAGAATGGGAGCTCTTCCTCAAGCATGTGGTAAAGGATGAACCCTTCCGCTGGACCTTGCTCGAAGGCGCCAAAGGAGTCCAGTTGGCCGAGAAAGGATTGGAAAGCTGGGCGAAACGCTGCTGGGTAGAAGTTCCCGCGCTGGGATTTTGATGGAACGCCGAAATTGATAGCACGTATGAAGACGAGTGGACGACAAGGACGATTGGACGAGCAATGGGAAACGTAGATTGGGGATGAATGAAATTGGGGTTTAGCCACGGAGTGGCGAAATATTGGTAGCCAGGGGCGGAGCACTGGAAAATAAATGCATGGAGATCACCGTCCGCGGTAGCATGTTGAGAAAGGAGATAGGATAGGATGGGATCGGACGGAAGGCACGAATGATCGACAGGGAAAGTATAGGAAGACGGGACGACTAGTGGAGTGGATCTCCGGAGTTGGGGAGGAAAATAGTTGAGAGTTAAGAACCGACAATAGTTGGGGCGGCCCTTGTGGCTGCCCATCAACCCTACCGGCAAAAAAATGAATGAAAGGATAAACTGAGAAGACATTACTTCCTTTAATCTGTGTAATCTGTGGTAAAGGAGCGTAATCCAAAATCGAAAATGAAAAAAATTGCATTAATCACAGGAGGAACCCGTGGCATCGGATTGGGAATTGCCTTTGAACTGGCCAAAGCCGGATTCAATCTGGCTTTGAGCGGAAAACGGGAGCAATCGGCTGTCATGCATGTTCTGGAAGAGCTGGAGGCAAATGGTAGCGAGGTAACCTATTTTTGCAGTGATGTGTCGGTCGCTGCAGAAAGAGCCCAATTGATTGAGGCTGTTTTGAAGCGCTTTGGAAAGATCAATGTTTTGGTTAACAATGCAGGAATTTCACCCTCCGAAAGAAGGGATATCCTCGATGCCACTGAGGAAAGTTTTGAGCAGGTACTCCATGTTAACCTGCAGGGACCCTATTTCCTAACGCAACTGGTTGCCAATCAAATGATCGAAATCAAGAAACAGGTGCCTGATGAATTCTTTTGTGTCATCAACCTCTCCTCAGTCTCTGCCTCCTTTGCCTCTGTGAACCGGGGCGAATACTGCATCTCCAAGGCAGGAATTGCCATGGCCACCAAATTGTGGGCCACCCGATTGGGAGAGTTCGACATTCCGGTATATGAGATTCAGCCGGGTGTGATCCGAACAGACATGACCTCGGGGGTACAAAAAAAATACGACCTTCTTTTTCAAAACGGACTGGCAATTCAGGCACGATGGGGTTTGCCCGAAGATGTTGGCAAAGTGGCTGCGGCCATGGCTACCGGAAGTATGCCCTACTCGACCGGGCAAGTAGTTTTGGTGGATGGAGGAATGTCAGTGCAAAGATTGTAGTTCAATTGTGGTTTTCATCTTAATCATGATCCCTTTTCCCTTCTCACCCCTGACACGTAAACGCGGTGTCATTGCGAACACGAGGAACGAAGTGTGAAGCAATCTGTTGAAGACCGGGAATCCCAAATTTTGCAGCGTCCTTGGTGCCTCTGCACGCACCGATTTTTCATCTGGCGAGCAACGATGCGGGAAACAATCTGCTGGTATAAATCAATGAATAAAGCCGCTATTGTTTAACGGTGCGACAATTCAACCTGTTATTGCATTGAATATTCAATTTAAGAAATTGAATATGAATTGGATAACACGCCCGGATCAATTTTAACTAATTTTTTAGTTAAATAATCTTAATGCTATTGTGGGACTATAAACATAGTTGTATATTTGTTTTGAAGGATTGACAA
The DNA here is from genome assembly GCA_964528535.1 of uncultured Tangfeifania sp. Lineage (GTDB taxonomy): Bacteria > Bacteroidota > Bacteroidia > Bacteroidales > Prolixibacteraceae > CAINVV01. The sequence continues at coordinate 47,069 of CAZGSQ010000003.1, read as the reverse complement.
AAACAAATACAACCATGCAATTAACAAGATCAGAAGAACAGGTTATGCAGATCCTGTGGGAGCTGGGCGAGGGACTGGTCAAAGATATTCTGGACAGGTTCGACGAGCCGAAACCCGCACGCAATACGGTATCCACGGTAGTAAGAATTCTTGAGAAAAAAGGATTTGTTGGTCACAAGGATTACGGCAAAGTATTTGTCTATTATCCGTTGGTGATGAAGAAGGAGTACTCCGGAAAGCAGCTTTTCGGATTGATGAACAACTATTTCAACAACTCCTTCCCGGCCATGGCCTCCTTCTTTGCCAAAGAAAATGACCTCTCGATCAAGGATCTTGAACTGCTGCTCGAAGAGACTAAAAAGGAGTTGGTAAAACGTAATAAAATCGAATAAGATGGAAGCAATAGGCCTGTTTCTTTTAAAATCAGCCGCATGGCTGACTGGTTTCGCCCTTGTTTACCTCCTGGTGCTGCGCAACGAACGCTATTTCAGGCTGAACAGGCACTTCCTGTTAGCCGGAATCATCGCCTCCTTGCTCTTCCCTTTTTATACTTTTCATTATACAGTTGTCATTCCTGCCCTGTCAACCGATTCAGCATCGGCAGGTGACCTGGTAGTCGGAATGATCGTGGCCGATGATAAAGCCATTCCGTTCTACTACTGGATCTACCTGTCGGGAACGATCCTCTTTCTGCTTCGGCTGCTCTTTCAGACGTGGAAGATCGTCCGTAAATTGAAGGAAGCCGGCTACGAACAATCTGGTGCTGTCAAACTGGTCCGGACGGCTGATTACGCCTCCTCGTTTTCATTTTTCTCCTACGTGTTTGTCAATCCTTCCACATCGGCACATGAAATGAAGGAGATCATGAACCACGAGCAGGAACACATTCGCCAACGTCACTGGTTGGACCTGTTGCTGGTCGAATTGGTCTGCATGGTGCAATGGTTCAATCCATTTGCATGGATTTATGCCCATCTGGTTCGCCAGAACCATGAATACCTGGCCGACGAACGGGCCCTTGAAAGTACGGTCGATCCGGTCATTTACCAGGCTGCCTTGTTGAATCAGTTGTTGGGAGCGCCTGTCTTCAGACTAACCAACTCATTCAGCTATTCATTAAACAAAAAAAGATTTAAAATGATGAAAAAGAAAATAGATTCCCCCTTCAGAAAACTGAAGATGTTGGTGGTATTGCCCCTTGCTGCGATGCTGTTTTATGCTTTCGCTGTGCCTGAGTACCAATACGGAAGTGAAAACAGCAGTGAAGTACCTCAAGGCAAGACAGTGGATGTCAAAGGTCAGGTGGTAAAGGCAGATGGCACTACGCCATTGCAAGGAACTTCTGTCATTTTGAGAAGTTCAACAATAGGAACGCTCACCGATAAAGATGGTAATTTCCTGCTCAAAGGAATTCCGGCAGATGGAGAGCTGGTCTTCTCTTTTGTCGGATTCAGCTCAAAAGTTCAGAAAGTGACAGGAGAACCGATGAAAATTGTGATGGAGGGCAGCAAGGTTGGTCTGGACGAAGTGGTTGTTGTTGGTTATGGAACTCCACCACCACCTCCGCCACCACCACCTCCTGTATCTGTAAAGGGAATTGACAATGAAAACCCACCCTTGTATTTTTTGGATGGTTTCCCGATTACCAAAGCTATCATGGACAAGATCAAACCCGAAACAATTGAATCCATCAATGTACTCAAGGACAAAAATGCCACTGATAAGTATGGGGAAAAGGCTAAGAACGGGGTGATTCTGATTTATACCAAGGCAAAATCCGGAAAAAATTCTGTTGCGACTGCAGCTTCTGACAAAAAGGTAGAAGTGCGTAAGGAAGAGACACTTGATCTCACCGAAAAAATCAACAGTGTGAATCCACCCTTGATCATGCTGGATGGCGTTCAAACCACGAAAGAGGGCATGAGCCAGGTAAAACCGGATCAGATAGAATCAATTTCAGTATTAAAGGATCAATCAGGTAAGACTTTGTATGGCGAATTGGGCAAGAATGGCGTGATTCTGATTACCACCAAGGCAAAAGTAGCGGCCATGGCTAACGCTGGAGCGCCTGCCAAAGCCGATAAAGCGTTCACACAAGATGGTATGACCGTATTCGTGGTAGTTGAAGAGATGCCCGAATTCCCCGGCGGAGAGCTGGCACTGAGGAATTTTATTGGTAGTACAGTCAAGTATCCGTACAATGCAGTCAAGGAAAATATTCAGGGCAGGGTTTTTGTAAGCTTCGTGGTGAAGTCCGACGGAACGGTGGCAAATGCCAAAATAGTACGTGGAGTTCATCCGTTGTTAGACCAGGAGGCATTGAGGGTGATCAACCTGTTGCCAGTCTGGAAGCCAGGAAAACAGAGAGGGCAGGCAGTCAATGTGGCCTATACGATTCCGGTACAATTTGCTCTTGAAGGTGACAAAAATGCCATACAAGCATTGCCCTTTCCTGCGCCAAAAATTGGCACCCAAAGACCGGATGGCGTTTACATTGTGGTAGAAGAGATGCCTGAATTTCCGGGAGGAGAGTTGGCCTTGCGGGATTTTATGATGCATGCCGTTAAATATCCGGCGGATGCCATCAAAGACAGCATCCAGGGGAAAGTGTTCGTAACATTTGTGGTAAAGGCGGACGGCACCGTTGGCGATACTAAAATTGCCAGGGGAGTCCATCCTCTGCTCGACAAGGAGGCCCTACGCGTGGTCAGTTTGTTGCCGGCATGGAAACCGGGCAAGCAAAAAGGCGAAGCTGTGCCCGTCTCTTATACGGTTCCTGTAAAATTCGCATTGGATGGCGGCAAATCTAAGGAGACTGTCTCTGTTACCCCGCCTAAAATCAACGAGAAAGTTGAAAAACAGGTCTTCGTGGTTGTCGAAGAGATGCCTGAATTTCCGGGTGGTGCCTTGGAACTGCGCAAATTTATCGCCAAAGAGGTCAGATATCCCGCAGAAGCCATCAAGGAGAAAGCAATGGGCAAAGTTTTTGTATCTTTTGTTGTAAGCAGCACTGGTAAGGTTGAACAGGCAAAAGTTGAAAGATCTGTCAGTCCTGCACTCGATGCAGAAGCAATAAGGGTTGTCAACAGTTCTCCCGACTGGAAGCCCGGAAAGCAACGCGGACAGCCGGTAAGTGTGGAATATACGATACCGATTGAGTTCAAGCTTCAATAACAAACAGGATAGTTCAGTTACAGGCCGTTTCAGTTTAACTGAGGCGGCCTTTTTATGTGCCCAACGCTGATCATTTTTGTTGTCATTTTTTGGTTTATATTTAAACGATAAAACTCATATCTATTTTTCTTAAAAAGCATGAACTCCAGGGAAAATCTTCAAAAAGCACTGAACCACCGTCAGCCCGACCGACTGGTGGTCGATTTTGGTGGTACGGCCGTAACCGGAATCCACTGCCAGGCAGTAAAAAACCTGCGTACCTCGTTTGGGCTGCCAGATCGACCGGTCAAAGTGATCGAACCCTACCAGATGCTGGGAGAGGTGGATGCGGAGCTCATCGAAAAGATGGGCATCGATGTGGTGGGCGCCTATGGCACCGACAACATGTTCGGTTTCGCCAACAACGAGTGTGAATGGAAGCCTTTTACCACCAATTGGGGTCAGAAGATACTTGTTCCGATAGATTTCAATACCACCCAGGCCGAAGATGGCAGTACCCTGATCTATCCGGCAGGCGATACCTCGCTGTCGCCGAATGCCCGTCTGCCCCAGGCAGGTTATTTCTTCGACGCAATCATCCGGCAGGAACCAATTGAGGAGGAGAAGTTGAATCCGGAAGATAATCTCGAGGAGTTTTCCCCTGTTTCTGAAAGTACCCTGGATTACTGGGAGCGAACAGTGAGCCGTCAGGCAGCTACAGGGAAAGGGGTCATTGCCAGTCTGGGCGGAACAGCCCTGGGCGACATTGCCCTTGTACCGGGCATGCAGCTCAGGAAGCCAAAAGGGATCCGCGATGTCGCCGAATGGTACATGAGCACCCTTGCCCGTCCAGATTACATCCATGCAATTTTTGAAAAACAGACGGAACTCGCTATCGCCAATTTTGGTAAAATATTCCAGCGTATTGGAAATCAAATCGATGCTGTCTTCATCTGCGGAACCGATTTCGGTACCCAGGATTCCACCTTCTGTTCACCCGATCAGTTCAGTGAGCTCTATTTGCCGTATTACCGGAAAATAAACGACTGGATGCACGCACATACGGAGTGGAAGAGTTTCAAGCACTCCTGCGGAGCCGTCGAGACTTTTATGCCCTTGTTCATCGAAGCCGGATTCGACATCATCAATCCCGTTCAGATCAATGCCAAAGGAATGGATCCGGGACATTTGAAAAATGAATACGGAAATGATCTTGTGTTTTGGGGTGGCGGGGTGGATACCCAGAAGATGCTCTCCTTTGGCTCTCCTGGCGAAGTTAAGAAGCAAGTGCTCGAAAATTGTACTATTTTCGCGAAAGACGGTGGCTTCGTTTTTACCACTGTTCACAACGTCCAGGCCAACGTGCCAGTCGAAAATCTGGTGGCGATGCTCGAAGCAATACGTGAATTTAACGGTTGAGAAACATGCAAACAACTTCCTGGTAAGTAAGATGGAACTATTATTCGATATTCAGAAATTTAACCAGGCAGATGCCGTCAAATTGGCAGCCACTCCAAACGACCCCCATGTGCACGAACACGAAGAGTTGCTGGTGGGTATTTCGGGTGCCCTCGACCATTTTATCGATTTCAAATCCTCTGAATTCGCTGCACCTTACATCAGTTTCATTGCGAAGGGCAAGATGCACAGGGCCAGACCTACCGTGAAGGATGAGCTCCTCGACATCTGGCTAATCCGCTTCAAGAGTGAATTTATTCCTGAAACGACCTTTCAATTGTATGCCTATTACCATGATCATGCCACCCTGGAGATACCGGCGGGAAGCTGTTTTGGTCGGATGGACAAGCTGTGCCGGATGATGTACGACGAGATGCAACAACTTACTCCCGAATATCCGGTCATCAGACACCTGTTGAGCGCCCTATTCACGATGATCGAGTCGCAAAGAAAATTGATAGAGCCGCAGCCCATTGGTCAGAAAGCCCAAAATATCACCTTCAAAACCTTTCTTCAGATTCTGGAAGAGAATTACCACCGTCCGGAAGGGGTAGATTTTTACGCAGACAGACTGTTTATGTCTTCCAGGAATCTAAACCTGATTTGCCAGAACATCTTGCAACAGAGTGTCTCAGAAATCGTTGAAACGAGAAAACTTATTGAAGCAAAAAATCTGTTGATTTCGACCGACAAATCCATTTCGGAAATTGGCTATGAACTGGGCTACAATGAGAAAGCCTATTTCACAACCGTATTTAAACGAAAATCTGGTCAGACGCCGACCGAATTCAGAGAGGAGATGCGCTCGCTAATTTCCTGAATTTGCAACGCATCTTCCGAATAGTGTTACCAACATTCTGATCGGTTGCACCATCTTTGTCACATAAATAATTCATAAAAAACAGTAATTATGGAAACGTCAAAGACAAAATGGGTGACAGATACCTTACACAGTGAAATAGCTTTCAAGGTAAAACAATCCTGAGGATAATTCGCACCAACTGAATGGACAGAAAGAATTTTTTAAAATCTATTGCAATCACCCCTTTAATAGGAGCCAATATGAAACTCGACGCACTCAATAAATTCGCCGGATCGACTGACAATACTGTAAAAATGCCTGCGTTGTTCCTGGGTCACGGCTCGCCAATGAATGCCATCGAAGAGAATGAATTTGTTGCGGGATTCAGAGAAGTCGGGAAGAACCTGCCCAGGCCAAAAGCCATCTTGTGCCTCTCCGCACATTGGGAAACCCGTGGAACGCTTGTTACAGCGATGGCACATCCGCCCACCATTCATGATTTTGGCGGATTTCCGCAGAAATTGTATGAAGTGGAATATCCTGCGCCCGGCAGTCCGGAACTGGCCGCAGAAACCAAGAGTTTGCTAACCAAAACAGAGGTAGGGCTCGACCAAAAATGGGGACTCGACCATGGTTGCTGGAGTGTGGTGAAACATCTTTATCCTGATGCAAATGTTCCGGTTATCCAGATGAGCCTCGATTATTACCTGACGCCACAAGCACATTACGAGTTGGCCAAAGAGTTGGCATCCCTGCGAAAAAAGGGAATCCTGGTAATCGGTAGCGGAAACCTGGTCCACAACCTTGGTCGGGTTGCCTGGGAAAAACTGAACGAAGTCGGTTTTGCCTTCGACTGGGCCACCGAGGCCAACGAAACCATGAAGAAGTACATCCTGAACGGCGACCACAAGCAACTCATCAATTATAAAACGCAAGGCAGGGCCTTCGATCTGGCTATTCCAACTCCGGAGCATTTTTTGCCGTTACTTTACATCCTGGCTTTGAAGGAGGATCATGAGGAGGTATCCATTTTCAACGACAAGGCCGTTGCCGGTTCGTTGACCATGACCTCGGTAAAAATAGAAATGAACAGCTTTGAAAATCACCAACAGAGATGATTATAATCTTTGCGAATTCCATTTGGTAGCTAAAAATCTATAAACTATCAAATGAAATGGGTCGTTAAAGAAATATAAAACTGAGACCTTAGAATTTTTATTGCAAGAAAATGGAAAACAAGAGATAGCATAAAAGATTTGTACATAATTTTGTACATAAATTTATCTGTCATGTTAACTACCACGATTTCCGATTTTCGTAAAGATATCAAGCAGTACCTTGACCGTGTAACGGAAAACTTTGAAACATTGATTATTAACAGAGGTAAAGATAGCGGAGTAGTGATCATGTCTTTGGATGAGTACAATTCACTCAATGCAACCTATCATGAATTGTCATCAAGGGCAAATGAAAAAAGATTGGATTCTGCCATTGAAAAGTTAGGATCCGGCTCGTCATTTCAGAAAAATATAGCTGAAGAATAAAAAATCGATGAAGAATTATTCACACATTCCGAATCCGCCAACTGGCGGATGGGTATTCCAACAGGCATTAAAAAAACAAATTGTAAAGAGATGAAATTTATATTTGTTGATGAATCCTGGGAAGATTATCTATTTTGGAAAAAGACTGAGAAAAAGATGTTGTCCAAAATAAATGATTTGCTAAAAGAGATTTCCCGCGAACCATTTTCAGGCATTGGAAAGCCGGAACCACTGAAGCATAAATACAAAGGATTTTGTTCGCGAAGGATTGATGGCGAACACCGATTAATTTATCAGGTAAAAGAAGGCGAAATATTGATTGCAAAATGCAGATTTCATTACGACTAAAAGAGCCCAAAGAACTCATCACAGATAAAAAACGCATCCGCATTGCGGTTGCGCTGGTCTATTTCAGCATGGGTCTCTGCTTTTCGTCGTGGGCCAGCCGGATACCAGACATCAAAACTGCACTCCAATTGAACGATGCGATGTTTGGGACCATCCTGTTTGCCTTGCCGGTGGGGCAATTCCTGATGATGCCCTTCTCAGGCAAACTGGTGACCAGGTTTGGAAGCTACCGGGTGATCCCATTCGCCCTTCCGGCCTACACAATTTGCCTGATCTCCCTCGGTTTGGTTCAGTCGGGCTGGCAGTTGGCAATGGTTTTATTTGCCTTTGGGATATGCGGAAATGCCTGCAACATCTCCATCAACACCCAGGGTGTAGCGGCAGAAAAAATCTACCGTCGCTCCATCATGTCCTCCTTTCACGGTGGCTGGAGCCTCGCCGGATTTACAGGTGCCCTTGCGGGTATCGTCATGATCAACTTTCATGTATCACCTTTCCGGCATTTTGCCACCGTCGTTCTCGTCGTCTGGACCATCGTCTGGATCAATTATCCCTTTCTGGTTCGCAGCAAACACAAAGCGAACCCGGATGAACCCAGGCGGAAGCTTTTCAACAAGCCTGACGGCGCCTTGGTTCAGTTGGGAATCATTGGATTTTGCAGCATGGCCAGTGAAGGAGCCATGTTCGACTGGAGTGGCATCTATTTCAAGGATGTAGTTGAGGCACCGGCATCCCTGGTGGTGTTGGGTTATACCTCCTTCATGGTAATGATGGCTTCCGGTCGCTTTGTGGCCGATTATTTCGTTTCCAAAATAGGTCGGAAAAGGCTGATGCAAATAAGTGGAGTCATGATCTCTACCGGATTGTTTACGGCTGTCTTGTTCCCTTACCTGATTTCATGTACACTTGCTTTTATGATGGTAGGATTGGGGGTCTCGAGCATGGTGCCGGCAGTGTACAGTGCTGCTGGGAGACACTCAAAAATTCCTACCGGGATAGCCCTTGCCACGGTTTCGAGTGTTAGTTTTCTTGGCTTTCTGATGGGTCCGCCTTTGATTGGCTACATCTCGCAAGCCGCAGGTTTACGCTATTCCTTTGCCGTCATCGGTTTCTTTGGCCTGGGCATTACACTTTTGGTCTCCAGGGTCAAGGCATTGCAGAGTTAGCGCGGAAATAAATTTCTTATACCTTTGCATCCAAAGAACCGAAGATCCCTCCAATATGGCTCAATCTAATTCCGTCGTGGTAACCGAACAGCTCGAAAAGATACTTTGTTCCACCATGGCTTCTTTCCCGGATGACAAGCGCTTTCTGGTCATGGATCATCACAGCGAACGTTATTGTTTGCCGCTTTTGAGTGATGTCCCCGGAATTGAAAAATTTAAAAGGATCGTTATTCCGTTTGGAGAAGAGAACAAATCATTGTCATCGGTGGAGAAGATCTGGTATTTTCTGAGTCAAAACGGAGCCGACAGAAAATCACTCGTCGTTAACCTTGGTGGGGGAATGGTGACAGACCTCGGTAGCTTTGCCGCTTCAACCTTCAAACGCGGTTTGGAATTTATCAACCTACCAACAACGCTGCTGGCACAGGTGGATGCTTCCGTTGGGGGCAAAACAGGGTTTAATTTCAACGGACTAAAAAACGAAATTGGCGTAATCAATCAGCCGATCCAGGTCATCATAGATACCCGGTTTCTGGTTACCATCGACCACCATAATTTTATCTCAGGCTATGCAGAGATGATCAAGCATGGATTGATTCATTCGGAGGATCACCTGAATGAGTTGCGGCAATTTGATCTGGAAAGCCCTGACTATTCCCTCCTGCAGGAGATGATTGCCCATTCGGTAGCCATCAAGGAATATTTTGTAGAGAAGGATCCCAACGAGAAAAATATTCGAAAGGCCCTGAATTTTGGCCACACAGTGGGTCATGCATTTGAAAGCTATTCGTTCAGTCGTTCGAAGCCTTTGTTGCATGGTCATGCCATTGCTTTTGGGATGTTGGCAGAACTTTACCTTTCCCATAAGATCTGCGGTTTCCCCGGGGAGATTCTTCACGATTTTTCACAGTGGCTTCTGACGGTATATGGAGGATTCGACATTTCTCGCAGTGATTTCGATGCACTGTATGAATGGATGGGTCACGACAAGAAAAATGAAGGCAAAAGAATCAATTTTACCTTGATTCCTTCGGTGGGCAAGGTAGAGATCAACCAGAATTGCAGCAAAGAGCAGATCTTTGAGGCATTGGACTATTTTGTAGCGTTGAACAAAGCCTAAGCCCATGAAAATCCTTCTTACCAAGCCAGATTCTACGCTAACTGGAGAAATTATACTTCCTTCTTCCAAGAGCATTAGCAACAGGGTGCTGATTATTAATGCATTGAGCTATTCTGACCTTCCTGTTAAGAACCTGTCCGATTGCGACGACTCTGTGGTGATGAACCGGGTGCTGCAATCCAATTCCAACCGCTTTGACATTGGCCACGCGGGTACGGCCATGCGCTTCCTGACAGCCTATCTTTCCAAGATAGTGGGAGAATGGGTTCTTACTGGCTCCGAAAGAATGCAGCAACGACCCATCTCCATATTGGTAGATGCCTTGCGCCAATTGGGTGCTCAAATAGAATATACCGGAAACGAAGGTTTTCCACCTTTAAAAATCACAGGAACAGCGCTCAAAGGGGGTGTCATTGAATTGGACGGGAGTATCAGCAGCCAGTATATTTCTGCCTTGCTGATGATTGCACCCACAGTCCGGGGAGGTTTGACCCTCAGATTGAAAAACCAGGTTACCTCTCGGTCCTACATCGAAATGACCCTGCAATTGATGAAAAAATTCGGCATCAAATACCGGTGGGATGGTAATGAAATTCGGGTAGAAGCACAGAATTACAAACCGGTCTCCTATTCTGTTGAGGCCGACTGGTCGGGTGCTTCCTATTGGTATGCCATGGCAGCATTATCCGACCATTGTGATCTGCATTTGAAAGGATTGTCATTGAACAGTCTTCAGGGAGATTCCATTCTGGCATCCTGGTTTGAAAAATATTTTGGAATAAAATCACGGCAGGATGTTGATTCCGTAAGACTTACCAAAGTCAAAGAGCCGGGTATCAAAAAACTCAATTTGAGTTTCATGGAAAATCCCGATGTGGCCCAAACTTTCGTTGTATTGGCCATTGGGAAGCAGTTGCCCTTTCATTTTACGGGTTTGAAGACCCTGAAAATCAAAGAGACCGACCGGATAGCTGCCTTAATGAAGGAGTGTTCCAAATTGGGTGTCCTCCTCACGGAGCCTGCAGATGGAGAATTGGCATGGGACGGCAAGCTCACTGAGACAATGGTTCAAAAAGATCCCACCATCGCAACCTACCACGACCACCGGATGGCCATGGCCTTTGCCTCGGTTGCCTTTTGCGGTGATTCCATCTGCATTGAAGATGCCATGGTCATAACCAAATCGTATCCCTCCTTTTATGAGGATCTTCAAAAGGTTGGATTCAATGTGGAAACCATTACTCCCTGATCACCTCAATTTTCATCCTGATATTTTCCAGAGGGCGGTTGTTGGCGCCAGTTGGTTGGGCAGCAATGGAATCAATTACTGCAAGCCCATCCAGAACTTCACCAAAAACAGTGTAGGCACCATCCAGATGGGGTATGCCACCCAGGGTCGTATAAGTTTCAATCTGTTGTTTCGTCAGTTTTAGCGGATTGATGTCGTAGTAATGAGTGGCTTTTTGCTTTAGCTTTGCAAGAAGCTTGTCGTATCCCTCCTGGTTTCTGGCCATCTGAAACAGCATCAAGGTGTCTATTTTCTCAGCTTTCATCTTCAGAAAAAGAGTTTCCGCTGCCCTGCTGTTCAAGTTTTGTTCGAGAGCCGGAAGGTCGTCGAGTTTGTAAACTTTCCCCTGAGCCAGGTAAAATTGGGTCGCAGAAGAACGTCTTTGGGGATTTTCTTCATCTCCATTTCTAGCTGCAGCAATCACCCCCTTCTTGTGGATTATTCCGGTAACGATCTCTGCAGGAACTGTGTAATTCAAATCTCCGTCTCCGAGCAGCTGGTCTTTGGTGGCTCTTTTAGACTGTGGATCACCACCCTGGACCATAAATCCCTTGATCACGCGGTGAAAAATCAGACTGTCAAAGATGCCCTCTTTGGTGAGCTTCATGAAGTTATCGCGGTGCAGTGGCGTTTCATTGTAAAGAACCACTTTCATGTCGCCATATTTGGTTTTAATCAGTACCATGGGGCCTTCGGGTACCGGTCTGTTTTGGGACAAAGAGCAGGATGAGATGGCTGCGATGGCAAGTAGCAGACAGGACTTCTTTAACAAGTGCTTCATAGCATGGTATTTTTTATTATTTATCAGCATAATGACCTTTTGCTTGCAGGATGATAACCGTTATAATTTTTTCTTCAATCAGATAAACCAACCTGTGTATGGCGTTAATTTTTATAGACCAACAATTCGTATGCCTGTATTCCAATTACCCAGGTTTTCCGGTTCCTTTCTTAGGATGTTCGACTAATTCCAGAAAGAGATCTTTCAGCTTTTGCAAAAGAATCCAATTTTCCCCGTTTCGCTTCTTCAATAGAGCGATCCAGTCGTAACCTTATCTCTGGTTCAGAAAAATACTTTACCGTTTCGTCGATTGGAACAAGCGCATAGGATTTATTCTTCCCGCGTTGAACAATGACCTGCTCTTGCTGATCTATCAAATCAAAGTATTTCTTCTGATTTTCACGGAACTCCCTGCTGCTAATGACTAACATAATTTTACTTTGATAATACAATTCAAAGATAAGTCAAAAAGTACCAAATTGGTACACGTTTTTCAATTATTTGTTACCAGATTGATTCAGACAATATTCCTAAATTCATACAAGATTGCAGATAGACATCTGATTTTAACCAATAAATACTAATTTTGCGCTTGGATCTCCTTATTAAAAGACCATGGAAAAATTAACCCTGTACAACACCCTGACCCGCAAAAAGGAGCTTTTTGTTCCCATTCACGAGGACCATGCCGGGATGTATGTATGCGGTCCAACGGTCTATGGCAATGCGCATTTGGGGCATGCCCGTCCGGCCATCACCTTCGATCTGCTTTTCCGCTATTTGCAGCACATCGGATACAAAGTAAGGTACGTTAGAAATATCACTGATGTGGGACACCTCGTTAACGATGCAGATGAAGGTGAAGACAAAGTTGCCAAAAAGGCCAAAGTGGAGGAGCTTGAACCCATGGAGATCGTCCAGATTTACACCAACAGCTACCGCAAAAATATGGGTCAGCTCAATGTGCTTCCTCCCAGTATAGAGCCAACCGCCTCCGGTCATATCATCGAACAGATTGAAGCGGTCAGAAAGATGTTAGATGCCGGATTTGCTTACGAAACCAATGGTTCTGTCTATTTTGATGTAGAAGCGTATGCCAAAAAACATCCGTATGGCATTCTTTCTGGTAGGAAAATAGAAGACCTTTATACCAATACCAGAGACCTGGATGGTCAAAATGAGAAGAGATCGGGTCTTGATTTTGCATTGTGGAAAAGCGCACTGCCAGAGCACATCATGCGCTGGCCGTCTCCCTGGGGGACAGGCTTCCCTGGATGGCACACCGAATGTACGGCCATGAGCACCAAATACCTTGGTGAGCGGTTTGACATTCATGGAGGTGGGCTTGATCTACTCTTCCCGCACCATGAGGCGGAAATTGCCCAAGGGGTAGCCTGCTTTGGCCACGCAACAGTCAACTATTGGATTCACAACAACATGATCACTATCAATGGCCAGAAGATGGGCAAATCACTGGGCAATTTCATTCAGTTGGATGAGTTCTTTACCGGGAGCCATCCCCTTTTGGAGAAAGCCTACAACCCGATGACCATTCGATTCTTTATGCTGCAGGCGCATTACCGCAGTCCACTCGATTTCTCGAACGAGGCACTGCAGGCTGCAGAGAAAGGGTTCGAGCGATTGATGAATGCCATGGCATTGCTTGAAAACCTGAAGACGGCTGATGTTTCATCCTTTGACGTTTCAAAACTGAAAGCCGATTGCTACGATGCCCTGAACGATGACCTCAACAGTCCCATTCTGATCGCGCATCTTTTTGACGGAGCAAAAATGATCAACTCAGTCAATGATGGCAACATGACCATCACGGTAGGTGATCTCAAAATACTTCACCAGCTTTATTCCCAATTGGTGTACGATGTGCTTGGATTACAGCCATCCGGCGATAGCCTCGAAAATGGGAATGGCGAACTCCTTGGACAGGTTGTAGCGCTTTTGCTCACATTAAGGCAAGAAGCCAAAGCTAAAAAGGATTGGGCAACCTCCGACCAGATCCGCGACCGCCTTGCTGCTTTGGGTTTTGAAATCAAAGACACCAAAGAGGGGGCCGACTGGAAATTGAAAGCTTAAAAATTACTTGCCGGAAGTCAATCGATTCTTGTCTCTTTTGACATAGGTTGTGTGAAGCAACTCATGCGAAAGATGTCCCAGGGGATGACCCAGAAACTCTTTGTACAAAGTTGATATATCTTCGTTCAAATGTGATTTGCGCAGAATTTTCCCTTCATCTTCACGGTAGATTGCCTCAAGACGTTTCATTCGAACTGCATCATTGACGGGGCGCGGTTGACCGCCACCGCTGATACATCCGCCGGGACACCCCATCACTTCGATAAAATGGTAGGGACTTTTCCCAAGACGAATTTCTTCCATTAACTTTGAAGCTCCTCTTAATCCACTGGTGACAGCTACTTTAACTGTGACTCCGTTCAAAAAAGCGTAGGGTTCCAGGGCATTTTCTATGGTCAAGTCTGCTGTTTTGATCTGCTTCAAACCAACAAGTGGTTTCACATGAAGTTCCTCCATTGGCAATTCACGCCCTGTTACCAATTCATAAACTGTGCGGATAGCCGCCTCCATGACGCCACCGGTAGTGCCAAATATGTCGGCAGCTCCTGATGAGAGTCCCAGTGGGGAGTCGAATTCTTTGTCCGGCAACTCAGCAAAATCAATGCCTGCATCCTTGATCATTCTGGCCAGTTCGCGGGTGGTCAAGACTGCGTCAACATCCCTGAATCCGTGTGACTCCATTTCGGGTCGCGTAATCTCAAATTTCTTGGCAGTACAAGGCATCACCGAGACCACAAAAATATCTTTCGGATCGACTTGGATCTTTTCTGCAAAATAAGTTTTGACCAACGCCCCGAGCATCATGTGCGGTGATTTACAGCTCGACAGATGACCCAAATGGTCAGGGTACTGATGTTCCACAAATTTGATCCATCCCGGACTGCAACTGGTGATCATGGGTAACACTGCACCTTTGGTGCTATTGAGCTGATCGTTTACCCTTGAAAGAAACTCCGAACCCTCTTCCATGATGGTTAAGTCGGCAGCAAAATTGGTGTCAAAGACATAGTTGAACCCTAATTCATGCAGCGAGGAGGCCATTTTGCCGGTTACAAGGGTTCCGGGTGCAAAGCCAAATTTTTCTCCCAGGGCAGCGCGCACGGCAGGTGCTGTTTGCACGACCACAGTCTTGGTTTTATCCAGCAAGGCCTCCCATACTTGCTGGGTTGAATCCTTTTCTTTCAAGGCCCCTACCGGACACACCACAATGCACTGGCCACAGTTGGTGCAGATGGATTGGCCAAGGGATTCATCTTCGGAGGGACCAATGAAGGTGGCAAAGCCCCTGTGATGGGCATTCATGACTCCTACTCCCTGAATTTCATTGCAAACGGTGATGCAACGACGGCAAAGAATGCATTTGGAGCTGTCGCGCACAATGGAAGGGCTTGTACTGTCTACCACATCTTTGGATTTTACCCCTTCAAACCTGAACCCGTCAATCTGAATCTGCTCTCCGAGATCCTGCAGTTCGCAGTTTTGGTTGCGGTGACATCCCAGACAATTTTTGGGGTGGTCGGAGAGTATCAATTCATAGAGCACCTTCCTGACTTTTCTTACCTTGGCTGTGTTCGTCTGAATAACCATGCCCTCTTTGACTTCCGTGACACAAGAAGCCATTAGATTCCTGGCTCCTTCAACTTCGACAACACAAATTCTGCATGATCCAATCTGATGAACATTTTCCAAGTAACAAAAATGGGGAATCAGAATATTGTTGTGTTTCGCTGCTTCGAAGATCGTCATTCCCTCTTCGGCCTGGATGCTTTTATTGTTGATGGTAAGTGTTACAAGTGACATAATTGAAAAATTTGCTGGTTAGTGTTTAGAACATTGCAGACAACGCATGGCTTCGGCGATGGCATTGAGTTTGTGGAAACCCTGCGCCACTTCATCGAAACTGTTACGTCGTTTCTCATCATCCAGGTACCTCATTGGAAAGCGCTCATGTTCGATGGTATTGGCTTCGTCGGGCCGCATGTTGGGCAATTCGATGGGCTCTCCTGAATTGAGAACGCCTTTCCCGCCAAGGTATTTGTCTATTGATTTTGCTGCAACTTTCCCATCTGCGATGGCGGTAATGACCACATCAGAACCTCTGGCAACATCCCCGCCGGCAAAGACCCCCTTTTGGGTCGTCATCTGCGTGGTACTGTCAACAACAAAGGTTCCCCAGTCGGTAAGTTCAACGTCTTTTTTTGTCACAAATGGGAGATCCGAATATTGACTGACTGCCGGGATGGCCATGTCGATGTTGAGGGTGAAAAGGGAATCTGGTTGCTTAACAGGGATTCTTCTGCCATCTTTCCCAAATTCGCCGGGCTCCATTTTCATGCATTCGATCTGGCGAACATTTCCGTTTCCAAGAAACCTGACCGGGGCAACCAATTCGTGCAGAATAATACCTTCGTCGAGAGCATCCTGGATCTCCCGGCGATCGGCTGGCATTTCGTCACGTGTGCGGCGGTAAAGAATGTGCACTTTTTCGGCGCCAAGGCGCAAGGCAGACCTGGCAGCATCAAGCGCAGTGTTGCCACCTCCAATTACAGCAACAACGCCTTTGACAGTTACTTTCTTGTTAAGGTTAATATCCTTTAGAAAGTCGAGACCGTGGTAAATACCCTCTTTCTCTTCTCCCTCAATTCCAATTTTGCGGGAGAGCTGGGTTCCTGTGGCAATGTAAATGGCACCATATTTTGCCTTCAGTTCAGCGAATGTAACATGGTCACCGACTTTTGTGTTGTAAATAATGTTGATACCCGATTGAATGATCGAGTCAATCTCCTTCTTCAGCACATCCTTCGGTTGTCTGTATTCTGGAATTCCATAGGCAAGAATCCCTCCTGCCACAGCTTTTTCTTCATAAATATCAACTGTATAACCGAGACGTGAAAGATAATAACCACAGGTCAGCCCGGAGGGTCCGGCTCCAATAATCCCAACTGATTTGCCATTCTTCTGAAACATCAGGTTCATGTAGGGTTCATCCGAGTTAAGCACATAATCGGCAGCATACCTCTTCAAATCGGCAATAGCGATCGACTCGTCCAGCGAAGCACGCCGGCACTTGCTCTCGCAGGGATGGGTGCAGACCCTTCCGCAGATGGAGGGAAATGGATTGTCCTGACGAATCAGGTTGTAGGCATCCTTGACCCTTCCGGCAGCGATGAGTGCGATGTATCCCGGAACGTTCACTCCTGCCGGGCAGGCATTCTGACATGGTGAAATGAACAATTCGCTGCAGACACCCGAGCGGCAATGTTTCTTTTCTATGTGTTCGTCGTATTCGTGTCTGAAATATTTGATGGTACTAAGCACCGGATTGGCTGCCGTTTGTCCGAGACCACAAATCGCAGATTCCTTGATGGATGTACCCAATTCGATCAGTTTTTCGACATCCCCTGCCTCTCCTTTTCCTGTCGTGATGCGTTCCAAAATTTCCAACATTCTTTTGGTTCCCAGACGACAGGGAGTACATTTTCCGCAAGATTCTTCCTGTACAAAATCCATGAAAAACCGGGCCATATCCACCATGCAGGTGTCTTCATCTGCACTGATCAGTCCTCCCGATCCCATGATGGCTCCATGCTTGATCAGTGAATCATAATCTATTGGCGTATTGAGATGCTCAGCGGTTAGGCAACCTCCCGAAGGACCACCAGTCTGAGCCACTTTAAAATTTTTATTTTTCGGGATACCACCGCCAATGTCGAAGAGAATCTTTCCGAGCGAGATGCCCATGGGAACTTCGATCAGCCCTTTCATGCGGATGTCGCCTGCCAGTGCAAAGACCTTGGTTCCCTTGCTCTTTTCAGTTCCAATGGAAGCAAACCATTCGGCACCATGAAGGATGATGGGGGCAATACTTCCAAATGTCTCCACATTGTTGATGACAGTGGGTTTGCCATACAACCCGCACTGGACGGGAAAGGGAGGCTTTTGGGTAGGCTCGCCCCTGCGGCCTTCGACAGAAGCCATGAGGGCTGTCTCCTCTCCACAGACGAAGGCTCCGGCGCCAATCCGGATTTCTATGTCAAAATCAAATCCTGAAGAAAATAGATTTGTTCCAAGCAATCCTTTGGCTTGTGCGGCTTTGAGGGCGATGGTCAAACGCTCAATGGCAATCGGATATTCAGCCCGAATGTAGACGATCCCCTTGGAAGCTCCCACCGCATAGCCGCCAATGATCATTCCTTCAATCACGGCATGGGCATCTCCTTCGAGAAGGCTACGGTCCATAAAGGCCCCCGGATCTCCTTCATCGGCGTTGCAAATGATGTATTTTTGGTCACTTTCGACTTTGGAAGCCATCTCCCATTTTAAGCCTGTTGGAAATCCTCCGCCTCCTCTGCCACGCATCCCGGATTTTTTCACCTCATCTGAAACCTCCGACGGAGTCATCTTCGTAATGGCTTTGCAAAGTGCGAAATAGCCATCATGGGCTATGTACTCCTCAAGGGAACCAAAATCAATGGTGCCGCAATTCCGGAGGACTATCTTCTTCTGATGCTTGAAGAAATTGATCTCCTGCATGTTGGGAATCTCTTTGCCCGTATCAGGATCCTTGTAGCAAAATCTGGTGGCAACCTTCCCTTTCTTGATATGCTCTTTAACAATGTGGGGCATGTCTGAAGGTTTCAGATTGCAGTAAAGTGTCTGTCCTGGATTGATGATCAAGGTTGGCCCCAGCGAACAGGCACCCATGCAACCTGTCCGGTTGATCTTTACTTTTTCTGTCAATTTCTCATGTTCCAAAGCTTTTACCAGAGCATCCTTCACCTCGCGGCAATCGGATGAGAGGCACCCTGCTGCGTAACAAATGTGTGCAACAAATTGATATTGTGATTCCTGCTTCTGAAAAGTACTCTTTATGCTTGTCAGATTTTTCAGAGATTTGATATACATAAGTTGAGAGGAATTTGGTTAACCGTTCTTAAATTAAGGTGGAGAAAGATTTACTTCAACATGCCTAAAATCCGATGCAATTTATTGGGATTTACCTGCTTGTATACTTTGTCGTTGATGGTCATGGCTGGCGCCAACCCGCACGCTCCGATGCACCGCATCACCTGCAGCGAGAATATTTTGTCCTCCGTTGTTTCACCAACATCAATCGAAAGCACCTCTTTCAATTTGTTGACGACCTCCTTTCCCCCCCTGACGTAACAAGCTGTTCCCAAACAGATACTTACCGTGTATTTGCCTTTTGGCTTGGTGGAGAAAAAAGAATAAAAAGTGAGCACACTGTTCACTTTTGAATTGGGGATGTCTAATTTTTCGGCTATAAATGATTGTACCTCAGGGGATAAATATCCAAAGATGGCTTGCCCCATGTGCAGGATCTGTATCAGGTTGCTCTCTTTGCAATCATAGTCATTCATCACCTGCTCCAGCAACCTGTACTTTTCAGCCTCTGTCATCGAATGAACACTGCAAATTTCTTCGTGCGTAATCATAAGTTTCTCAGGTATTTAGTTAGTCAAAGCAGTTTAAACCGGAAGACATTCCTGGAACGGAATCATTTGTTGTAATTGCTTCAACTTCCAAAACTAAAGAAATATAAGGTTAACATTGAATGACAAATGTTAGGAATTTGTTATTTTTTTGATTATTTTAAAAAATAGGACAAATAGTCGAAAAAATGAAAATAGATAACTATGTTCATAGAGCTATTTCAAGTTGGAATGTCTCATGAATGAATAGCTTGTGGCATATGTCCATCATTCCGACCTCCCAAACTTTGGTCACTTTAGATCACTTTAGTCACTTCCTCATAAGTAAAAAGCTTTCTCACATCTTCCCTTTGGTTCTCCGGAAGCTGGTTTAGGGCCTGGATTGCAGAACTTATTTTGGATTTGAAATTCCAGCAGGTCATCTGGCGCAAAGTAAGCCTTCGGGCAAACTCGTAGGTTGAAATGGATTCATTCCCTTTACAAACCTGAAATGCAATGTAAAATGCCTTGCTTATTGGGAATTTGCAATTGTGAAAAATAGTTCCAACAGTAGCGGATTCCTCCGCTTTACATTTGGTGCACCTTCTCGAAAAAGGAGTTTTTCCGATGCAAAAATTGGTATTTCCGCACTTTCTGCATTCAAATCCTTCACCCCATTTCATGGAAGCAATAAATTCGAGACACTTCTCATCGCTATGAAACAGCAAATTAAGTTCTTCCTGGGTCAGATTGTCTGCGAAAAAATTCTTCATGGTGCAAAAATAGTGATAATAAAAAGATTTAAGTGATACTAATGCGATTTAAAATAATTTTTTCTATTTTTGTACCGGCAGTTCGATAATGACGAACTTAGCAGTTGACGATGGAGGAGGTAAAATATTGTAAAACACACATGGATTACTCAAGCATAAATCTTAGATACAGTCAGTTGGCGAAAACAGAATGTTGTCTTTCCTGTGGAGGGGCGCTCAATTTTTCAAAAGTTCAGCCTGGAGAAATTTGCGTAGATCTCGGCAGTGGGAGGGGAACTGATGTATTGAGGATGGCAGAGCAGGCTGGTGATGATGGGTTCGCCTATGGAATTGATATTTCAGATGGCATGTTGGAAACGGCCAGAATGAATGCGATGAAATTTGATGTCACCAATGTTAAATTTATTCACAGCGAACTGGAGAAGCTTGATCTTCCGGATGAGACTGCCGATTTGGTGGTTTCAAATTGCACCATCAACCATGCAACAGACAAAACGGCTGTTTGGCATGAAATCTTCAGAATACTCAAACAGGGTGGCCGTTTTGTGGTGAGCGACATCTATGCAACAACCCAAGTTCCTGAAGAATATAGAACGGATCCTGTGGCAGTCTCTGAATGTTGGGCGGGTTCAGTAACCAGGTCTGAGTATCTGGAGACTTTATCCTTATCAGGATTCGGGTCCATCACGATTCTGGAAGAATCAAAACCTTATTCAAAAGGCAAGGTTGAAGTTTGCAGCTTCACGGTAGCGGGTGAAAGACCGAGGCAGAAATCCTGCGGCTGCAGTTTAAAATAGGCTTTTCTAAGCAAATATATAAGTAGTAATTCATTCATTAAATGATTTTTAAATGAAAAGTTTGGTTAAAAAGCGGGAAGCGCAGAAAAGCGTGGTCATAGCCCAATGCTGTGCCAAGACTTCCAAATCGGTTGTGGGATGCCACGACTAAAGTTCATGAACAAGCTGACGGCAGGTAACTGCTGTCAGACTTGTTTAAAAATTGAATGATGATAAAATCAAAACACAATATCGTTTCTAAGGTAGCCGGATCAGAGCGCTATTTCGTGGTGAATCTGCTAAGCGGGAATGCCGATCTTCTGACAAAAGAGGAGTTTGTTGCCTTAACCAATGCAGATTCCGTTCAACCGGAAGATCCGGAATTGATGCTGAATTTTTCGGAAAACGGTTACCTGATTACCCCTGAAAATGAGAAAAAGAGGTATCGAAACAGTTATTTCGATTTCGTTGATCAACGGGATGATGAGGAGGTTCAACTCTTCTTTGTGCCAAACTACAGCTGCAATTTCAGCTGCAGCTATTGTTACCAGGATGAATATACCAATCCAAACCAGACGGCGACTCCCGAACTTATTGAAGCTTTTTTTGCATACATCAGGAAAGAACTCCCCGACCGCAGAAAATACCTCACAATCTTTGGTGGTGAACCACTGCTGAATACCCCCCATCAACGCGGCCTGATCGCCTCGATGGTAAAGAATTCCAACGAGGCAGGGATAGATATCTGTGTGGTAACCAATGGCTACTACCTCGAAAATTACATCGATCTGCTCGCTCAAGGGAAGATCCGGGAAATCCAGATTACACTCGATGGTACCAAAAACATCCACGATCAACGCCGTTTCCTGAAAGGTGGTTCACCCACCTTCGACCCCATCGTTCGTGGCATTGATGCCGCTCTGGCTGCCGGTTTTCCAGTCAACATGCGCATGGTCATCGACAAGCAAAATATCGGAAATCTTCCTGAACTGGCCTCATTTGCCATCGAAAAGGGTTGGACTTCCCATCCTCTGTTCAAGACCCAAATAGGCAGGAACTATGAATTGCACCACTGTCAGTCGACTCCTGATCAATTGTTTACCAGGATCTCTCTCTTCCAAAAGATATTTGAGCTGACGGAATTGCATCCGCACATTCTGGAGTTCTACAAACCCTCCTATTCGGTAGCCAAATATCTTTCTGAACATGGTCAATTGCCCGATCCGTTGTTCGATGCCTGTCCGGCCTGCAAGTCGGAATGGGCTTTCGACTATACAGGCCGAATCTATTCCTGTACTGCGACTGTTGGCAAGGAGGAAGAGGCATTGGGGACATTCTATCCCGAAGTGACAAAAAATGTGGAGATGATCCGCCAATGGACTTCACGAGATGTCACTTCCATCGAAGAATGTAAAGACTGTTCCGTACAACTGGCTTGCGGTGGAGGCTGTGGCTCGGTTGCCAGGAACAAAAATGGCTCAATTCTCTCTCCCGATTGCCGGCCGGTCAAAGCGTTGTTAGAGATTGGGTTCCAGGCTTACTTTGGGGGAGAAGTGGAGCGTGAAAGCGAAACGATGAAATGAGCAAGCTTGGAAATCACCAACGAATGTGATGATCACCCGTTGCGATTTCTATCTGGCAATTAAAAAACAAATTACATACCGATGAAAGAGATTAGCAGTTCAGAATTTGAACAAGAAGTATTAAAAGGTGGGAAAGTAGTCCTGGATTTTTATTCCACCGAATGTCCGCCCTGCGAGGCGGTTGCTCCCAAATTTGAGTCATTGGCGGGCATGTATGGCCACGAGATCAAATTTCTAAAGATGTATCGTCAGGCAAACCGCGAACTGTCTGACAAATTGGGGGTAAAATCATCTCCCACTTTGCTCTTTTTTGACGAAGGGAAAGAGGTCACAGAGAGATTGGCGGGTGGCATCAAGCGAAGCGATATCATCAAAAATCTGAATGTCTTGCTTCCTGACTCAAAAGTAAAAGAGATTGTTGCCAAAATAAAACCCATTGTTTCAGAATATGATGTGATCATTCTTGGTGGCGGACCGGGTGGATTGACGGCCGGATTGTATCTGTGTCAGGCGAAAGTAAATACTGTGCTGGTGGATATTTCCCTGCCTGGCGGACATGTTTCCACTACCCACGAAGTGTCAAACTATCCTGGATTTATTGATCCGCAGGCAGGCTACATGCTTTCGCACAACATGTCGGAGCAGACCAAGTTGTGTGGCACTATTTTCAAGGTTGCTGTCGATGTAACGAAGGTTGACCTGGTGAACAAGACCGTGGTCATAGACGGGATGGAAACCATCCATGCCAAGAAAATCATCATCGCCACCGGAACGACCCCTAACCTTACGGGTGCCAAAGGGGAACGTGAGCTGAAAGGCAAAGGAATCTCCTATTGCGCTACCTGTGATGCCAAATATTTTGGCGACAAAGAGGTGATCGTAATCGGTGGTGGTAATTCTGCCGTTGAAGAAAGCGATTTTATCTCCAAATTTGCTTCCAAAGTAACCATGATCCATCAGTTTGCTGCCTTTACTGCCAACAAAACTGCTGTAGACAAACTGTTGGCAAACCCGAAGATACAACCGGTATTTTTGCACGAACCAAGGTCTTTCCAAAAAATAGGAGACCGGATGATTGTGGAAATGGAGGATCTACTCACCAAGGAGACCAAGACTATTGAAGCCGATGGCGTCTTCATTTTTATTGGTATGAAACCGAACCTTGGACTTTTTACCGACAAGCTGGAACTGGACCAATGGGGATACATCCGGACAGATGAGGAGATGCGCACCTCCATTCCGAACATTTATGCGGTTGGAGATGTCATCAGCAAGAAATACCGTCAGATCACCACAGCCGTGGCGGATGGAACGATTGCTGCTATCTCTATTGCGAAGGAGTTGGATTGATTCCTGAAAACCACTTTGGCCACTAGGAGACAAAGACTGCACGAAGAGATAAATTTGAATCTTCTCCTTTGTGAAACCTTTGTTTCTTGGTGGCTATTGGTAACCTTTCGGAACTGAATTGCTAATCAAACACATTGATTGTGCTGGTTGCATCCTTCCTGAGGGAAATCTCTTGTGGTTGCCGTACACGAATGACGGAACTATCCGACAAGGTGCCGCGTATATTTTTTACCAAAAGATCAAGGTAGGCCTGCGAATCACGTAGTTGCAGGGTCAGTGAATCTATGCTAAACTCTGAGGCTTTGATTTGCGAGTGATGATTGGCAACCAGCTCAATCGCACTGATCGGGAGCTTCATAAGCAGATCCTGGTTGAGATCCAGATTACTCTGATCAAGTTCAAAAACCAGTTTCCCCATCCCCAACCGTTCTGTACTTAACGTGGTATTGAATAATTGGATCTTCTTGAGCGAATCCGTTGCAAAAATCTTTACCGACGTATTCTGATGATCCGAATTCTCAAAATCACTTACCATCAATGTGTCTCCCAAGAGGATGTATTTCAAGTTGGGAAGGATCGAATCCTTGAGACAGGTTACCTCCAGGTAGGATGAGTCTTTCCTGATAAGGGTGATGTTCATGCTGTTGTTTATTCGAAGCACCTTGAATGACGGGAGGGTCTGCTTGCTCATTTTAAAATCGGACCGGCTGCCACCATTCTTGTGGCCGCTGATACGAATAATAATGGCAGCAGCCAGAATAAGCAGGGTGATGGTAGATAGGAGAGATATAAAGATAATTTTACTAGTTTTCATTTGAATTCTGGTTATTTGTTGATTCGAAATAGGGTTGTAGTTCCGCAAAAGTGATGCCGAGCATTTTGGTTTGACGCACAATCAAGGGCAATTCAACTTCCAAAAATTCTTTTTTCTTCCATTGGTGGATGATGCTTACGGCTTCACTACTGACATAGAATCCAACACCCCGTTTGTTGTCGATGATGCCTCGGGCCTGCAGTTCGCTGTAGGTGCGCATGACCGTGTTGGGATTGACACCCATCTCGGTAGCAAGATCGCGTACCGATGGTATTTTTTCTCCGAGAGGGTATGTACCTTCCATCACTTTCTCCGAAATGCTGTCGGCAATCTGAAGAAAGATTCCTTTGCTGTTTTTGAATTCCATACTTAGGCCTCCTTTTCTTTTAGCCTGTACCAGGTAATGGTCAGCAGACTTAGATTGATCACAGTTAACAAGATGGATAAGGCAGCGATAGCAGAATTATCCGTTTTGAAAAAGAACAACCGGATATTTACAATGCCTTGAAGACCCAACACCTTGCCCAACAGAATGACGAACGCAGTGTAACCAAAAAACAAGACACCAAGTGAGAA
Source organism: uncultured Tangfeifania sp. (assembly GCA_964528535.1). Classification (GTDB taxonomy): domain Bacteria; phylum Bacteroidota; class Bacteroidia; order Bacteroidales; family Prolixibacteraceae; genus CAINVV01. Next base: position 22,014 of record CAZGSQ010000003.1, on the reverse strand, counting down.
CCAGGTTTTGCGAAACGGCATTTTTGAAAAATGGCTGGCTCCAGCAAAAAAGAGGAACAGGAAGAATAGCCATCCTTGTACTACCGCGAATAGCGTCCAGCCTGCGAAATTGCCATGGCTTCTTAGTTTTAACCAGGCTTCGCCAAACGAAAATTTGTAGTTGACGAGTTCAGGAACAAAGTTGTGGACAACCACTCCTTCCAGATTAGCCACCACCCAAAATAGGGGCGGAATGACAACTGTGAATAGCAAAATCCTGGTTACAATTTCAAAGAGATATTTTTCGGTTCGGGAGGCAGGCAGCATCAGGTAAGCCATGCTTTTCTCCTTGGTCCGGAAGGCTGGAAAGGCTAAACCTGAAAAGAGGATTCCTGCCGGGAAAAAGATGTAGGCGAAGACGCCGCTGTAATCCACGTTGGTCCAATCGGTGAATTGCTGGCTCGCCTGAAAGAAATAGAGCAGGAAGAAGAGTAAGACCGAAGAACCGCCCAGCGTAATCCAAATCACTCTTTTGTTGATTATCAGCGATTGTTTGCAGAGTGCCACAAATCGCTCGGTTGAAAATAAATTGTTTGTTTGCATGGGTTATCCGATTTGTTTCCCGTTGGTAATGGCATTAAAAAGTAATTCGATATCGACCTCCGTTTCTGCATGGTCTTTCTGCATCATCATCCGGTATCCACCTGGTACCGCTTCGCTGTAAATGGAGCCTTCCATTTCAGCTGAAGTTCCGGAAACGAAACACACTTTTTCAGAGATCTCCGTTATGGTTCGCTGGAAAATCATCTTTCCATTGTCGAGGATAAGAATCTTGTCGATCAAATTCTCCACATCTTTTACCTGGTGGGTAGAGATGATCACCAACTGGTCTTCGTCGAGGGATCCTGCAAGTATCTTCCTGAACAACGATTTTGATGGGATGTCGAGACCATTGGTTGGCTCATCCAGTATGAGCAAGCGGCATCGGGTGGAGAGGGCAAAGGCAATCAGGAATTTTTTCTTCTGTCCGTGCGAGTGCCGCTGCAGGTTATTTTCGGCCATCAGCTCAAACTCTTCGAGGAGTCGCACAAACAATTTGTGGTCAAATCGCGGATAAAACGGAGCATATGCTTTAAGGTATTCCTGAATGGTGATGGCAGGAAAGTAGAACTCCTCCGGTACCAGGAACACATCGTTTAGCATCGAGACTGCTCTGTTTTTTGGATCGTGACCCATCACTGAGATGGCGCCGGAATTGCTGTGCAACAGTCCGGCCATCAATTTTAGCAGGGTGGTTTTTCCAGCCCCGTTCTTTCCCAATAGTCCGGTAATGCTACCGGGTTCAAGTTGAAGAGACAAACCTTTAAACAGCCCTTTCTGTCTGGAATAGGTAAAGTCAAGGTTGTTAATTTGAATCATGGTAGTATGTTTTATTGTTTTAGTGTACTACATAACTAATACAGTGCAAATATAGAATATATATTTTCAGATATCCAAATAATGGTGTAAAATTTTTCAATATATTTTGAAACACGTTGGAAATTGAGGTATAAGCTTGTCCGAATCCCCGGAAAGAAAGAACTCTGCGCCTCTGAAAATTAGAATCAACAGAATTGCCTGATGAAACGAACCTAATGCTTCGCAACATCCAGAAGCTTGATAATAATTTCGGCAACATGGAATTCCATACTACCATTAAAAAACAAATTATTATAGTATGAAATAGGATGAAATTCGTTGAAATGGACAAGAATTGGATTAACTTAGTCGGTCGGATGACAGCTCTGAAAAATGCCAGCGTATGTCGAGATTAATCATTCATTCATTATCAAACCATGCAAATAGAACCCACCATTTTTGAAAAGGAGAGTCTTTTTGGTTTCAACGAAACAGTCGAATTGTTGATTACGGCTGCTACAGACCGCGACTGGGCCAATCCGGCGGTCCATGATCTTCAGCAATCCATGGCCAAAGCCGGAAAGTCGGTTCGGCCGGTTAAGGTCATTGAAATCTGTAAACCCTCGTACTCCGGTGTGATGCTCGAAAAGAGTGACGAGCGGATTGTTTCTGTGATGATGCCTTGCCGGATTTCGGTCTATGAAAAATCCGACGGCAAAATCTATGTGGCCACGGTCAATGGCAAAATTTTTACCACCGGACAGGCAGAAATCATCCAGACTGTGATGATGGAGGCCGCCAAAGAGATTGACGAGATCGTCCGGGCAGTGGCCAGATAAGGCCATTTCCCTCCTTCTTCTTCATCACCATTTCTTTGGATGGAGTGTTCAATTACCCTATCCCCAACTTTCCCAATTCGGGCAGGTATGCATTGCTCTGTTTTTTTCGTAGCCTCCTTTAGAATTTCCGAATGACCGGATTGAACATCCAACCGGAGGTTTTTGTTATTTTTTCTGTCAGGAGAAAAATAAATGTTTTTTCATTTCATAATTGGAGGGAACTGCCGTAAGTTTACTTTTTATTATTTGATTTCTATGTTCCATTAAAAAGGATACTTACTGGAGATAAGGTATCATTTGGGGAATTATTTGGATACATTGAATACGTACAACATTTTCCTTATATCTTAATCACAGGAAATTTAATTGGATTTTTGTGGTACAAAAATGATAGGCAAATTGAAGGTAATTAGACCATTGCATACAAGTGTAAATTTAGCTTATTGTTCGTATTTGCCTTTATCAACATTTAGATAGCAAATTTCTTGTCTTTTCTCAGATTGATCTTTACCATAATTCTGACATATGTTTGAATTGACCGATTTTTTCGAGTTTCTAAAGCGTCCGCGATACACTACTGAGGAAGGGAAAGAGACGCCTGTGTTGAAAACAGCATTCAAGGTCTTCCTGATTATTATTGTTTTATTTACCATGATCAATGGATTGATTCATTCCTTCCTGGGATTGTTTTTTACCTTGCCAAAGGATGAATTGGAGGAATTTCTTTCCTCCTTAAAAATTGGTCGCTGGGGTATTTTTGCGGTGATTGTCTTGGTGGGACCAGTTATGGAGGAATTCATTTTCAGGTTTCCCCTGGTGTTTAGGATTCAGTACATCAGTATTATTTTCGCAATTCTGTTTGCAGTGGTCATCCATTATTTTATCCCGTACCTTCCTGTTTTTATGGTTCTCTTGCTGCTCTTGGTTGTCTTTTCCTATTTTGGTCCGAAATATGAAAAAGAAATTCTTGCCATTTGGGTCAGGTATTTTAGGTTTGTCGTCTGGTTCTCAGCCATTTCTTTCGGATTGTGGCACATTGGGAATTTTGAAATTGTAAAAGCATCCCATTATTTAATCGTTCCATTGCTGGTCCTTCCACAACTTGGCACTGGATTTATTTTATCCTATGTACGGCTGACTTACAAAAGGGGCTTTCTTATTGGCCTTCTTGTTCATATGTTTATCAATTTCGTCCCGGCTACAATCTTGCTTTTCAAAATCTAAAATACCGCGTACCAATGGATTATTCAACCATGTAGATATTGGCATTGATTTTAAGCCAATTGTTTTTCCAGCCTTTGGAGACAACCCTGCCAAAGATGATTTTTCCGGCATCCATCAGCCTGGAACAGACCAAATTCATCTCTGCCGGGACAAACCCGAGACGGATCTTGTCGCAATAGATGGCGATGGCAAACTGATCGTACTGGTTGTTGGGTTCCCGCTTCATGGTTAAGATCTTCTCCGGGAGAATGGCAGGCTCGATGGTGGCCGCTTCCTTGCAGAAGCTTGTTCCTGCCACCACTATTTCCAGCAAGAAGATCTCCTGCTTGAAGGGAGAAATACCTGTATTCGGCTGACTCAACAGTGCCAGCAATCCCGGAGTTACCGGAAGTATGGATTCATTCATCGGTCATTATGGCTAAGATGTTGGTATAGTATGCGATCTCCTCTTCAAAGATCTGGATTTGACCTTGCAATTCAGCTTGTTTGAGCGCAATTTTCTCCCCGTCAAAAATCAACTCTTTCACCGTAAACGGGAAACTTTGAAGGAGTTGCCCGATTTTGTCCCTCAAGGCGATGATGCTGGATTTCAGATGCACCATGCGTTCCTTCTTCTCTTCGCCCGAAACCAATGCGAGTTTTTCGGGGGTAGTATCATCCAGGTAGAGCAGTATTTGCTGCAAATCCTGCAACCGCTGTAGATCGTATGCGGCCTTCACCTTGATGAACAAATCCTTCTCCTCTTCGGTCTGGTTTGGATGGAGATCCGGATGAAGCCTTTTACAGAGCACCCGAAAAGTCTCCTTCAGCTTTTGCGCCACCTCCGGCGGGATCAGGTTGGAAAGCACCATTTGCGCCTGGTCCAGGGCGGTTGATTGGGCAACGATCTGTAAGTAATAGGCCTGCAACTTTTCATCCAAAATTCGCTCAATCTCCTTCAAGTCAGGTTTTTCATTTCTGTTGATGGCCGCATGTACCAGGTTCATCTTCAGCTTAAGCCTGGCTGCTTCGGTTTGCTTCTGCAGCAATTCAAGCTGCCTTTGACCAAGCTTCTCCAGGTAAAGCGAAGTGAGGACCGTTGCTTCATCCTCAACCATCTCCTTGTGTTGGGTAAAGAGCTCCAGGAACTCCAGGTTGAGTTGCTCCAGCGTTTTTGTCAGTCGCACATTTTCAGCTGTTTGTGCAGGGAGATTATGGATCATTGTGGTTTAGGTTTGTGTGGGTTTGTTTCATTCATCGTGCTCGCGGACTCCATTGCAAACGGTTTATTTTTGTTTTCTCCTGATCTCAATCCTCGCCTGCGACATCCTTTCCCTCAAGCCGCCTTCCAGCAAAAAATCTTTTTCCAATGTTTTAAGCTGTTGGGCGAGTAAAAAGGTGGTTATATTGATTAAGCCGATCATCACATTGGCCGATACTTCCGGATCGGTGTTTTCGATCCCTTTTTGGTAAGTCTCATAGGTAGCTTCGGGGGTGGTTAGAAGTTTCGTAAGATGCGGATAGTAGGCATGTTTCTTGTCCCAGATTTTTAACTTGCGGGTTCTTAAAAAATCTTTGTAATCCATCAAAAGCTCTTCCAATGAAGCCCTGGCTACATTGGTGAGTTTGATTTCCATCTCTTTCGAAGTGCCGGAAGCCATGCTCCCTTCCACAATGTTTTGTTTGCCCGATCGGGCGGCTTGTACCATTTGGTCGATGGTACGGTCGTAAGGGTGGAAATATTTTTTACAGAAATAGTAGGTGCCGTCGTAAATGATCTCGGCTTTTTGGTAGGTTATCAAACTTTTGTAACCTCCGTGTTTGGGAATAAAGCCATCGGGGTTGTATTGTTTATCCATAGTTGGCCTCCTTTATCTTTTTTTTCGTTGGACAGTTTTGACAACCACAACAATTGTAAATGTCCCAAGATTCCAACCTGTCCAACAACTTCTGCGATTTCTTGAAGAGCGTCAGTGAATCGTATTGCGGATTCAGGGAGACCAGGTTTTGGTGCAGCTCGCGTTTGAAAAGCGAATAATCCTGGTACAGTTTCTTGGTAATGACATCCTCCTGGCTCAGCGACTCATCCTTTACCTTTTTAGGCAGACCAGTTTTTATTGACTCGAACGAAAGGCACAAGTAGAGAACATCGAAATTGGGTTTGGAGAGGGTAAACAAATTGAACTCGATGTGTTCGATGGCATTGTCGATGTAGAAGCGGATTTTCTCAAAGTTGGAAGTGATCACATACACACAATCGGGTTGGTTGTTTTTGTAGCCGAATGCCTGGGCTTCAATCTTGCTTAAATCGGTGGTGTTGGTACCCTTCAGCTCAATCACTGCCTTTACCACATCGTTGAAGACAATGGCGCCATCGGCTTTCTTGCTGTCCTTGATGTTCTTGTATTCGGTGGTGAGGTTGAAGCTGGCCGTTGGATTTAGTTTGTAACCCAGGATATTGACGAACAACTCCCGAAGAAAACCCTCCTGGTACTGCTCCTCCTTGCTGTTCCGAATGTTTGCCTGAATTTCAGGATTTCCGAAATAGTTTTTAAACTCCAGATACTTCGAATGGATCAAATCAGCATCGAGCTGTTTGAGGTATTTGTGTTCAACGGTTTTTTGAAAGAGGGCCATGGTTGGTTAGGTTTTTCATTCTAGATCAAATATAGCAAAAAGGGTCGGGAGAGTTGTGCTTTTTCAGCAGCCAAAATGTTCGGGTACGAAGTGCAAATTATTGTCCATGAGGGACGCTATTGACCGTACCCCAAAATAGCGCTCCGTATATTCGTTTTTGTGCTTTAAATGCCGTAAATTTAAGTAGATAAAGTTCTCATACATTTATTATTAACCCCTTAAATTAGTTTAAATGAAGATGAACATGAACCGCAGTTTTAACTGCAAAGACGAAGAACTGCCCGTGTTATGCGGGTTTGGTGCCATCAACCTGGCACGTGACCTAAGCGATTTCGCTGCCTATTCTCCGCTGTTTGATGCACATTACCTGGCCAATTTCAAAGCCAAAATCGAAATTTTACAGGAGTTGGTTCATCCAAAATCTGAAACGATTGAACTGAAAGTGATCACCGAACAGACTTATGTGATCATGGATGACCTCATCACGCACATCAACCACCTGGAGGGTTACCTCAATCTGGCCATGGAACAGGTGCCCATCTCTTCTTCCGATTTTGGGCTGGTGCAACTGCGCAAAAGTGCCCGGGTGCGTGATGTGGAGCGTGCACTCAATCTCCTGCAGGCAGTGGATTCAAATGTCAAAAAATACGAAAAGGAGCTGATGGCCAAGGGCCTAACCGGAGAGCTGGTCGCAAAATTTGATGCTGCAGCGGCCTTGTTGGCCGAAGCCAGGAACAAAAGATACATGCTGGTTTCGTCCCGCGCCGCCATCGTACAAAACAACATGGGCCTGCTCAACGATCTCAGCAACCAGTTGGCAGAAATCTGCAGAATTGGCAAGATCCTTTACAAACAGACCGACAAGGCCAAACTGAAGGATTACACCTTTACACAAATGACCAAACAGGTGAAGCGGAGCGACAAGTCTGTTGGAGCCAAGAAGCGTGACAGACCAGTGCCTGCAGCCGTTTAAGAAGAAGCGGCCAAGGAAAATCGTATGGGAGCTATTTGCGAAGAGAACCTCACACCAAGCGTGAGGTTCTCTAATTGTTACCCCACAACGATCATCCTTCAAAGAGCTCCTTCTCTCCTGAATGTCATCCATCGAATTGTATCGTGTGTTGATCCATTTGGACCCAACAAAATTGAATCTAAAAGGTGTAAAACGAATTCTAAAGGGTTAAAAATGGATTCTGAAAGGTGTAGAATGAATTCTGAAGGGTTAAAAATGGATTCTAAAGGGATACGAATGAATTCTGAAAGGTTAAAAATGGATTCTAAAGGGTTAAAAATGAGCTCTGAAAGGTGTCGAATGGATTCTAAAGTGATACAAATGAATTCTGAAGGGTTGGGCAGCAATTCTATAAGACTTTGACACCAGGAAGTCAGGCCTTACTTGTGCAACACCGGCTTGATCTCGATGTTCCGGTAAGAGACTTTTCCATGATCGCCCTGCAGGTAAAGTGGTCCGGGGATAAATTCATCGGGCGTGATGGCGCCGCCGGTACAACCCAAAACAGGCTGGTTGTTGATGATGGTCTTGCCATTCAGGACAACAGTAACATGCCTGTCGCAGAGGGTAATGTCCAGATCCTGCCAGGTTCCCGCAGGTTTCTCGGCTGATTCGGATGGGGTGATCCTGCTGTAGAGTGCGCCCATGTTGTGTGGATCGAGTGGTTTGCCGTAGCTGTCCAATACCTGAATTTCGTAGATGCCGCGAAGGTAAATCCCACTGTTGCTTCCTGCAGGAACATTGACCTGCAGCTTCAGGTTGAAATCTTCGAATTTGTCGACTGTACAAAGATTGCCGTATTGCAGATGGGGTTTTCCCTCTTTTTGGGCCGGATCGTTGACGAGTACACCTTCCACGATAGACCATCCGTTCACTTTGCCTTCCTCCAACAATTTCCAGCCGGTAAGGTCTTTGCCGTTGAGGAGTTTGACAGGCTTGCCATACACCACTTTGGAGAGATCAGGAGCAACCGGGAGGTCTGCTATCTTTCTGCCTGTAAAGCGCATGGTGGTGCAACTTCCATCCTTTTCGGGTGAAATCTCTTCACCCACCAGCTGGTCGGCGAAAAAACTGAAACGAAATTGGGTGTTCACGATGTGCGAACGGGTTGCAGCTCCTGCTGCATCTGTGGTGCGGACAATATTCCGGGTACGGGTAACAACAAGCGTTGCCCCTTCCATGTAAACACTGGTCACAGGCTCGACACTGCCACCATACCACAGCAGACTGGCATCCAGGTAACCATCCATCTGTTTGAGCTCCAGCCAACCGGCTCCTGAAGGAAGAAATAGTGCCCAACGACCCAGAAAGGGTTTGGCTGAATCAATTGCTTTCGAAATGTTTGGGAGGGATAACACCAGTACCAGTGTCCCGATCAGGCTGATTTTTCTTAACATGGGATCAAAATTTTAATTGTTTTGGTAGGATGATTTGAACTTCAAGCCAAAAGTAAATAAAAAAAATCGACACGATCCATGCGTTGGTCGAAGGGTTGGATTTTTGATTTTGGATGAGTGGATCAAAAACTAAAGCAACACTTCAAAACCAGGAATCGTATCAAGTTTCATGGGCTTTCCCCTTCGCAGCCCGACTCCTGTGACCTTGGCCCGCGACACCAGTCTGTTGTCGGGAAGCTTGAAGATCTCCTGCTCAAAGATGAGTCTCAGATGACCCTCTCTCCTGGTGGAAACCGTTACCCGAAAAGTATCCCCACTTCTTAGCGAATATTTGTAGTCGATCTCTACGCGTGAGACGATCAGGTCGATTCCCTCCTTGTGTAATTTGGCGAAGTCGATCTGCTTGCCAAGCAAGAACTGATGCCTTGCATGTTCGTAGTAATTCTGGTACACTGCATTGTTGACGATGCCCTGCAAATCGCACTCATAATCCCTTACGGCGAATTCAAGTTCGTAGGATTGGAGGATTGATTCCGAAATGTTCATATGTAATTTCCTTCTATTACTTTGGTTTCTTTCGCAAGATCAACAATTTTTTGAAATCGGCAATTGGCTCCTTTTAATATCTTAATTCCCCATCTTGAAAAGGGCGCCTCTTCTTCCGAATTTGTGGTCTATTTGTTCTGATTTTCAAAGTTTTGTAGATCAAAAAAGTTTTCCTACATTTCGAATTCTGACCCCGCGTCTTGGGTATCCTGGGCGTGGTTTGTAACGCAGAGAGGGAATTCAGACGCTGATTCAGGCGATCTCCCTTTGAAAAGAACTACTTTTATCAGGATCGTAACCAGAAAAACCTTTAAAATATTGAAAAGATGGCAGACCACACCGACCCTACCAGAGCACTACTCGACAAATTGGAAATACTTCAGAAGAAGCAGGAACAATTTGCCAGGCAGATCTATCAACTTCACAAGGAGATAGACGCACTCGGGCGCGTTAAACCTGAAGAGCGCACAGAAGATAGACAGCCTGATACCGAAACCGCTACAGAAGAGGCTTCAAACATAGCACAGCCATATTCCAGTGCCGGGTCTGCCGCTCCTCCTGCAAGTCAGACCTACCGGGATGTGGACGGTAATAAATACCTGGAAAACGCCGGTGATGCAGCGCAACGTTCATCGAATCTGGAGAAATTCATTGGGGAGAACCTGATCAACAAGATAGGCATTGTCATCACCATCGTTGGTGTATCCATCGGGGTGAAATATTCAATTGACCATCAGCTGATCAGTCCTTTAACGAGAATTCTGCTGGGTTATCTGGCCGGACTGGCGCTCTTGTTTACAGGTTGGCGTCTTAAAAGCAATTATGAAAATTACAGTGCAGTCCTGGTAAGTGGATCCATGGCCATCCTCTATTTCATCACTTACGCGGCTTATGCATTTTATGCATTGATGCCACAAATGGCCGCCTTTGGCATCATGGTAATCGTTACGGTGTTTACCGTCGCAGTTGCCTTGAAATACGCGCAACAAGTGATTGCCCTGATTGGTCTTGCAGGCGCCTATGCCATCCCTTTCCTGTTGAGTAACGATTCGGGCAATCCGGCATTCCTTTTCAGTTACATGGCCATCATCAATACAGGAATCCTTGTGATCGCCGTCAAAAAATATTGGGAACCGCTCTATTTCGTCTCATTCGTGCTAACCTGGCTTATCTTCGTTAGCTGGATTTTCTCCTCGTACAAGGCCGAAAATGACTTTGGACTTGCCTGTACCTTCCTTGTACTGTTCTTTGTGTTGTTTTATGTCACACTTCTGGCTTATAAAGTCACCAAAGATGCGCGGTTGGATCTTCGTGACATCCCACTGCTGCTGGCCAATACCTCTATTTTTTATGGGATCGGTTGTGTTTTGTTAGGTGGTCAGAAAGGTTGGGAAGGTAGCCTGGGATGGTTTACTTTTTTGAATGCGCTGATTCATGGTTCGGTCGCTTTGGCTCTTTATTTCAGGAAGCACCACGATAAGAATTTATTCTATTTCATCATCGGTCTGTCGGTGGTATTTGTCACCATCGCAGTTCCTGTTCAGTTGGATGGGATTTGGGTGACCTTGCTTTGGTCGGGTGAGATGGTTTTGTTGTTCTGGATTGGAAGGACCAAAAAAATTCCGGTTTATGAAATTCTTGCCTATCCAAACATGCTCTTAACTTTTGTTAGTTTGATGCATGGCTGGTCTGTCGGATATTTTGCATTTGAAAATTTGCAGGGTACAACGGTCATGCTTCCCCTGTTCAACAACTATTTTCTAACAACTATGCTGGTGTCTATCTCTTTTGGTGTGCTCCAACTCCTCAACAGCAACGAAAAATACCAATCTTCACTTATAAACCGCCAAGATTTTCTAGGTTTTGTCTCGATCGTGATTCCATTTCTGCTTCTTGTCACGGCCTACTTTGCTTTTAGAAATGAAATATCTTTTTACTGGGACCGGCTGCACTTTGAGGCAGTTGTCAAAGCCAGGGGTAGTTGGAGTGCCTATTACGAAGATTTCCTTTGTAACGACCTTCGTTATTTTAAAACCATGTGGCTCCTCAATTATTCACTTCTATTTTTTACCGTGTTGTCATTTCTGAATATTCAACGTCTTAAAAATAGCCATCTTGGGTTGTTTAACCTGTTGCTCAACCTGCTTTTGACGGCTCTCTTTCTAACTGTCGGATTGTTTGATCTTCATCTGATTGGCACCAATCTGGCCAGATCTGCCATGTTGCAAGATCAGCATAGCTTTTTTAACATCTGGATCCGGTACATATCGTTTGGATCGCTGGCAATGATGCTATTTGCCTGCTACAAGTATGTCAGACAGGATTTTTTGAAAAGAGACTTTTTGAAGGGGTATGATTTTGTCCTTTACATAGCCATTGTTTGCGTTGCAAGCGGTGAACTTATCCACTGGATGAATGTTGGCGGATCAGAAGATTCGAGCAAGCTCGGGTTGAGCATACTTTGGGGAATTTACGCCTTACTTGTCATTTCACTGGGCATCTGGAAGAAGAAAAAACATCTGCGAATCGGCGCAATTGCCCTTTTCGCCGCGACACTGCTCAAACTCTTCTTTTATGATCTCTCTTCGCTCGACACCATTTCGAAAACCATTGTTTTTGTCTCGCTCGGTGTCTTGCTGTTGATCATTTCGTTTATCTACAACAAATACAAAAGCATTATCTCCGACTAAACACGCAAAATCTTTTTGCCAACTTACCAGGAAGCTACTACAGCCAAAAGTTGGTTGATGCCAAAAGTTACCCGGCGATGAGCAGGTAGTAATTTTTCTTGCCTTTCTGTATCAACAGGTATTTACCGCCAATCAGATGGGTCGAATTAACCAGTAAATCTGCCGACTCCAGTTTAACTTTGTTGAGGGAGACACCACCACCGGCGATGGTTCGCCGTGCCTCGCCTTTGGAGGGAAAGACCTCGCTTTTTTCGGTCAGCAGGTCAATGAGGTTGATCCCATCCTCCAGTTCATGGAGGGAAAGCTGGAATTGCGGCACTCCTTCGAAGATGGAGAGCAGGGTCTCTTCATCCAGTTTCCGCAAAGATTCCTCTGTTCCTTTTCCAAACAGGATTTCAGAGGCCTCGACGGCGGTGTGGTAGGCCTCTTCCGAATGAACCATGCAGGTCACCTCTTTGGCCAGGCACTTTTGCAAGAGCCGCAGATGGGGGGCTTCAAGGTGTTCTGCCACCAGGGTTTCTACCTCCTCTTTCGAAAGTAAGGTGAATATTTTAATGTATTTCTGGGCATCTTCGTCGGAGGTATTCAGCCAGAATTGGAAAAATTTGTAGGGAGAAGTCCTTTCGGGATCGAGCCATACATTGCCCGATTCTGTCTTCCCAAATTTAGTACCGTCGGCTTTTTTGATCAGCGGGCAGGTCAGCGCAAAGGCCTCTCCGCCAGTCTTGCGCCGAATCAATTCAGTGCCTGTGGTGATGTTTCCCCACTGGTCAGATCCGCCCATCTGCAATTTACAACCTTTGTGTTGGTAGAGATGAAGGAAGTCGGCTCCCTGTACCAGCTGGTAGGTAAATTCTGTGAAGGACATGCCTGATCCGCTGTCGGAATCAAGTCTCTTTTTGACAGAATCTTTGGCCATCATGTAGTTGACGGTGATGTGTTTGCCAATGTCGCGGATGAAATCCAGGAAGGTAAAGCTGCTCATCCAGTCGTAGTTGTTGACCATCTCTGCAGCATTTGCGGCATCCGACTCAAAATCAAGGAACTTGGCAAGCTGCTTCTTCAGGCATTCCTGGTTGTAACGCAAGGTTGACTCGTCGAGCAGATTTCTTTCCTGCGACTTCCCGGAAGGGTCACCGATCATACCGGTGGCACCACCTACCAGGACGATGGGTTTGTGTCCGGCAACCTGAAAATGCTTCAGCATCATCACCCCAACCAGGTGGCCAATGTGAAGGGAGTCGGCGGTCGGATCGATGCCAACGTAGGCAGTCGTGAGCTCTTTGGCCAACTGTTCATCCAACCCGGGCATTTTGTCGTGGATCATGCCTCTCCAGGAAAGTTCTTCTACAAAGTTCATCTTCGAAATTTTTTGACAAAAATAGCGCATTATTCTGGCCGTAGAAAATCGAATTGATAATCAGGCAAAGTTTTCCGATCTTTGGCTGTCAAAATCCTTCGCAACACTTTATTGTTGCGCTTTGGCCTGGTGTGGTCCTTTTTTTTACCACGAAGTCGCCCGAAGGAAACCCAAAGAACCACAAAGTAAAATTTAGAAGCATGAAAAATTATTTAGGTCACCTGAAATCCACTATTCTGCTGTTACTCCTGCAATTTTCTTTTGTAGCGGCCTTTGCCCAGCACAAGATTTTTCTACTGAATCCGACAACTGGAAACATCGGGAACATGCTTGAGCTTATTCAGCAGAAGGTAATTGATATCCCGGATCTGGAGATGGTGGGCGTCTATTACGAAAAGGAGGCTTACGATTACAGCAGGTCAGAGAAATACCTGAAAGAGAAGAAAATAGCGCATTATAAACTGATGAAAATCAGCGGGGAGCTCAATGTCCTGAATATTTACAAGGAGAACCAATGTACACCGGCATTCAGGAAGATTGTTCAGGAAGCCGATGCCATTCTTTTCTTCGGAGGCCCGGATATTCAGCCGGCCATCTATGGAGAACTTCAGCATTTGCTGACCGATGTGACGGATCCCAACCGTCATCTTCTGGAGACCTCCTTCTTGTTTCAACTGATGGGAGGCAGCAGGAATCCGGGTTTTAAACCATTGCTCACCGAAAAGCCAAACCTGATCGTCCGCGGATTTTGCCTGGGCATGCAAACCATGAACGTAGCCGCCGGGGGAACGCTGGTCCAGGATATTCCAACCGAAGTGTACCATGTCTCAACAGCCGAAGGGATGCTGGCCATCGACGCGAAGAACCGTCACCACAATTACAATACCCAACTGAACCCGGGGTGTGACCTCTCCTGGGGACTACTTCATCCTGTTCAACTGGCCTCAAAAGGGTACCTCCACGATTTGCTGGTGGGAATGGAGCAGCAAACGCCTTACGTTTTGAGTTCACACCACCAGGCAGCAGGCAAATTGGGTATGAATCTGGAGGTCATCGCAACTTCTATGGATGGTAAAATTGTAGAGGGATTACAGCATAAAATTTTCAAAGAGGTGGTTGGCGTTCAGTTCCATCCGGAACAATCACCACTCTACTTGCCGGCAAGTCACTTTGCCAACACGCCCAACAACGAATATTCGCCCAACGAACAACTGATCAAGGAGAAGAGTCTGGAATTTCACCTGAAGTTTTGGAAGGATTTCTCGGACAAGATAAAAGCTAAAAGCTAAATGAAAAATGAAAAGGCGGGCGAAAAATTGTGATTCTACCTACCACAGATGACCCTCCTCCTTACTTTTCATTTTTCATTTTTTACTTTTCACTTTCTCCTCCCCTCAGGAGACTATCTTCTTCTGCACCTCCTCCTTCTCCTCCCGAAGGAAAGGCAGCAGGTTGGGGGCCAACTTCTCGATAGGGGCATAATATCGGGATTCCCGCTTGGGTTCTTTGGGGATGATGGTCACATCGTACGATTCGATACGGGCCACCAAATACATGAGAAAGCTAAGGATAAAAAGCGTTTTAATCACGCCAAAGATGCCTCCTGCGATCCTGCTAAGAATACCCAGGGCAATCGCTTGTACAAATTTTTCGAGTAGGTTGGCAATGAGGTGTACCACCATGACTACACCGATAAAGATGATAAAAAAGGCTACGGCCTTGATGGTGGCAGGTTGCCATGAAACAACTCCCTTCAACCAATCCCTGAGGTAATCAGCGAACATCATGGCACACAAAACCCCGAGGACGATGGCAGCCACTGAGGCAAATTCTACAAAAAAACCTTTGACAAATCCGCGAATGGCGGCTGCTATGACTACAATGATGAGGATCAGGTCTACAATGTTCATTAGTTTTGACGGATTAGTTTTCCACGGAATAAAGTTAAAAAATTAAATCTACCCATCTTCGGATTACACGAAAATTCGTAGTTTTAACCTCCATTACAAAACCAAATTAACACAGACAGGATCACATGGCGATCTTCAACTCCATTATCAATTGGATCAATTACAAGAGGATTTACCAAATTGAGCTCTACCTCGAACATGCACGTGAAATTCAGGTAGAGTTGTTGTTTGATTTGATTGGCTCTGCAAGAAATTGTGAATGGGGCAAGAAGTACGACTATGAATCGATGGCCTCCCTTAGGGATTTTCAGCAAAGGGTACCTATTTCGACCTATGAAATGATTGAACCCTATATCAGTCAAATGATTGAAGGGAAAAAGAATGTCCTTTGGCCCGGAGAGATCAAGTGGTTTGCCAAGTCGTCTGGTACGACCAATGCCAAGAGCAAGTTCATCCCAGTGTCGAAGGAGTCGCTGGATGAATGCCATTTTCAGGGGGGGAAAGATGTGCTGGCCATTTACTACAAAAATTTTCCGGAGACGCGGCTTCTGTCGGGGAAGAGCCTGACCCTGGGGGGTAGTCACCGTGTCAACAGCATGAACAACAATTCGTTCTATGGAGATTTGTCTGCTATCATGATCGAGAATCTACCTTTTTGGACTGACTTCCACAGGACACCACCTACCGAGATAGCACTTATTGAGCATTTTGAGAAAAAGATTGAGGAGATAGCCAAGACTTCTATCCACGAAAATGTTACCTCCTTTGCCGGCGTTCCTTCCTGGAATCTGGTGCTGATGAAATACATCCTCGAATTTACAGGCAAGTCCAATTTGTTAGAGATCTGGCCCAATCTGGAGGTCTTTATCCATGGAGGAATTGCTTTTGAACCCTACCGCGAACAGTTCAGGAAATTGATTCCTTCCGAGAAGATGCAATACATGGAGACCTACAATGCATCTGAAGGATTTTTTGCCATTCAGGATGATCCAGCCTCCTCCGACATGCTGTTGATGCTGGATTATGGCATCTTTTATGAGTTCGTTCCAATGCAAGAAATAGATGCTGAAAAGCCAAGGGCCTTGCCGCTCTGGGAAGTTGAAACAGGCATCAATTATGCCATCATCATCTCTACAAATGGAGGATTGTGGCGTTACATGATTGGTGATACAGTCATGTTCACCACTAAAAATCCTTACAAATTGAGGATTACGGGACGTACCAAGCAGTTTATCAATGCTTTTGGTGAAGAAATTATTGTAGACAATGCTGAACGGGCCCTGCAAGAAGCCTCTTCAAAAACCGGAGCCATCATTAGCGAGTACAGTGCCGGTCCGATTTTTATGAGCGATAGTGCCAAGAAAGGCTCTCACCAATGGTTGATCGAATTTGAGAAGGAACCTGACAATCTTGAGAAATTCACGGATTGTCTGGATCTGAAACTGCAGGAGCTCAACTCTGACTACGATGCCAAACGGTTCAAAAATTCTACCCTCGACAAACCAAAAGTAGTTGCTTTGCCGAAAGGAACCTTTTTGCAATGGATGCGTGAAAAGGGAAAAGTAGGAGGACAGAACAAAGTTCCAAGGCTTGCCAACAACAGGGAATACCTTGATGAACTGTTGTTCATTCTTCAAAAGAGAAAGTAAAAAGGATAAAGTTGTGATTTTACTACGGTATTCAATCGAAATTCAAAAATATTTAAGCTGATCTAAACATGAAAAAAGGAGCTGCAAGCATGCACATCGCCATAGCCGGGAACATTGGTGCCGGAAAGACTACCCTGACCCGTTTGTTGGCCAAACATTATGGTTGGGAGGCCCATTATGAAGATGTAGACCACAATCCTTACCTGGACGATTTTTACCACGACATGCTTCGATGGTCGTTTAACCTTCAGGTGTACTTTCTCAACTCCCGCTTTAGCCAGGTACTGGATTTCAGGGACAGTGGCAAAACGGTGATTCAGGATCGCACCATTTACGAAGATGCAGAGATTTTTGCCCCTAACCTTCACGAGATGGGGTTGATGAGCTCACGCGACTTCTCCAACTACCACAAACTATTTACCTTGATGAGCAGGCTGATCAAGGCTCCTACACTGATGATCTACCTGCGTGCCACCGTCCCAACTTTGGTCAACAACATCCAGAAGAGAGGCCGTGACTATGAAAACAGCATCCGGCTCGATTACCTTAGTCAGTTGAACCAGCGCTATGAAGCATGGGCGTCTCATTACACATTGGGGAAAATGCTGATTGTGAATGTCGACAATTTGAATTTTGAAGATAGCCAGGAAGATTTGAGTAAAATAATTGACAGAATTAACGCCCAGTTCAACGGATTGTTCTGAATGTTGTAGGGTCATACCATGACGATTGTTATGTATTGTGTGAAAATTGAATCGTAATTTTCAACTTTTATTACCTAAATGGGGAATATGACCAAAATGAGCTTTTTTAACTACGGTGAAGATCACCTTACCACTGGAATAGCCCTTCAAATTGCCTCTGGCGAAGTGACAGGCAGAATTACCCGTTCTGTATCAGTTTTAATAGAGAAAAGTCGAAAGCGTGTTGAGGAGATTGTGGCTGACCATCAAAATGTGTATGGCATCAACACCGGATTTGGCCCACTGTGTACCACCATTATCTCCGGGGAGGATACCAAAAAACTACAGTACAACATATTGAAAAGCCATAGTGTCGGAGTGGGAGATCCTATTTCACCCGATATTGCCAAACTGATGATGATCCTCAAGGTACATGCACTCTCGATGGGTTACTCTGGCATTTCCATGAGTACCCTGGAACGCATCCAATGGCACATCAACAACAACATTGTACCTGTTGTTCCGTCTCAGGGATCTGTAGGTGCTTCGGGCGACTTGGCTCCCTTGTCGCACCTGTTTTTACCTTTGATAGGTTTGGGTGAAGTTTACCTGGATGGCGTGAAACAGGAGACAAGCAAAGTTCTCCTAAAATTCGGACTTTCTCCCGTAGAGCTTGGCGCCAAAGAGGGTCTGGCCCTTATCAATGGGACACAGTTTATTGCTGCCCATGCAGTTAAAATAGTTGAAAGGCTGCAGAATTGCCTCGACAATGCGGACATAATTGCTGCCATGAACCTGGAAGCAATGCTTGGTTCAATAAGAACTTTTACAGAGGAGTTGCATCTGCTCAGGCCTTACAGGGGCACTATGTACGTGGCAGCGCGCATGCGGATCCTGCTTGATGGTTCTGAAATGGTTCAATCGCACAAAAACTGCACAAGGGTTCAGGATCCCTACTCCCTTCGGTGCATTCCCCAGGTGCATGGAGCATCACGAAATGCCTTTTTGCACATGAAAGAGCTGCTGCACATTGAACTCAACTCGGTGACAGACAACCCAATTCTTCTAAGAGACGGAAGTGCCGTATCGGGAGGAAATTTTCACGGTCAACCACTGGCCATGGCACTTGATTACGCGGCCGTGGCAACGGCCGAACTGGGTAACATCGCCGACAGAAGAATCTATCTATCCTTGAAAGACACCATTCCGGGTCTGCCTAAACTTTTGATGCGGGAGACAGGCCTGAATTCCGGATTCATGATCCCGCAATACACCACCGCAGCCCTGGTGAGCGAGAACAAATCACTCTGTTTCCCTGCTTCAGCCGACAGTATACCCACCTCACTTGGTCAGGAAGATCATGTCAGCATGGGCTCCATTAGCGCCCGTAAATGTCTGATGATCATCGATAATCTCGAAAAGATCCAGGGGATTGAACTATTTTGCGCGGCACAGGGTTTCGACTTCAGGAAACCATTGAAATCGGGAACAATTCTTGAGGCCTGTCACAATCTTGTTCGGGAGCAAATCCCATTTGCCGAATCAGACCATGTCATGTCGGAGGAGATGAACAAAGCCATCAACATGGTCAAAAACAAAGCATTGGTGAAATGTTCGGGAGAGGTGGCTTCCGGGTACGGAATTAATCTTAAAAATGAAAACGATGAATTTTTCGGAATTTATTGACACGTACGCGGCTCACCCCAAATACAGCGCTCCAAGAGGCAACCAGTTGAATGCCCGATCGTGGCAAACTGAGGCGCCACTTCGAATGTTGCTTAACAACCTGGATGCGGAGGTCGCAGAGAATCCTGAAGAACTTGTGGTTTATGGTGGTACCGGTCAGGCCGCACGCAACAAGGAGGCACTTCGGCAGATTATTAGAGAGTTGCTCGAACTTGACGAAAATCATTCCCTGCTGGTACAATCAGGGAAAGCCGTTGGCATCGTCAGGACCCATCCCGAAGCTCCGCGAGTCCTGATTGCCAACAGCAACCTGGTACCGGCTTGGGCCAATTGGGAACATTTCGAACAGCTGAAACGGGATGGGCTGATGATGTATGGCCAGATGACGGCAGGAAGCTGGATCTACATCGGTAGCCAGGGAATATTGCAAGGAACCTACGAAACATTTGTGGCTTGTGGCAAAAAATATTTCAACCATAATTTGAAACATAAATTATTGGTATCTGGAGGTTTAGGTGGAATGGGTGGTGCCCAGCCACTGGCCGCCACCATGGCAGGAGCCACCTTCCTTGGCGTAGATATTGACCCGGAAAGAATCAAAAAGAGGCTAAAGTCTGGTTACATCGACCATATTTTCCATACCTACCGGGAAGCTGTAGATTGTGTTTTGCATGCCAGGGAGAATGGAGAGGCCATCTCCGTTGGGTTGGTGGCAGACATTGGTGATACGTTGGAAAATCTTCTGACAGATGGAATTATCCCGGATATTTTAACTGATCAGACATCGGCCCATGATCCACTGCATGGTTATGTTCCCTCAGGAATTTCGCTTGGAGAAGCTCTCCTGCTAAGAAACTCCGACCCGGAGACCTACCGGGAAATGTCTATGAAAAGCATGGCCCGACATGTGGGATTGATGCTTCAATTGCAGGAAAGGGGCAGCATCACCTTCGATTATGGCAACAATCTCCGCGAAATGGCCCGACAGGGTGGGGAGCTTCGTGCATATGATTTCGACGGCTTTACGCCAAAGTTTATAAGGCCGCTTTTTTGTGAAGGTAAAGGACCCTTCCGATGGGTGGCATTGTCCGGTGATCCGGAAGACATCTATGTTACAGATAAGGCGCTGATACAGGCTTTCCCTGAAAATCTGGACATGGTTAAATGGCTGAATATGGCCAGGGAGAGGGTCTCCTTTCAGGGACTTCCTGCAAGGATCTGCTGGCTGGGAATGGGCGAACGGGAGAAGGCAGGACTGATATTCAACGACCTCGTCAGGACAGGGAGCGTGAAGGCTCCTCTGGTGATTGGCCGCGATCACCTCGATTGTGGATCAGTCGCCTCACCCAACCGCGAAACGGAGAAGATGAAGGATGGCAGCGATGCAGTCTCCGATTGGCCTCTGCTCAACCTAATGTCGAACACGGCTGGTGGAGCCACATGGGTCTCATTCCACCATGGCGGTGGTGTTGGGATGGGTTATTCGCAGCATGCCGGGATGGTGGTGGTCGCCGACGGAACCGACCGGGCCGCAGCATGCATCCGCAGGGTCTTGTACAACGATCCGGCCATGGGCGTCTTCAGGCACCACGATGCGGGGTACGCAGAGGCGACGGTGACACTCGAACGATTTGGGATGGAACTTTAGGAAAGTTATGAGTGAGCCGGGGGCAAATTGTCACTGACTGAAATTGGAAGCTGCTACAGAGAAAGATTAAAATTTAAATGCCTCACCGTTAGGAGAGGCATCGGTCCAGAGATACTATCTTTGGAGCTGTTCATTGGAAATGATATAATCTTTTAGATTGGTAATTTAATGGAACAAAAGAAAAATAGGGTACTTGTTTACATTGACGGGTTTAATCTCTATTTCGGGATGTTTGAGGCAGGATTTAGTCGCTGTAAATGGCTAAATGTCGAAAAATTTGCACGAAGCTATTTGTCAGGGAATCAAGAATTGATTGAAATTAAATACTTTACAAGCAGAATTACGAATAACCCCCAAAAGCAAAAACGACAATCAACCTATTTGGAAGCGATAGAAACGACAGAAGTAAAAATTATCAACGGCCTTTATAAAGCAAAAACAATAGAATGTGGAAATTGTGGTCACAATTGGAATATATCCAATGAAAAAATGACAGATGTAAACATTGCCACGCACTTAATTGTCGATGCTTTTCATGACAGAGACGATACAGCAATTTTAATTTCAGGTGATAGTGATTCAGTGCATCCTATTAAAGCCGTTCATCCTAATTTCCCAAATGAAGTAATGTCTGTTTTTTTTTCCTCCAAATCGCCACAACAATACTGTAGCCGGGGCAGCTAAAGGATTTCAAATGATTGGAAGGATAAAACTTTTAGATGATCAATTTGATACAATAGTTTTTAAAAGAGATGGTTACAAGCTATTTAACCCTGCAGAGTGGCTTTAGAACAATAATGAGAAGATGAGGAATCTACAGTCATTGATTTTTGTTACCGGGCCATTCAGACAGTTAATGTCGATGGATAATTTACCATTGAAGGGCAAATTGAAGGATGCTCAGTTGGAAGTAGTTGAAGAGGCCGGTATTGTTCATCAGAATGGAAAAATATTGGAGGTTGGTGCATTCAAAGACCTTCGTACCAAATACAATTCTGCCAATTCTGAAGTTCAGTTTATTGAAACGGATTTGATTGCATTGCCGGGGTTCATCGATCCACATACCCATCTCTGCTGGGCAGGCAGCCGCGAAAACGATTATGCCCTCCGGCTGGAAGGGGAAAGCTATGCCGGGATAGCGAGAAACGGAGGTGGAATCTGGGATACGGTTACCAAAACGAGGGATGCTCCGGATGGAGTGCTTAAAGGATTGCTGACCAAACGGGCAAACTGGCAATTGAGAAACGGCATCACTACCTGCGAAGTGAAAAGCGGTTATGCCCTTAATTTGGATGGAGAACTCAGGCTTCTTGAAATGATCGTGTCGGTTGAGATCGGAAGAGCGTCGTGTAGGGAAAGAGTGTTCAGAGCCGTGTA
>CAZGSQ010000002.1:0-99294 GCA_964528535.1 uncultured Tangfeifania sp. | reverse complement strand
TTTGACTGTCAGACGCTACCTGGATGATGCCGACAGCTATCTCTCATTGGTTGTTGGAAGTGGAATATCTCCCGATGAGCAACAATATGCTTTTGATCCGGTATTGGTTTTTCTTAAATCCAACAAGATAACACTCGACTTACAGAAAAAAATTGCTCATCGTCTATTTCTCAATTTGGGAGCCGGTTATGCGAAAGAAGAGCTCAGCTCTACAGCGAAACGAAATCGGTACACTTTTGATATTGGTACCAGCTTTTTATTTTAAATTGGAAGAAGATTAAATTGGAACTGATTGATATAGACCTTAAAATCTGTCAAAAATGAGGTTTACTGCCTTTTGCGTGATCGTATTTGTAATTGTAATGATTCACCTTGATCCTCTATCGGGACAGGTAAAATCTGATTATGCGTACGATTCTGGCAAAGGAAGCAAAATGGTTACAAAGACTTTAGAGCTCAACAAAACAGTTGATTCTACTGCGATTTCTGCAAAGAAAGATTTTCTCATACTCTATTCCGATCCCCAGAGTCCAAAATCTGAGGTGACTCTATTGGGGCGGTTGAAATCCAAATACCATCGATTAAATTACTTCTTTCATGCTGTTTTTGTCATCAACTTCTTTTTTGTTTTTGGAGTAGTGATTCTTTCCATTGTAATCTTGTTCAGACGACTCAACAGGGGTTTCCAGGAGTCTAAAATTGATAAATGTCGGGATAGATACCAGAATTTTATAACGGATTGGCTCTATGATGAGAAAGGTATTGAGATTCCGGCTCAACTGAAGGAAGAACTTAAAGATCAGGTTCTGCGGGATTATTTCACTTCCGAATTGCTTTCCCTTCATGCCCATTTGTCGGGGGAGAGTGCAGATAGCTTGGTTCAATTGTATCTCGAATCAGGTTTAAAGCAATATTCCGTTTTTAAACTAAACAGCAGATTGTGGCACCTGAAAGCGAAAGGTTTTCGCGAATTGTCGCAAATGAAAATAGAAGAGAGCAAATCCCTAATCTCACCTTACCTAAACTCTCCAAACGATATTCTTCGAATCGAAGCCCAGCTGGCATGGATAAGGTTGAATCCAAATAACCCATTGAGTTTCTATGATGATCCTGATATTCAACTTACTGAATGGGGTCAATTGAATTCTCTCAATTCTCTGAAAAAGAGTGGAGTAATTCCTGAATTCAGCAAATGGCTGGATAGTCCCAACAAGAGTGTTGTACGCTATGCTCTCAAGATGATTGGAATTTATCAACAATTGCATGCGGTCGATGGTGTCATTCTTCAACTTGACCATGTTGACAGTGAGATCAGGTACACAGCCATTCAAACACTGGGTAAAATGGCTGTCCCTTCAACCATTTCCAAGCTTGAAGAGCTGTTTCCAAAAGAAAATTTGGGAAATAAAATAGAAATTGTATCTTCTCTGATGTTGATGTTTGATCCGATAGTTGCCACCTTCATTGAAAATATACTCGTCAATGAGTCTGATACGGGTTTGCGTACTGTCGCAGCAAAAGCCCTGTACTCATTGGGAGATTCAGGAGCTGAAAGGCTCGGAATCTTAGCAAAAAGAGATGAT
The DNA here is from genome assembly GCA_964528535.1 of uncultured Tangfeifania sp. GTDB lineage: Bacteria > Bacteroidota > Bacteroidia > Bacteroidales > Prolixibacteraceae > CAINVV01. Next base: position 97,711 of record CAZGSQ010000002.1, on the reverse strand, counting down.
CAACTCCTGAACTTGATTATTATTCACGCTAAAGATGATAGAATCTGATGTACCAGCTGATTAGAATATTGGATTATACCATAGGGAACGGCATCTTTCTCTACGCGATTATTATTTTCGTATCCTACGTTGGCATTGCTATCTTGTCGGGGTTGGAAATGATTCGTTACATGCGAAAAAATAGTTTTGTGGATTATTCTGCGATCATTGCCTCTCCATTTGCACCATCGGTCACAATTCTGGCACCTGCCTACAACGAAGGAAATACAATTGTCGAAAATATCCGCTCTCTGTTGTCGATTCATTACAGCAATTTTGAAGTGTTTATCATCAACGATGGAAGCAAAGACAACTCAATGGAGAAGATTATTGCCCACTATCAACTCGAGAAAGTAGATTACCTTGTCAATTATACCATTCCCACGAAGCCTATCCGGGGTGTTTACAGATCGACCAACAAAGCTTATGGTAAACTCATGGTCATTGACAAGGAAAATGGAGGCAAAGCAGATTCCTTGAATGCAGGGATCAATCTTTGCACCAAAAAATACTTCGCCAGCATCGACGTTGATTGTTTATTAGAAGAAGATGCTTTGCTTAAAATTGTCAAGCCTTTTTTAGAAGACAACAATACCAGGGTAATTGCCACAGGAGGTGTCATCCGAATTGCCAACTCATGCAAAGTCAAGGAAGGAAAAATCGTTGAAGTAAATTTACCGGAGAACATATTGGCCCGATTTCAGGTACTGGAATATACAAGGGCCTTTCTGATGGGACGCATGGCCTGGAGCCGGTTGAATGGTCTTCTCCTAATTTCAGGGGCATTTGGAGTGTTTGACAGAGAGATTGTTGTGAATGCCGGAGGTTATGACAGTAAAACAGTGGGTGAAGATATGGAGCTCATCGTCCGGATGCGTCGGTACATGGTGGAAAATGACTTGAAATATAGGATTGTCTATATTCCAGATCCTTTGTGCTGGACTGAGGTTCCCGAAAAATTAAAGATTCTGGCGCGACAACGAAATCGCTGGACGCGTGGAACCATGGAGACTTTGTTGAAGCATAAAAGCTTGTTCTTTAATTCTCAATATGGAAATATGGGGATGTTGGGTCATCCATACTGGTTCTTTTTTGAATGGATGGCACCAATTATTCAATTCCTCGGGATATTTTACATCATACTCATCATTGCCTTGGGGAAGCCGGAATGGTATTATTACCTGGTTTTACTTGGCTTTACCTACCTGTTTGCTGTTTCATTTTCCGTTCTGGCAGTTCTTTTTGAAGAATTTACCTATGCCCGATACAGACGCAAGCGTGATGTAGCCAAATTGATGCTTCTGGCGTTGATCGAACCCATTGTGTACAATCCAATGAATGTTTGGTTCGCTTTAAGAGGTAATTTTCATTTCTTAATAGGTAATGTGTCATGGGGTAAGATGGAAAAGAAGGGTTTTGCTGCAAAAACGAAGATCAAAAACGCACCTTAAATAGCTAGAACAATATGGAGATCGTGAGTCGAAGAAAGTTATTGAAGGACAATCTGATCGTCGGATTAAAGAGATTCCTGACTCTTAATCTGACATTCCTTTTACTTTTGGCATTGGTTAGGGTTTTTGAATTTACCTACCTGAAATATACCATCACGCTCGCTGCAAATTCAATGGATCTCGAACTTAAGGGCTTTGCGCATGATCTCCTGATGCTTTTGAATTATTCAGCCATACTTTTTGGTCCTTATCTCCTTTTGCACCTTATTTCCAGGTCCTTGGCAAATCTTGTTTACGGTCTACTGATACTTCTCTTTGTTATATTGGAAGTAGCTATGATCCAATACCTTGGATCAACGTCACTAATTTTGGGGGCTGATCTTTTCGGCTATTCGCTAAAAGAAGTAATCGATATCGCCTCTGCAGGTGGGGGGTTTTCAGTGAAGACTGGTGTCATTTTGCTCGTTTGTATTGCTTTCTTTGTCGGCTTAATCAGGTTTACCAGTCACTTCAAACCGGGCATTCTATTGACATCATTCTTCTTAGCAATTAGTTTTTGTTCACTATTCTTTGCCAACAAGACCCAGCCACTGGCAAGTGACTATCCTTCTGAGATGGCATATAATCTTGTTTCTAACAAATCTTTTCACATTTTGTCGGCTGCACATACCTTGTTCTATCCGGCTGAGTATTCTGAAACCTCATTGTTTTCTTATTTTTATACCGGTTTAGCTTCAAATGGAATCTCCTTCAAGTACGTCAGCAAGGAGTACCCATTTTTGCGCAAAGATGAAACACCCGATGTACTGGGAAAGTATTTTAACTTGCATAAAGAAAAGCCGAATCTGGTATTTCTTGTTGTCGAAAGTCTTGGCCGGGCTTACAGTGGTGAAGGAGCTTATCTCCATAGTTTTACTTCATTTTTAGATTCCCTGGAGAACCGCAGTCTCTATTGGGAGAATGTCGTTAGTACAGCCGGCCGAACTTTTGAAGCACTACCCTCTATTTTCGGATCATTGCCTTATGGCAGAAGCGGCTTTGCGGAGATGGGTTCGGAGATGCCTGAAGGAATGTCACTCATCAACCTGCTTAAACAAAGAGGCTATGAATCCAGATTTTATTATGGTGGCGATGCAAGTTTCGACAACATGAAGATATTCCTCAATTACCAACATATTGATCACATCATCGAAGAAAGGGATTTTGGACCTGGCTATGTCAAAATGCCAGTGATTGCTGGGAATTTCACCTGGGGTTATCCCGATAAGGACATATTCAGGAAAGGATTTGAAGTGCTAGCAAAGGCCGATTCAACGCCGAGATTGGATATATACCTGACCCTTGCCATGCACGATCCTTACAAGATTCCGGATCAGGAATACTACAATCAAAAGGTGGAAGAAAAATTGACACAACTCAATCTCGAGCCTGTTAAAAAGGTAGAATACAGAAAATACCTCGAAAATTATGCCACCATCCTCTATTTCAACGATGCATTGCGCTATTTCTTCAACGAATACAAGAAAAGGGATGATTATAAAAATACCATTTTCTTCATTACTGGTGACCATAGGATGTCATCACCTCCTATATCCACACAAATCGACCGTTTCCATGTTCCGTTGATTGTATACTCTCCCATGTTAAAAGGTTCTGCGAAATTCTCATCAGTGGTGTCTCACCTCGATTTTACACCTTCAGTGGTGGCTTTCCTTAAAAAAAATTACAACATGAAATTTCCCTCTTTCGTTCCCTGGATGGGACAGGGACTGGATAGTGCTGCTGCTTTCAGGAGCACAAGAACGATGCCCTTTATTCGGACAAAGAATGAGATTATTGACTACCTGGATCAGGACTATTTCATGGTAAATGACCAGCTTTTTAAAGTTTCAAAAGGATTGGCCATAGATAAAATTACAGATGATAAGAAATTGACCGACCTCCAGAGATCATTCGAAAAATTTAAAACCGACAATATCAATGCCTGTTTCAATGGTAAAATAATTCCGGATAGCTTGAAATACCGTGTAGGGAAATAATTGTTGGACAATTGTTAATGGGTAGTAGATCAATATTCTATTTCTTCTTCTCTTTTTTTGGGTTGTAATAGTCTGCTAAAATTTTTGAAGTCATTGGAAGGTAAAATCGCCAGAAGAAGGGTGACCTGTCAATATTGTCAGATTCACTTAAGACAAACATCTTTAAGTACTCAATCCCAGTTAATTGATAGAAAGCTTTTTGAATAGGGGAATCTGTGAAATCGCCACAGAAATAGTAAAACGGTGACCCCATGAGGTTTTCGAAGACTGCCGGAAAGATTTTGGGAATATTGAAGTGTTGCAGTATGGAATCTCCATGCAGATTGGCCTTAAGTTCATAATAGGAGATCACCTTGTTGGTGGTGTCAGTGCTTAAGGTGATGTCAAACCAGTATGGGTAATTGATCTCCTTCGGCAAACTGAATTTTTGGATTCCATAATCGAAGCTTTTAACCACAGGAACCTCCTCCTTTAGATCAGTCTCCTTCTCTAAAATTACAATGGTCTCATCAGAATGAATAAATACGACCCCAGATTTTGTAAATGGCCATTTCCCAAGGTGCTGGCTCTTATACAATCTTGGAACCCAGCCAGGCAAATCGGGATTCTTAATTGTATCAAGCTGATCGAAAAAGCGTCCTGTCCATCCGCTCCATCTCAATCCAAATAGATTCTCTGCCTTCACCCTAATCGAAGCTGGGGTAGGCGTGGCAAAAAAATTAAATTCAGCAAGGATAAGTTTCTTTGCGATTTTCATTTTTTGCAAAAAAAGTACATCATTTTCGTCCAGGCCACCATAGATTTTTTCTGAATGTTCAGTCAAATTCCGGTTCTGAAACCACTCATTGTAATATATTCCATAGGTATCTGTATAATAGCATAGGTCAGTGCAACCGGCCAGGCTGTCCAATTGATTTTCTGTCAGGGTAGAGAGATCACTGATGACATATTTCCCATTTTGATGCGGAAAAAATCCACGGTAGTCTTTGTCTACCTTGTACCTGGTCCCATCCTTTTTATCATATTTCAGATGGGCAAGAACCCAATCAAATGCATTGTGCTCCAGACCTTTGTCGGTTAAAACAGTCTTGTCTACAATCAGGATGTTTGTCTTTTTTGAAGGAGCAACCACCCATGACAACCAGAGGAATAGTGGCAGGCTGAAAGCACCGAATATTATAAAGTTAACCAAATGCTTTTTCATTTCTAATCTGAACTAAATTTCATTGGACAGCGAAATAAATGATACCCGATGATGATCATAAAGATAGTTCATTGCGACTTAGTTCCACCATTGCAAGGTAAATATACAAAATGCTAACCCAGATGGCACGAATATATATGAAATGTAATTGGCATGGATCTGACAATCAGTTCAAATTCAATTTTTTGGCTTTACGAGCAGGATACGGTCACCTTCCGAAAGTCCACGCTTAATGACAACGAATTTTTCACTTTGATTGCCACATTCTACATCCCTGATCGTAACGCCGCCAAATTCTTTAAGGTATACATACCGTTTGTTCTCTTCGGTAAATAGGGCAGAACGTGGCACAACCAGCACGTTTGGCTCTCTGGCAATGATTATTTCATTGTTGGTGGTCATGGCCGGTTTGATACGTTTGTTATCGCTTGAAATTCTGATATTTACCTTGAACACTTTTGATTCAAAACCTGTCATCTCCTGACCAACGTTCGAGATGTTTGAAATCACTCCTGTTTTTTCCTGATTTTTGAGTGCATCTATGATCACCCTGGCACTGTCACCTACCTTAATTTTTGAGATGTAAATCTCTTCCACGTATGTTTCTGAAGCAAGAACAGATAGGTCAGGTAGCGTGGCAATCACTGGATTTTGCATACTGACATTCGAGCCGATTGTAAGCTTTCTGCTGCCACCCCTACCAAAAGTTCTTCCGTAGATAAGCATCCCATCCTGTGGAGCGGTAATTCTTGCCCCATCATAGGCCTCCTGGTATCTTTTATCTTTAAGAGTAAACTCTTCAATCTGAGTTTCGAACCTTTTCACCTGAATTCTCAGTGTTTTTTTTGTTAGCTGGTAGGCCCTGATCTTGGCATCAAGTTGTCTCAGGGCACGTTCGTAAGCCATTTGTGATTTTCGCTGAAAGGCTGGTGATTCGTAAACTGATTGCTCCATCTCAATCTTTTTATAGTTGAGATCGAAGATAAATTGTTCTATTCCGTTGCGAAGTTCAACCAGATCGACTGCACTGTCTATCTTGGCATCGTTGTAATTAAAAATTAATTTTTTAAGGGCCTCTTCGTTATTCTCCTTGAGCTGCTTGATCCTTCCTTGATCGAGCAAAGCAACATAGTCTCCTTTTTTTACAATCGATCCTTCAGGAATAAGATCTTTTATTTGGGTATCCCATATTTCGAGTTTGCGATCTCCCAGCACATCAGGAATATTGATAAGAACTGCTTTTTCGCTTTGAATTTCCCCTTTGCATGAAATAATTGCTTCAAAGTTTTCCTTTTTCACCTTGTAAATATTCATGGAAGGTCTGGCCTTCAAGGAAACTATTAGGATCACCAGGGCGATTAGGCCAACTGATGAGAAGAGAATAATTTTAGTTGATTTTGAAAGACTCATTGGTTAAGAATTTTATCAAAGTCAGCAGACAAATTACGCTCTTTCTCAAAATCATACAAGGATAACTGACGAATTTGGTAATATGAAATCCAATATTTACGCAATGAACCAATAAACGCTCTCCTTGCATTTTCAAGATCAGTTCGCGCCATGTTTAATTTGGTAACATCAAGTTTGCCTATTTTGAAACGTCTCATGGTCACATCAAAGCCCATTTGAGCAATCGTATCAGCCTTTGCAGAGTTAAGAACCTGGTCTGATTGAAGGTTAAATTCCATTACATTCATCAATACCGATTGCTGGAAATCAATACGATCCTGTTTAACAGTATTGATGACAACCTCGCGGTTCGATTTGGCCATTAAAAGTTGTCCTTTCCGTTTGCCCCAATCAATGATGGGCACTGAAACGCCAACCAGCGCTATGTTCTGAAATTGATTCGGATTTTGATAAGCTTCAGCCAGAACGATCGATTTCTGATTCAGACCAGCCATGGCATTGATATCTGCACTCAAGCCGTTCTGAGACCTTACCAGTTTAACATTGCTGTCCTGCTCCAGGAGTTGTCTCTCCTGCGAAAGAATATCAGGATTGTTTTCCATGGATTTTTGAATGGCAGCATCTACATTAATCTGTAAAGCCGAACTGATGGCTTTGGGCAATATACAATCTATGACAGTATTTTTCTCGAGCCCCAGAAAGATATTCAGGTCAGAACGAGCCCTCAGGAGCCCTTGGTTGGCGCGTGTAAGGGCAATTCTGGCATTCATCAGATTCAATTCGAAATTTAGAAGTTCATCCTGTGTCAGTGTGCCAACCTGGTACCGACCCTTGCCAATCTGGTACAACGTGTCTGCATTGGCAAGATTTGTCTTTGAAATTTTGATCTCAATCTGTGCATCAACCAACCCAAAAAATTTATTGGTTGTCTTAACTGCAATATCCTCTTTCGATTGAATGAATTTCTTCTTGGCAGTCTCAAATTTCAAAGGTTCAATTTTTGACTTCCAATGCATGCTGTTGTAGCCATTGAGCTTCTGTTTGTACCCCATACTGACCATGTTTGATGAAAACATGGTTGTCTTGTCACCCAGAAAATTTTTGACCATTCCAATGTCAGAACTTGCCGAAAAACTTCCTCCGGTAAATCCTACATTCTGAGTCATCTTTAGTGAAGCACTTGATGTAACATTCTTTTGCTGACTAAATTGCCAACTTTGATCTTGAGGAATGTAATCTTGTCGAATAGAATTGTTGTAAGCCAGTGGACTAGCTCCAACATTGAACTGAGGAAGTAAATCAGCCTTGTAATACTTAAATTCCCAATAACTTGCAAGGTACATGTTCTGCTGCTTGAACGCGTCAAGTGATTGTTTTGACGCCAGATCAATTGCCTCCTTGAGAGTAAGCTGAAGGACAATTGGCTGAGCCCGCAGGATGCTGCAGCAAAAGGCAAATATAGAAAGGAAGAAAATACGAACCATGGTGAAATTATTGTCTTAATGATTCAACGGGATCTTTATCAGCAGCCTTTTTGGCAGGAAGATAGCCAAAAGTGATCCCAATAAAGACAGATACGCCAAATGAAATAAATATCGAAAAAAGCGATATAATGGTCTTAATATCAAACATTGTTTGAATGACTTTGGATAGGATCACACCCAGAACTATGCCAATCAATCCGCCAGCCAAACTGATCAAGGTAGATTCAGATAAAAATTGGAAGACAATATCTTTTCTGGAGGCACCGATGGCCTGGCGGGTGCCAATCTCTCTAATTCGTTCCATCACGGATGCCAGCATGATGTTCATGATACCTATTCCACCAACAATCAAGGAGATACCAGCAATGGCGCCGAGAACAATGTTGAAGATATTCTTGGTCTTTTGTTGCTGTTTCAACAACAATTCAGGAATACTAACATCAAAATCATGGATGTCGTTGTGTTTTCGCATCAGCATGTTTCCGACAACTTTTGCCGTTGCAGTCAACTGCTGGGTCTCCTTTACACGAACAATTATTTTGTCCAACTGATTGATGTCTTCGGTCTTTCCGGCATTGCTATTGTTGTTTGAACTGGCCAATTTTACCTGATCACCACGTATCAGTGACCTGTTTTTAAATCTTAGAAGCATTGTTTTGACAGGAATAATGATGCTGTTGTCTGTACTGCTGATGGCGGTAGTTCCGGCTCCTGAACCGACGAAATTTCGTTTCTCAATTACACCAATTACCTGAAGCCAGATCTGTCCACATTTGATGAACTTTCCGATGGGTGATTCCTGGTTGAAAAAGATATTCTTAACGTTGTAACCAATGATGCATACAGGATAGCCCTCTTTGGTGTGTTGGTCGTGAAAAAGCGTGCCACTCTCCAATTTGATATCAAACAGGTGAAAATAGGTGTTGTTGGTGCCATCGAGCTTTACAGGAGAACTAATATCGTGAAGAATCGCAGTGTAATTAAAAGTGATAATGGGGCAAACTTCCTCTACTGTTGGAACTATCTCCTTGATCGAATTTGCATCGAGCATGGAAAGCCCTTTTGAAAATTTTTTCTTGTTCCCGGCAAGTTGATTGCCTTCGGTTGTGCTGCTGCTTTTGGGATCGTTGGCACTGGCTTGATCCGCTTGCAAGATCGGAGTAATAATAATGTTGTTTACACCAACCATTTTGATCTGTTCCAGAATTTCTTGCTCTGCTCCGTTGCCGATGGCCAGCATACTAATGACTGCTGCAACTCCAAAGATGATGCCCAATGCCGTCAGAAGCGATTTTACCTTGTTGGCAATAATTGCTTCAATGGCAATTTGAACATTGTAGGAATATCTTGTGTAAAAGGCTCTTATCTTCATATTCGACTGTTGCTATGCGCATTTATCAAGGTAGACATTTTAAAATGCCAGGATCATGGCTTGCTAGGCCGAATTGTTCCTACGCTGCCCGAATCGGGTGCAGAAACAGTATTTACATCAGATTTTTTCTCTTTTTGTTTTGCCAGTTGCTCCTTGTATATCTCCCATCCGGTTGTTTCAATCTCCTCCAATTTTTCTGGTTCATTCAACAAAAGAACATCTCCCTCAGCAACTCCTTTGTTGAGAACAATGAAATCTTCATTCTCCTCACCAACATCAACCAATTGTCTTACAATGGTTTTCTTTTTCAGATAAACAAATTTGGTAGAATCGGTCTCGAAGACTGCCTCTGAAGGGACATACAATTTATCTTTATAAACACCGGTTTGGATTAAATTTCCGGTGGTCATGGCGGGTTTTAAATCTGGATCACTTCCAAATACCCTAATGTTAACAAGAAAAACTTTTGAATCACTTTTGGGCATTGGCTGTCCTATATTGGCCACTGAGATTACCTCACCTTTCAGTTCCTTATCGGGAAAGGCATCTATGCTCAGCGTAACTTTTTGACCTACTTTGATTTTAGCAATGTCTATTTCATTGATGAAGGTTTCAGAGATCATCCGGGTCATATCGGGCAGAGTTGCAATAACAGGACTCCAGGGGGTCAACACCGATCCAATTTGGATCTTTATTCCAAATCTGTCTCGTGCATAAATCACCATTCCAGGTTTTGGCGCCTTAATTTTTAGTGCATCATAGAGTGCCAAAAGATCATCTACGCGCTTCTGTTTCAACCTTAGATCAATATTTCTCCGCTCCATCTGTGATCCCAATTGACGCTGACGCATGCCAAGACCCTTGATGTCCTGCTCTAGCTTTCGCTCGGACTTGCTTACATCCATCTCAGCTCTTTTGATAACTGAAGGTGATTCATAGACCGATTCTGCCAAGACAATTTTGCGTTCTTCAACATCAGCACGAGAGTTGGTAATCAAATCACGGTAGTTACTGAGACTCAAATTTGAATCCAATTTGGCATCTTCAATAATGACCATGGCCGCTTCAAGTTCGAGTCTTGCTGTGGTTAGAACTTCTTCTATCACCTTGTGATCCAAGGTCGCAATGTATTGCCCCGAGTCGACAACAGTTCCCTCTTCCACCAAATCTGTAATCTTAATTTCATAGACCCTGACATTCTGAGTAGACAAAACGGAAGGCAGTACGATATTTTCTGAATTTTCTGATTCAAGCTGACCGGAGGTGTGGACCTTGATCTCAATGGACCCTTTTTTTACGACGCAGGTAATTTCTTCCTCACCGGATTTGCGGTTCAAACTATAAATCAGAATTGAAAGCAAGACAATGGCTGAACAAAGAATGAAAAAAACACGTTTCTTATTCATAATAAACGGGTTAACTACTTGGTTTGTCTCAATATTGATAAAAAACTTAAAACAATATCAGACAATCAAAATATAGGGTTTTTTGAAATTTGACGGTCTCAAAGATAAGAATAGAAATGGATTGAGGAGGAGCTTTTAGAAGTAAGATCTACTTTTTTTATCGGTTAAATGTGCAATTCATCTCCTATTTTGTGCAGTTCATCTGAATTTTGATACCAGTTACCACATATTGAACGAATATTGCTCCTGATGATCTTAAAAGTGATTTGATACTTTCATTCCTGTTGGATGAAATCTTCCGTAGAGGAAGATTTGGTGTTTGGCCAATTGGCTCAAAGATTCTTAACAAACAATTTTAATAAATAGAAGATATGAAACGAGTAACCTTATTAATGCCGGTGATTTTTTTCTCAATTTCGATCCTTGCCCAGCCTGTTCAAACAATTCGAGGAATTGTTCGTGACAAGGAAACCAAAATGCCCTTGCAAGGAGCAACTGTAGTCCTGCTTGATTCAAAACCCTTGAAAGGTGTCATGACAGATGCCAATGGAAATTTTAGGCTCGAACGCGTGCCAGCTGGGAGACAGAATGTTCAGGTAAGTTTTGTTGGTTACAATCCGGCTCTGCTTAGGGGGATCATTGTGAATACTGTGAAGGAAGTATTGGAAGAAGTTGAATTGGAAGAAAATGTTGTTACAGGACAAGAAGTTGTGGTAACAGCTTCTTCCAGGAAAGAGGACCCCCGAAATAAAATGGCGGCAGTCAGTGCACGTTCATTCACGGTTGAAGAAACTGAAAAATATGCCGGTAGCAGGGGTGATGTTGCAAGAATGGCCATGAACTATGCAGGAGTTTCATCGGCAAATGACCAGCGGAATGACATAGTCATTCGTGGAAATTCTCCCAGTGGTCTTCTTTGGCGTCTCGAGGAGGTTGATATTCCAAATCCCAACCATTTTGCGGAAGGGGGTACGACCGGAGGACCCGTGGGCATGCTCAACAACAATCTGTTGGGGAATAGTGATTTCTTTACAGGTGCTTTCCCAGCCCAATATGGTAATGCACTCAGTGGAGTTTTCGATCTGAACATGAGAAATGGAAACAACGAAAAACACGAACATCTGTTCCAGGTAGGCTTTAATGGGTTCGAAGCAGGAACTGAAGGACCTTTCAACAACAAACATAAATCTTCGTACATGGCCAATTTTAGATATTCAACCCTGGAGGTCATGAGTGGAATTATAAATCTTGGAACTACTGGAATACCTAAGTACAAAGATTTTTCATTCAAACTGAATTTTCCAATGAAAAAGGGCAGAATTACTGTGTTTGGACTTGGGGGAGACAGCAAAATTTCGATGTTAGCCATCAACAACAACGATCAGAACCTTTATACGAGTGAAGGACAAAATTTAGTGAATAGCTCACGAATGGGCACATTGGGTCTGTCATACACAAGATTTCTGAACGATCGAAGCTATTTAAAGTTGATTATTTCGGGTGTTTACCAAAATGGTGGCACAACAATTGACACTTTGGATTCACATTCAGTTGCCCACCCAAACGTTGACCACAATTATGCCGAATTTAGAACTTCTTTCACTGGCTATTTTAACAAAAAATACAACAGTAAACTTACAGTGAGGACAGGATTTTCAGTCGATCGGATGGGATTCAACTTATTAACAAAAACCTTTAGTCAACAAGAAAATGTACTCCGACCGGTAATTGATGATGGAAGAGGATTGGCAAATGGAGTGACACTTATTCAACCCTATTTTCAAGCCGTGTACAGATTTAACAATCGACTGAATATTGTCCCGGGAATTCATTACAACTATTTCAGCTTAAATGGAGCTTCAAACCTTGAGCCACGCCTTAGTCTTAATTGGCAACTATCTCCCAAACAGAAATTAAGCGTGGGATATGGCTTGCATTCCCGAACACAAACTCTCTCGACCTATTTTTTGGGCACCAGGTTAGCAGATGGATCGTTGGTTGAAACAAACACACATCTTGGACTGACCAAATCAAATCAATTCGTACTTGCCTACGATTATTCCCTGGTTGAAAACACCAGATTAAAGGTGGAAGCTTACTACCAGGATATTTACAAAGTTCCCGTTGGCATGAGAAGTTCTTCCTTCAGTATGTTGAATACAGGCGCCAATTGGGGAGTAAATGCCGAAGACAGTTTGGTAAATCGTGGCACCGGAAAGAATTACGGTCTTGAATTTACACTTGAAAGATTTTTCAGTAATAACTTTTACTATCTTTCAACAATCTCACTTTTCTCATCCAAATACAAGGGTAGTGACGGGATTGAAAGAAATACTGCTTTCAATGGAAACTATGTCCTAAATTTTCTGTTGGGTAAGGAGATACCAGTAAGAAATAATTCAGTGATCAACTTCGATTTTAAAATGACTTGTGCCGGAGGTAAAAGATATACGCCAGTGGATTTGCTGGCTTCAAGAGCTGCAAATACAACAAAATATGATGATTCAAAGGCATTTAGCATGCAGTTTGACCCATTTTTAAAGGCAGATATCAAGGTGGGTTACAGGGTCAACTGGCGTAGAATATCACAAGAATGGATCTTCTACGTAGAGAACTTCACCAACCACAAAAATGTGCTGGTTCAATTGTACAGTCCTTCTGCAGGGGAGGTGAAAAATGTGAACCAACTTGGTTTCTTTCCCATGATGCAGTACCGTTTACGCTTTTGACACTTTCAATCAGAGAGCATGAAAAATCAGCAAAGTTTGGAGAACCCCCAATTTATTCTACTTGATCCCAATAGGAAATTTGGTCAGGAATATCTCATCAGATATTCAACCATTGCCATTATTTCTCTGTTGTCGGCATGGTTACAGCTTGATTTCCATTATGGAGAAGGAGGGCTCTGGATAGCATTTCTGATCTCCTTCATTCGTACAGCACTGATTTGGAATGGCAGCATGCTGATTATACAGTATTCCGTCAACAGGTTTTCTATGTTCAAAGAGATGTTTAAACTCATTGTATTCCAAATTTTTACACTTATTTTTTATGTGCTGCTTGTCGAAGTGGGAGAGATAATTTCAGTCGAATATTTTCTGAAAATTTCCCTGACACGACCAGAAAAAGCTGCCCTGGTCATTGTCTCCCTCATTATTACCTTCATGATAAGTGCTATTTATGCTTCAGTCTCCTTTTTTATTCAATGGAAGGAGAATCTCATACGGTCGCAGATACTCGAAAAAGCCAACCTTGAGGCAAAATATGATACCTTGCGTAACCAGGTGAACCCTCATTTCCTCTTCAATAGTTTGAATACCCTTCTAATGCTGGTGAATGACAATCCTGTCGCTTCAAGATATGTGGAGAGTATATCTGAAATCATGAGGTACATGCTACAATCACGCGACAAGGAAGCTGTTTTGCTTCGGGACGAATTGAAAATTGCACAAGAATATATTTTTATTCAACAAAATCGTTTTGGAGACAAATTGCACGTTGAGTTTGATATTCCCGAACTTTATTACCACTATGCCATGCCTCCGCTGGCCATTCAAATGCTGCTTGAAAATGCGATCAAGCACAATGTTGTTTCCAAAGAAAATCAGCTGTTTGTGAGAGTTTACATTGCCGAAAACGCTTATGTCGCGGTCGAGAATTCGCTCAAACCAAAGACTGATAGAGAACCATCAACAGGAGTTGGTCTCGAAAATATCAGGAACCGGTATGTCTACCTTTCAGGAAAGTCGATCCTCGTAAAACAAGAGAATAATAAATTTATTGTACAGCTTCCACTGTTTGAAAAATCTATATAAATTGAAATCGACTATCTATTTGACAAATTAAGTTCCTTAACTTTCATCCTGATTTCATCAAAAATTTTCTGCCATGAAAATATTAATCGTTGAAGATGAAGAGTTCGCCGCCAAAAGATTGATACAGATGATCAAAACCATACTGCCAGAAGCAGTGGTGAATGGTCCACTTGACTCCATCCTGGCAACCGTTAACCATCTGAATTCAGAATCGGATTATGATTTGATCTTTATGGATATTCAACTTGCAGATGGAAAGAGCTTTACGGTATTCGAACAATACAAAATTCCAACTCCTGTTATTTTTACCACAGCCTATGATGAGTATGCATTAAAAGCTTTTGAACACAACAGTATCGATTATTTGTTAAAACCAATCAAACGCAAAAATTTGGAACTTGCCATTGAGAAATTTAATAAACTCAAAGAATTCTATGACAAAACTGACTCCAATTCAAAGCTCTATGAAGTTCTTTTGGGTCTTAAAATCCCTGCAATTCCGGTTTTTAGAGATCGATTCCTAGTCAGCAAAGGTGATGTGATGGTTCCCATCCGATCTGAGGAAATTGCCTGTTTTTTTGCTGAGGAAAAAGCTGTCTTTTTGGTGACTTACGACAACAAACGCAATCTGATTGCCAACACAATCGAAGAGCTGTCTGAACAGCTTGATCCAAAAATATTTTTCAGAGTAAACCGTCAGTATATTCTTTCTTCAACATCCATCAGAAAAGTCTTCAACCATTTTAACTTTAAACTTAAGGTTGAATTAAAAATGGATTCCAAAATCGAAATCTTCGTAAGTCGTTCGAGAGCTGCAGCTTTTAAAGATTGGATGAACGGTGTAATATAGCGTAGTCGAACTGTTTTTTCTTTCCAATTAAAATTGTTGAGTCTGCCCTTTAACTTGTGCTTGGTTTTGTGAGATTGATGCGTTGTTTTGTTTCCAAAATCATTACTGACAATGCTAATATTTCCGTCTACCTCCAGAATAGCAAGTTTTACTTCGCTGATTTTTTCGACACCATGTTCACGGGCCGCCGCCTCAATCTCCTCAAGTGTAATTTCTGCCGATTGCAGATTCTCCCAAATTAGATCTCCTTCGTAGATCAACAGGACAGATTTTCCCTGTATTAATTCACTTATCTTCTTGCTTTTGAACAATATTTTTTTGAAGATGAAATTGGTGGCAAACAGGGCAAGTGCGGCTACCATTCCTCCCGAAAGAGAGGTGTCACTTCCCACCATGGCATTCTGAACTGCATTGCTGATAAGAAGGATGAAAACAAGGTCAATTACCGACAATTGAGCCAATTCCTTCTTACCGAATAACCTAATGGCCAGTATGATGAATAGATAAATGGCTACCGATCGAAGTACAACTTCAAGTAGTGGAGGAATCAGCATTTGCAACAATATTTAGCAATTGAAAAAGAGCTGTCTTTGATTTTCAATACGATTAAAATGTATAATAATTTACCTTGTTGATGGCCGTACTCATGTCTGCTCCAGCCAGATCTACCGTATATTTTTCATCATTTTTTAGAGAAACAGTTGTCATCAAAGTCCTTCCTCCCCTGGCATCTTCAGTCGTCATCTCCATTACAAAGCCATCAACCGATAATGTATTGTGCAGTGCTTGCATCTTGCAGGCACGAAATACCCCAAGATCATTTTTGAGGTTCACCTGGTCAGTAATCCACACCTCACCGAAAATTTTCTTGAAGGTGTAAGTGTATTTTTTGCATGTTACACCAGCGATTTGCTTGGTTTCATTTGTAGGAACAATATCCAGTCTTTTCAAATCCTCTTTTGCCGGATATTTGAATGCTCCCGCGTTGTACATGGGTTTAGCTCCTCCGCCGGTTCCAAACATTTGAACAGCTATTTCCTTTTTTATATCCAGGATGGTTTCCATGCCACCACCTCTTGATTTAGAAATCCATTTGACGTCAAAATTCTCTCCGTCCGACTGGTAATATGTATTTATATCAGAGGTGCGCATCAATTCATTGTTCTTGGCATAGGCCTCCATTTTAAAGACATTGCACTTGTCAAAGTTGTACTTGGTGTCCCATTTTACGCCGGGAGCTTTCAGGCTGAACTGCGCAAATATTGAGGTAACAACAATCATCATGGATAAAAAGGCAACAATTTTTTTCATTGGTTTTATTTTTATGTTAATAATCTTATATTCTGAGTATTCATATTTTAACGACTAAAAAGTATTGCAGTTCAATCATGCAAACAACGCACTGATAATCCACTTTTCCATGAATAGTTAAAGGTATCTACAAAAAAAGCACCGCTGTTTATGCTACGAAGGTTGGCATTTGGGGTTGCATCATGGCAGGTTGTGTTCCACCAAAATGCGACAAACCCTAAATAATTGAATCCATACGTCCCAGTATCCCAACGCAATCCGGCCGGAAGTCCGGTATAGCCGCTTTTGTTATTTGTTGCTTGGTCATTGCCTACATTACCTGCCGTCGGATCAGAATTCCAGCCTGAATTGGATGCTAAGGATTTGGCTATTCCGCTGCCTACAACGTATCCATTTTTGAAGAGGTAGTCGGTGAGGATGGTCTGCTCGCTTTCACTAGGAACATGCCATCCTGTTGGAGCTAATTTTCGACTGTCATTCACTGCATACCAGTTGTAAAGTTTTCCATATTTTAGTGAGTTTGCCGCATTGTTGTCAAAATCACAGCATGCTGCATTGGTGAGGTTTTTCCAGACAGTATTGTCAACCACATTGGGAATTGTCTCTCCATTGCGAAATTTAGTGACTTTTAAATTCTCTACCATCCATACCTGAGTGCCAATCGTTACAGAATGATAGACATTTCCATCTACGTCAGTAATGGTGGTGGAATTTGCCGAATTCGTGTCAGATACCTTGTCACAAGCGCAAAACGAAAGGAGTATGACGACCAAAATTAAGGTATGTAGGTAGGCGATTTTACTCATTTTGGATTTTTTGATACCATTTGTCATCATGAGCCTGGGAGGTTAACTTGATAATAATTTAGTTAACCAATATACGAAAATTATATTCATCTTATCCAAGATCAAATTATTTGAACGGATCAAATTCTGTCATCCCATTTCAGGATAGAACACCTGATAAATTAAGTTGATTTGTCTATATTTGGAACCGCAAGAACCCTCGCGCCAAACTCATGAATCAATTACTAGACAGATTAATAGATTTGTTGCAAAAACCGTTTCACAGCTCTGTATTGATCTTTGCAGTGATTCTGTTTATTATTCTGCTTGCACCGATTTTACTTAGGAGTCTTAAAATTCCTGGAATCATCGGATTGATATTGTCAGGACTCATCATTGGCCCTCATGGCTTGGGATGGATCGAAAAAAATGCTGCAGTCGATCTCTTTTCTACAATAGGATTGCTATATATCATGTTTTTAGCCGGATTGGAATTGGATTTGAAGGAGTTCAGGGCCAATAAAAACAAGAGTTTGGTTTTTGGGTTGTATACTTTTCTGATTCCAATGGCAATTGGTTTTCCGGTGTGTCGCTACCTGATAGGTCTTGATTTTAATGCCAGTCTTCTGGTTGCCAGCATGTTTTCAACACACACCTTGGTGACCTATCCCATCGTAGGTAGAATGGGGATAACACGGCACGAGGCGGTTGCCATCACAGTTGGCGGTACCATGTTAACAGATACTGCCGTCCTGGTTCTTTTTGCCGTAATAGTAGGTTCTGTAAAAGGACAGATCAACTTTCATTTTTGGGTCAATTTTGCAATTTCGGTAGTCATTTTTCTATTGGTGGTCTTTTATTTAATACCGTTCATAACTGCCTGGTTTCTTAAGAAGCTGGAAGGCGAGAAGCGTTCTCATTTTGTTTTTATTTTGTCGATGGTTTTCTTTGCTGCATTTCTATCCGAAGTCGCTGGCCTCGAACCAATCATTGGTGCTTTTGCAGCTGGCATTGCCCTCAATAAATTTGTGCCTCGCACCTCCTCTTTGATGAACAGACTGGAGTTTGTAGGCAATGCCATTTTTATCCCTTTTTTTCTGATTAGTGTAGGGATGCTGATCAACCTTCAGCTGATTGGTAAAGGAACCATGGCATGGACCATTGCAGGAACCTTGACTGTAGTTGCACTCATTGGAAAATACCTTGCTGCTGCAATGACTTCCTTTACTTTCAAATTTCCCGGTACCTGGCGTCGTTTGATATTCGGAATGAGCAGTTCTCATGCAGCTGCTACATTGGCAGTTATACTGGTGGGCTTTAAGATGGGAATTGTCGACGAGAATGTTCTCAATGGAACCATTGTACTGATTTTGATTACTTGCCTCGTTGCCTCTTTCGTAACCGAGAATGCCGCAAAGAAGATTCTTATTCAGGAAGAGGAATTCAATGAACCTGTATCAACTTCCATCCAGGAACAGAAAATACTTGTACCAATCAGTAATCCAGGTACCATGGAACGCCTGATTGATCTTGCAATAGCCATCAAACTGCCAAAGAATAAGTTCCCAATTGTTAGTCTATCAGTTGTGGATGATGACCATACTGCGAAATCAAAACTCATTGAGGCCAAGCGAATGCTTGAGAAGGCAATCATTCATGCTGCCGCCATTGATCAGAAGGTAGAGATCATTACTACAATTGACCAAAAAGTAACAGCAGGGATTAAAAGAGTCGCAAAAGAGATATTTGCTTCGGAAATTATCATCGGTTTTGCCATGAAGAATCAGTTTTCGGAAATGCTATTTGGCAATCATGTAAAATATCTGGTCGAAAATACTGAATTAGCGGTTTGGGTTGCTAGTATCCAGTCAAATCTTAACCTGTTTCGCAAAATTGTAGTAATCTGTCCCAAATTTGCCGATCGAGAATATGGATTTCAGAATTGGTTGATCCGTGTACTCAGGATGGGAAAATCATTAGAACTTCCTTGTCATTTTTTGTCTACTTCTCAGACTTTTGACCATGTTACTGATTTTCACAAACAACAGCGCAATACTCCTAAAATAAGTTACACAGAATTTACAGATTGGGAAGATTTTCAGAATTTAAACAGATTCGTTTTGCCCACTGACCTCGTCATCATCCCACTGCCCAGAAGCGGAGGAGTATCCTACAAGTTGTCACAGGAAAGTATTCCAAGGTCGATGTCCAAGCATTTTGAACAATACAGTTTTGTACTTGTATATACTTCAACTTCAGATGACACCACTGAATTGATGTTTTCACACGATTTTGACAATACCATCATTGAAAAGGGGATGACGCTTGTGAAAGGCAGGGCAAAATGGTTTTCACAACTTTTTAAATAGCAAATGAGTCTCTACCATAAACGAAAATGCTTGCTATGCAGCGTGGACTTTTTTTTAATCTGTAGTTGCTCATGTTGACATCTTCAGTTACAACAACAAGCAGTTATTCTTCAATTTTAACAGATCAAATTCCCGCCTTATGTAAGCTGTTCCCAGTCTAAATTGGCCTTGAAAGCAATTTTGCCAGTCTGTAGATGAACGGCTTGTATATGAAAAGAGAGACTTTCCTGTCCAGACAATAATTCTACTTCATCACCCCAATGCATTTCACCCAAAAATTCAAGTGTGAAATTCCTTAGCCGATGCTTCATGTAAAACTCAGCGTCAAAACAGTCCATAACCCAATCAAGGTATCTGGTATTGTTAACATGGTTGTTGACATCTATCTCATTGTACAATATTTTCTTGCTAAAAACTGTCTTATCTGCATTTCCATTTAATCTTTCAGGAAAAACATCAAGGGCGAACTTGCCTTCATTAAATGGAAGTGGGATGCCTAGTTTGTCAGCCCTTTGTGGCCTCATGCTCTCAGAATTCAATAGTAACCAACCTGAAACTCCATTGCATATCACCTCATCCAGTTGGTTGTAAAAAATAAAGTCACGTCTGAAAAATGGTCCAACAAGGCTGCATGGCCAGGTCTCAACATGAATTTCATCACCCCATTTTGGCAGTTGGCCAATCTTAACGTGAATCCGGGATAAAGCCCAGAAAAGCTTCTCCTTTTCCAAAATGGCATGTCCGGCTCCAAGATGTTGGGCATGGTTTCCAGCAGCTTCCTGAAACAACTGCATGAGATTTGTAGGCTTTATATTTTCTTGAAAATCAACTTGGTAGGAAGTGATTTTGAAATTTTCTTTCCAGACAGGTATCATTTAATCAAAGTAAAAATTTGCAATGTGTGCCTAATTTAGAGCCCTGCCACAACTCCTAACTTTCAATTTCCAATTTTTTCCTACTGTTTAATTGAGAATTTGTAAATACAGGTATGTGTGTAAACTTGATCTGGGTCAAGCTGAACAGAAGGAAATTTGGGTTGATTTGGAGAGTTCGGATAGTGTTGCGTTTCAAGACAAAATCCGGTTCTGTAACCATAAAATTTCCCCTTTTTGCCAGGTTTTTTACCATCAAGAAAATTTCCTGAATAAAATTGAATACCCGGCTGGTCAGTAAATACCTCAAGAACCCGACCACTCTGAGGTTCGTAAACAGTAGCTGCAAGTGCAACATTCTGCTCTGTGGATTTTTTAAGCACATAGTTGATGTCGTATCCCAAGCCAAATTTTATTTGCTGGTGGTCACTACCAATCCTGGTTCCAATGAGCTCCGGTTTCCTAAAATCAAAAGGAGTGTTTTCCACAGATAAAATTTCCCCGGTAGGGATGAGCGTAGAATCTATTGGCGTAAAATTATCAGCATATAGTGTTAACTGATGGTCGAGTATCGTTCCATTTCCAGCTCCATGCAGATTGAAGAAGCTGTGGTTGGTAAGGTTGATGACAGTCGGTTTATCGCATTTTGCTTCGTATCGGATGACCAACTCATTGTCATTGGTCAACTTGTAACTCATCGACACAATCAGTTCACCCGGAAATCCCTCCTCCATATCAGGAGATACCAATTTGAAATTTAGTTCATTGGTTCCTTTTGTTGCAACATCCCATATTTTTTTTGAAAAACCAATGATGCCACCATGCAAACTGTTTATGCCATTGTTTTGGGCCAATTTGTAATGAATATCCCCAATTGTAAATTCTCCTTTTGCAATCCGGTTCCCATATCTTCCGACAGCGGCGCCAAAATAGGTGTCTTTTGGACCAAGATAACCTTCAATACTGTCAAATCCAAAAACCACATCTTCCAACAATCCCTTCTTGTCAGGAACCATCCAGGACACGATACGCGCACCATAATTTGTAACAGTGATTTCCATGCCCTTCTGGTTGGAGAGCGTGTATAACTTGATCTGTTTTCCATCAATTATTTTGTTGAATGATTGAGGATTAACTGTTGGCTGAACTGGTTTTGTCGTACATGAGATTACAATAAGCAACAGTAGAAAAGGAAAAAGAATTGTTTTCATGAGATAAAAATTGTTTTATGTAACTAATGCAATATCCAATTAATCATTGTCGGAAGATGAGAACAATTGCTCAGGGATATTTCATTGTTATTATTTCTAATTATGCAATCTTGTTTGGTGAGTTGTTCTGATCATTCAAAAATATAAATTAATACATCATTTGAAGGTGAAGCAATGAAATATTTAAACACACTCAAAATCATTTCTAATTAGATTCAGATTTTGTATGTTTGGCAATCTGATCAAACATTTGAACTTGTTCCATATCAAATATTCAATATTCTCTATTCCAATGATATAAAAATGTTAAACATGAGAAAACTAATGGTAATTGTTGTTTTTGCGGTGTTAATTGCATCATGTGAAAACGAAAAAAAGTCAAATAAAGCGATGAATCCATTCTTTGAAGTTTATGAGGCACCTTTTGGTGTACCACCTTTCGATAAAATCGAAAACAAACATTATCTTCCCGCATTTACGGAAGGTATCAATCAGCATAACAAGGATATAGATCAAATTGTCAACAATCCATCAGCTCCTGATTTTGCCAATACCATAGTTGCCCTCGACAAGAGCGGAGAATTGCTTGGCCGTGTTTCGACAGTTTTTTTTAATGTGAAGGAGGCCAACACAAACGACTCAATAGATCATATTGCGGAAGTTGTAGCCCCTTTGCTTTCTCAGCACGCTGATGCCATAAATCTTAACGAGAAGTTATTCTCCAGAGTAAAATCGGTTGAAAATCAAAAAGATAAACTACAACTTAATAGGGAAGAAAGCCGACTGCTTGAAGAAATATACAAGCGTTTTGTAAGGGGCGGAGCCAATCTGGCTGCAGATAAAAAGGAAGAATTTAAAAAGATAAATTCGGATCTTTCCTTGTTGGAACTCAAATTTGGCAACAACATGCTCGCTGAAACCAACAATTTTAAATTGATAGTCGATAATAAGGAGGATCTTGCAGGTTTGCCAGAGTCTGTGGTAACCGCAGCAGCGGATGAAGCCAAAGTCTTCAAAGAAGATGGTAAATGGGTATTTACATTGCAAAAGCCAAGTTGGATCCCATTCCTGACCTATTCCAAGAAGAGAGATTTGCGTGAAAAATTGTATACTGCCATGTTTAACAGAAGCAACAACAACAATGAATTTGACAACAAGAGCATTGTTAATAAAATTGTCAACCTTCGTTTGCAAAAAGCTAATCTTTTGGGATTTGAGAGTTGGGCAGCATATGTTCTGGATGATTGCATGGCTAAAAATGCTAAAAATGTATACGATTTGATTGAAAAAGTGTGGACCCCGGGTCTAAAACGAGCGAAAGAAGAGGCAAAAGATATCCAAACCATGATCGATGGTGAAGGGGGTAATTTTAAACTTGCAAGTTGGGATTGGTGGTACTACTCCGAAAAAGTTCGCAA
Source organism: uncultured Tangfeifania sp. (assembly GCA_964528535.1). Taxonomy (GTDB): domain Bacteria; phylum Bacteroidota; class Bacteroidia; order Bacteroidales; family Prolixibacteraceae; genus CAINVV01. The sequence continues at coordinate 74,675 of CAZGSQ010000002.1, read as the reverse complement.
AGAGAAATACAATCTTGATGAAGAAGAGGTTAAACCCTATTTCGAGCTTAACAATGTAAGAGAGGGTGCATTCGCGGTAGCCAGTAAGCTTTATGGTATAACATTCAAACAGTTACCTAATATACCTTTGTATCATCCTGAATGTCAGGTATTTGAAGTAAATGACAAGGATGGTTCGAAAATAGGAATACTGTACATGGATTTCTTTCCAAGAGCGTCCAAAAAAGGTGGAGCCTGGATGAATAACTACAGGGATCAATACCATTATGATGGAGAACCAGATGTTCGTCCTGTTGTATCCATTACCTGCAATTTTTCTAAACCTACAGGCGACACACCTGCCTTGCTGGGTTTTGATGAGGTGGAAACGCTGTTTCATGAATTTGGTCATGGATTGCATGGACTTCTATCACAGTGTCACTACAGAACCCTTTCCGGAACTTCTGTTTCCCGCGATTTTGTCGAATTGCCTTCACAAGTAATGGAACATTGGGCCGTTGAGCCAGAAGTTCTAAAAATGTATGCAAAGCACTACAAGACGGGTGAGGTGATACCGCAAAGTCTGGTCGATAAAATTATCAAGGCTGGAAAATTTAACCAGGGATTTATTACAACCGAATTTCTCGCAGCAGCCATTCTTGACATGGATTTTCATACCATCACAAAAACTAGGGAAATTGATGTCGAGAAATTCGAAAAAACCTCAATGGAAAAGGCCGGCCTTATTCCTGAAATAATTCCACGATACCGCTCTACCTATTTTAACCATGCTTTTCCAGGTGGATACTCCAGCGGTTATTACAGTTACATTTGGGCTGCAGTGCTTGATGCAGACGCCTTTGAAGCTTTTCTTGAAAAAGGAAATATCTTCGACCAGGAGGTTGCAACCTCCTTCCGTAAGAATGTGCTGGAAAGGGGAGGAACTGAAGAAGCGATGAAACTTTATGTCAATTTCAGAGGAAAAACACCCGGAATAGAACCTTTGTTGAAAAAAAGAGGGCTCAATTGACCGATTGTTGATTGAATCATTTTTTTTCGATACAAAGCAGGAATGGAACCTTTCATTCCTGCTTTTCGTTAGATGTAAAAATAGATTGGGAATTATTTGTGACCAGTAAACATTGATTTTTGAAATTGCACCACCAGTAAATTTTCTTAACTTGAATCATTCTGCTTCAGGTATAAATGATTTGAATTTATCTTAATTATGAGGTTCATATATCTTTCTATATTTTTAATAATTAGTAATTTAACTCAAGCTCAAATTAAATTGAGTTTACAGGATGCCCTCTCAATGGCCGTGAAACACAATCCGTTTTACAAGGTTGAGAAATTTAATGTCGAGTTTGCAAAAACTGCAATCACAACTTCAAGCCTGCATCCCAATCCTACTTTTAGCCTTTCCTCTCAAGTAGTTTCTGTCTCGAAATTCGATGTCCCGGGGACACGCTTCTTATCGCCTGACAACAGGCAAATGACTTTCCAGATTTCAAAAATTTTCCAGGTCGGAGGTCTGCTTAAGTACAAAGTGCAGTTGGCGCAATCTGATTTTTTGGTAGTTACTTCAAATCTAAACGCTTATGAGTGGAATATGCTTGGTGAGGTGGCCTCAAAATGGTTGGATGTTTGGTATGCCGATGAAAAATTAAAGTTAATCGGCCAGGCAAGATTGAATGCCGATACCCTCGTTAAAATAAATCAGATCCGATTGAAAAATCAGGTGATCACTACGACCGAATTTTCCAGAACCCAGATCAATGAAGAACAATACAAGCTCATGCAATTTTCGGCAAGGCAATCATTAAAGAGCGAGCAAAACAACCTGGCCCTACTGCTGGGTAGAAATGATTCTATTCTGATTGACAAGAAGGAACAATGGTTTCCAGCAATTTTGCCACAGCGTTACGATTCACTGTTGCACATGGCATTGGGAAATAGAAAGGAGATAGAAATGAGCAGAAACAAAGCAATAAAAGCTAAAATTGACGTGTCATTGCAAAAATCCATTGCCAAACCCCAACCTGAAATAGGACTCAACTATAGTCCCCAGAACAGAATTCCATACATGGGATTGACTGTGGTGTTACCTTTGCCTGTATCAGACAAAAATCAGGGAGAAATTGCAAGAGCCAAGATTGCTGTCGATCAAGCTGATGCTACGACAAATGCTTATCTTTTGCAAGTTGAAAAAGAGGTCAGGAACGCCTTCGATGAATACAATACAAATAAGAACAATTGGGAGAAATACAAAGAATTAATTTACAAATCGGAGGTAGTTCTTCAGACAGTAAAAATGAGCTATTTGAAAGGTGGAACAACTATATTGGATTACCTCGAGGCTGAAAAATCCTGGTTTGATATGCAGAATCAATATTTTGAGGCAACTTTTAGCTACCGTAAAAGCTACTTGCAATTACTTTTTACTTGTAATTATTCTACAAAATAAATGATGTATTCGTTACCAGGTATTTTTTTTAAGGACTATTATATCATTGATAACCAGAATAATATTTTATATTCAACATCACAATGTAACAGATGGGAAAATGAAACGAACATGTTGCTTCACAACATCCAGGAGTCTGATAATACTTTTAAGCAACAAAGAGTTCCATGCTTCCATTAAAACCCAAATTAGTTTAGTATGAAAATCATTAACTCTCTTCTTTTTTGCCTCATCGCAATTGGATGTATCAATCAGCAGGATAAGAAAGCACGGCCATTTGAAGCCAATGAAGCAGAACCCCAAATAAAAGAGGATGGTAAATACATAGAATTTCCTTCCAATTCTAAGAAAATTGAAATTTTTAAATCTGAAAGGGCTGAAATAAAGAAGCTTACAATAGATTTTTCAGCTCCTGCCAACGTCATTGGCCGTGTTCACCTTTCAGATGGAACAGCTCAAAATAAGATCATTTTATTTGATTCACCGGATCTAACAAATATTTATTCCACTTATCTTCAAAATGTTACTCTTCTCAAAACTGCAAAAATTAATTTTGAGAGAGTCACTGATCTTTACAAGCATGGCGCGGCAACCGGTAAAGAGTTCAACGATGTATCCACTGAAATGCTGAACATCCAGACCTCTCTCTCTTCGAGTGAAGCTCAGTTGAGAGAATCAGGGTTGAACCCCGAAAATTTAAACAATGCACCGCTTGGCAGAGTCTGGTTAATATGTGATCTTCCAGAATCTGAATTGAATATGATTAAAAAAGGACAGATGTACAATCTGCACTTTCCAAGCTTTCCCAACGAAATTTTTGTTGCCAACATCGATGTAATCGCAGATGTTATGAACAGTCAAACCAGAAAAATAAGGGTAAGGTTGTCACTCTCTGATCCCCAGAACAAGATCCGGCCTGGAATGTATGCCCAGGTAAATTTTGAAGCGCCACATGAGGGTTTGATGGTGCCAAGAAGGGCTGTCATTAGTGCCAATGCTGTCTATTATGTCTTTGTTAAAAGAGGTGCAGGACTATTCGAACGTCGCCAGGTAGCAATCTCATCAGAAACCGGTGATTATATTGAATTGGCTGGAGGTGTTTCGGCAGGGGAGGAGATAGTTTCCGAAAACGTCTATTTGTTGAAGGGAATTGACATGGGTATATAAATTATTTAAAATGAGTAAATTAATTACATTTATTGTCAAACACCGTGCAATTGTGTTGGTGTTGGCTCTTATGCTGACAGGGCTTGGTGCATGGAGCTGGCTAAAACTCGATATCGAAGCGTATCCAGATATAAGTGACACAGAAGTGGGTGTAATTTCTCAACTTAATGGACTACCGGCTGAAGAGATGGAGCAGCAGGTAACTATACCCGTCGAGAGAGCATTAAATACTGTGCCTGGCGTCATTTCTAAGAGATCAAAAACCATTTTCGGATTGTCAATTGTTACTTTAACTTTTAATGACAAAACAAATGTTTATTTGGCCAGACAATTGGTCCTGGAAAAATTGAAAGATGCGGATATTCCTCCCGGGGTCTCCCCTGTGCTTACTCCAATGACAATGGCTATGGGAGAAATTTTCAGATATGTCATAGATGCTCCGGATTCTTGCGCAATAACCTATTTAAGAGAGTTGCAGGATTACGTGATAGTTCCCAAATTGCTTCAGGCCGAAGGTGTTGTTGATGTTGCCAATTTTGGAGGATTGGTCAGGCAATTTCAGGTTATTATCAATCCTATCACTTTGGAGAAATACAATTTAAAAGTACAGGATGTGGCCGATGCCATCACTGCCAACAACAAAAGTACAGGGGGAAATTTTATTAGGATTGGATCATCACAGATGAATATTCGTGGAATAGGCAGAATACGAAAGGTCGAAGATATTGAAAATATTGTTGTTGACAACAGGAGTGGAGTTCCAATTCTTATAAAGGACATAGCCTCCATCGAAATTGGGATCCTTCCTCCAACTGGGATTTTAGGTTATTTGGATAAATCAAATGGGAGCTCAAAAAGCATGGGTATCGAAGGAATAGTATTGCTAAAGAAATTTGAGAATCCCTCCAAAACCATGCTCAACGTTTATGAAAAAGTTGATGAATTGAACAATGTTATCCTTCCCAAAGGGATCAAAATTCAAACTTTTTACGATCGAACTGAGTTGGTTGCTTTGACTGTTCATACCGTTGCAAAGACTTTGCTCGAAGGTATTTTGGTGGTTCTGATTGTATTAACGCTTTTGTTGGGAAATTTGAGGGCTGCTGTTATCTCTGCACTGGCCATTCCGTTCTCGTTGCTATTTGCCTTCATCTGCATGTATTTATATGGAATTCCTGCCAATCTTCTCTCGCTTGGAGCGATTGATTTCGGCATAATAGTCGACGCCTCAGTTGTGATGGTGGAAGCCATCTTCAGAAATATTGCCTTTGCATCCGAATCCGATCGTAGAAATGGGCTGGATGCAATTGTGGTTCGATCTGCAAAAGAGGTGCAACAACAGATACTATATACGGTGTTGATCATTACAGTAGCCCTGCTGCCAATGTTTACCCTACAGCGCGTGGAAGGTAGACTTTTTTCTCCAATGGCTTGGACATTGTCATTTGCGATTTTGGGTTCTATGATCTATTCCTTGACGCTCGTTCCTGTTCTCGGATCCTTTCTTTTTAAGATCACCTCATCTGAAAGCAAAAATTATCTTTGGGAGTTTATCGAAAAACGTTACTCCAAGCTGCTCGTCAAGGTCATAAGATTTCCCAAGATAGTTCTAATAAGTTCTTCCTTGGTTGTTATTTTTGGTCTCTTCTCAGCCTCGAAATTAGGATCAGAATTCCTTCCCGAACTTGACGAGGGTTGTATTTGGATACGGGTCTTCTTACCTGCCGGGATTTCGCTTGATGCTGCGAACCAGTATCCTGCCATCCTCAGAAAAGAACTTTCAAAATACGACGAGGTCAAGGGTGTTCTCACCCAACTGGGTAGAAATGATGATGGTACTGACCCCTTTGGGCCAAATAGGGTAGAAGCGATGGTTCAGCTGAAACAACCTTATGCCTCTTGGGAAAGTAAGCTATCAAAAAAAGAGCTTGTTCTGAACATTAAAAATAAGCTTGAGAAACTGATACCCGGGGCAACTTTTACAATCACACAACCTATTATCGATATGGTAACCGAGAATGCAACCGGATCATCCTCCGACCTTGCCATATTTGTAACAGGAAGAAATCTGGACACACTGAGGGTATATGCTGAAAGAATTTTGCTGATTGCAAAAACCATCCAAGGAGCCTCAGAAACTTCCATCGAACAGGAAAAAAAGCAAACACAATTGGATATTGAAATCGACAGGGCCAAGGCTGCACGATATGGGGTAAATGTTGCAGATGTGAATGCAGTGCTGGAGATGGCGGTTGGTGGACTTCCTGTCTCTGCACTTTGGGAGGAAGAGCGGAAGTTCGATATCATTCTGCGTTTTTCGAAGGAGAGTCGAAAAACACCAGAACAAATTGGTAAAATAATTATTCCAACAAAATCAGGACTCAGAATTCCATTGGAACAAGTTGCAAATATCAGATTATCAGAGGGTCAGACGATTATTGCCAGGGATGATGAACAACGTCAAATAACAGTCAAGACAAACATTAGGGGAAGAGATCAAGGTAGTTTTGCCAAGGAAATAGGACAGAAAATAAAGCAGAAAATTCAACTTCCCTCGAATTACTACTACAGCCTTGGTGGACAATTTGAAAATCTGCAAAGAGCCAATGACAGATTACTCTTTATAATTCCAATAACTTTACTATTAATTTTCTCTATCTTGTTTATCCTTTTCGGCTACCAAACCAAAAATGTCATGATCGTAATGGCCAATATCCCTTTTGCCATTGTAGGTGGCATCATGGCATTACTTCTTAGAAATATCAACATTAGTATTTCGGCAGGAGTTGGTTTTGTTTCTTTATCAGGTGTATGCGTAATGGCAGGAGTTCTGTGGGTGAGTTATCTGAACAAATTGAAAGCCGATCCGAATCTTTCTATCGAAGAGATTGTTTACAAAGGGTCTGTCGTTCAGTTTCGTCCCATATTCCTCGTGATGCTCATTGCAATCATTGGACTTATTCCCGCAGCACTCAACACAGGTGTTGGTTCTGATGTCCAACGGCCATTGGCAACTGTAATTGTTGGCGGATTGACATCTTCCTTGATCTTAACTGCTTTTGTGACACCTGCACTCTATTACCTTTTAAACAAGGATAAAAAGGTTCAGACAAATGAAAGCGAACAATGATACTATTGCTTAATTTCGGATATACTTACTTCTGACAATTTCTCCTTTCTAAAGGGAGGAAAAAAGACCCAATAAAGTCCTCCCAAAGAAACAAGTGCAGTTAAAATAAAAAACATTAAGCTTAAGGCAATAGAAAGTTCATTGTTTAAGTGAAGGTATTTTGCCAAAATCAGAAAAACCGTCTCACGCGCACCAAATCCACCTATAGTTATTGGTAGCGCTGTTGCAATAGCTGAAAGGAAAAATACGAAAAGGTATTCAGAAATATCTGTATATTGATGAAATGCAAACAAAACGAATAGAGCAGCTATTAATTGGGAAAACTGAAGCAACATAGACCATCCAAATAATCCTGCATGAACAGAAACGAAACTTTTAAGAAAGATTTTTAAAACAATATAATAAAACAAATACAGGGCCGGCGCACACAACCACCCAATCCATCCTATCTTCAGTTGATCATCAGTCAAATAGTACAATACAATGGTAATCATCCCAATGGCAACTAATCCTGCAACCCTGTTGACCAGCATGGCGCCAATATTTTTCTTGACGCCGTTTTGTCTGTATTTGTTCACTAAATAGACTTTTATCCCATCTCCACCAATTCCACCGGGTAGGAATAGGTTGTAGAACAGTCCCAGCCAAAACAATTTGAGATTGAGAAGAGCAGATATATGAGCCCCTGTACTTCTGAAGGATAGATTTTGTCTAAAGCCCGACAAGACAAAAGAGATTGCAACCAAAATGAATGAAGCGGCTAAATACCACATATTAGCGGTTGAAAAAACAGACAAAACCTCTTTAAAAGATATTTTGGACAATACCCACCATATTGCAGCAATGGAAACTGCTAACTTGAGTAAATTAATGAAAATTTTCTTTATTTTCTCAGACACAACGATCATTTTAATTCAACGGCAGCAAAAATACAATTTATCAGACGCGAATAAAAATCTTTTGTGTGTAAAGGAAATAACAGATGAACCATAATGAAAACCAAACCAATGAGCTGACAACGATGTCAATGGTTAAAAGACCTCCCCAGCTAAAAAAGATAGGAACAAAGGGTTTGTACAACTTTGCAATTATCTCATTTCCACCAATATGAGCAAATAGATAGATGAATAATGGATTCATTCCTACAATAGCAAAGAACCTGATCCCTCTCTTGAATTTCACAACATCAATCATCCAATAAGAAAGTGCAAGAGCTATAAGAGACCAACCACCACTGACAATCACAAAGGAAGGAGTACAAATACGTTTAATAATTGGGATCCACGGATCAATAGAATATCCTGCAACAACCCCTACGAGGCCTGCCAAAAGCAGGATTTTAACTTTCTTCACGGGTGACCAATCGTTCATTAGTATCATTCCAGCTATGACACCCCAAATGGTATGAGCAGAAGTTGATAACGCATTGAAAGAGACCCAATGGCCACCATTCATGATTCCGAAAACATTTACATCAAACCATGTACCAAAATTATGATCCGCCACGTAGGGTTGATTGAATCCAGTTGCCGACCAAAATTGGTACAACAGGAAGGAGACAAGTATCAATACAAAAGAGACTAAAAGCTGCCATTTGACTGCCTTTCTCATCAATAAAAAGGCAATCAGGTAAGTAACTGAAAGTTGTGACAAAACATTGGTGAAATGAAATTCAACTTTACCTGGCCCGATGCAATAGAGTGCCCATCCCAGAAAAAGAAGCCAAAACGATCTCTTTAGGGCATGTTGAAACGTAATGCCCCAACTATCACCCTTGTTCCATCTCTTGGTAAACGAAAATGGCATGGAAACTCCTACTATAAACATGAAGAATGGCTGGATTAAATCCCAAAAATGTAACCCATTCCATGCATGATGGTTTAACTGAGTCCCAATAAACGAAATGATGGTACCCTTAAAGTAGGGGTCATTCAGATTACCATACAATTCTGAAAATTCACCGATCAACAGAAACATGGTAATACCTCTAAAAAAATCTATAGACAATATTCTCTCACTCTCTTTGGTGGTTAGTGCCGCAGTCGTCATTTGGATGTTAGTTGCAGTAGTTTATATACTTTCAATGCTTCGATCAAATATAGAATATTTTAAAATTATTTCACTGATCCACATTGTCATTTAATTGATAACACAATATGTATTTGATCAATAAATATATCTTTGCAGGCAATATTATTTTCTTGGTTATTTAAGATGGTACGGGGTCAGATCATTCCCGTAAAAACATAAAATAATTTGACTTTAAATGATGAAATTTTCCGCCTTTGTTTTGGCCACAATTTTTCTATTATCTGCTTGTAGTAAAAAGATCAACCAATCTGAAATTGATGATCAGACCATAACAAACTACTTGAAATCAAATATGTTAACTGCCACCAAAGACCCAACAGGTCTCTATTACATCATGACTTTGGCAGGAACAGGGATCTCGCCCACTTCTTCTTCGACGGTTGAAGTAAAATACAAAGGTTCACTCATTGATGGGACTGTATTTGATCAAACTGCCGCAGATAAAACTTTTACTTATGCACTCTCAGGATTAATAACGGGATGGCAAATTGGGATTCCATTGATGAAAAAAGGTGGAAAAGCTACTTTTTTTATCCCATCTGCATTGGGATATGGTGCTTACAATATGGGTGTTATTCCTCCAAATTCCGTGTTAATCTTTGACATAGAACTAATCGATGTGAAGTAAGAATTAGGATGATTGGTTTCTTGATACCCATTTAATCTCTTTCAAAGAGCGATTTGTCTGCACCACAGATGGGACATGTCCAATCTTCAGGTAGATCTTCGAATCTTGTTCCTTGGGGTATACCTGAGATTGGATCACCTTTTTCAGATTCATAGGTAAAGTGGCAAAGTTGACATTGCCATAATTCATTTTCCTCATATTTTGTGGAATTTTCTTCTACAATATTGGCTTTCTCCAGATAGGTAGGAGCATTTTTAGGAGAAAATCCTTTCATTACTTCACGGTAGTAACTGTATGTCAGAGATTTGGATTCAGAATCAAGTAAGTCTGAAGCAATAACTTCTCCGATAAATAAAAGGTGACTGCCTACATCAATTGAATCTACAATTTTGCAATCGAACCAGGCGAGGCAGGAATCTTTTACTATTGGTGAGCCGGTTTCTCCGATGAAATAATCTACGCCTTTGAATTTATCAATATCTCTACAACTTCTGTAGCCAAAATCTCCGATAAGACTGGTTGATGCCTTTTCACTAAGAACCGAAAAGGCAAAGGCTCCACTTTTCTTAAGTATTTCTGCCGAAAAATTGTCCTTGTTGCAACTAATACCAAATCTGGGGGGGGTCGAGGTCACTTGAAATACAGTATTGGCAATATACCCGGCCCTGGTATCCAAATGCTTTGCCGTAACGATGTAAAGGCCATAAGATACTTTAGAAAAGCTAGTAAAGTTTATCATAATAAAAAGGTTGAAGATTGTGATTTAAAGATACAAGAAAACAGACTATTTCTTTTTTGTTTTGCAATCTTTTAAATATTAATTTATAGATCGTGTAACGGATGCCGTAGTCTAAACGAATGCTGGTTTAGTGTTTTATAACATCTCGCTAATTATTGGATAATTTTTAACTTTGTTCGTTATCGTACACGGTATTTTTTTTTACAAACATTAATCTTAAAAATTGCGAAAAAGATGTCTGACAGAAGAGAATTTATTCAAAAATCTACCCTTGGAGCCACTGCCTTGTCTCTGGGTGGTCTTACATTCAGTGCCAAAAGTTATGGCAATATCATCGGAGCAAATGAGAAAGTGAGGGTTGGCGTCGTGGGCCTTTCAGATAGATTCAGGAGTGCCTTGTTTCCAAGCTTTATGGACCATGCCAAAGAACAAAATTTTGAAATTGTTGCTTTATCTGATCTTTGGAGTGTCAGGCGCAATGACGGTAAAGCCTTCTTTCAGAAAAATGCAGGCTGGGATGTAGCATTGTGCAGAAACAATGATGAATTGTACGAACGAAAAGATATCGATTCGGTGATAATAAGCACTGCTGATTTTCAACACGCATTGCATCTTGCAGAAGCTGCAGGGCATAAAAAGGATGCTTATTGTGAAAAACCTTTTGCCGAAACCATGTCTGATGCCAAAACTGCTCTGACAGCCTGTCACAAGAACAACACAGTGGTGCAGATTGGATCACAAAGGAGAAGTACAAACAATTACATTGCAGCGAATGAATATTTGAACTCTGGAAAATTTGGAGATATTGTAATGGTCGAAATGTGCTGGAATGTCAACCAACCTGCAAGATGGAGAAGGCTTGAAGAAGTTAAAACAATCAAAGAGTCTGATACTGATTGGAAACGTTTTCAATTGAATCGTCCCGAAACTGCCTGGGATCCTAGAAAATACCTCGAATTCCGTCTTTTTTGGCCTTATTCATCGGGAATTGCAGGTCAATGGATGAGCCATCAAATTGATACAGTTCATTGGTTCACTGGGTTGTCACATCCTCGAAGTGTAGCTGCCAACGGAGGTATCTACCAGTGGAAAGATGGAAGATCCAATGCAGATACATTAACCGCTGTTTTTGATTATGGAGACGATAAAAAGGGATTTCAGGTCGTCTATAGCTCCAGATTTAGCAACAGTGCCGGTGGAACAAAGGAACTATATTATTCAAATGGAGGAATGCTTAATCTGGATACTAACCAGGTAACATCAGAAGGAGGTTTGCATTTGGGTGAAGCAAAGGCGATGGGAATGAAAGAAAATCTACTGGCTAATTTTGAACTGCCAAAGGTTGCCATGGCAACTGGTGCAGATACCAGTAAAGATAAATCTACCTCTGCACACATGTTAAACTGGATGGAATGTGTCAGGTCCAGAAACAAAACACACGCTCCGGTTGAAGCAGGATACAATCATGCCATCGCAACAATCATGGCCAATGCAGCATTTCGTACCGGATTACAAGCAACTTTTGATGAAAAATTGCAAGAGGTAATTTGTGGTGGGAAAGTCTTTAAATATTAAGTAATGCATCTTAGAGCGAGGCTGTCTGAAAGTCGGCCTCGCTCTAATTATCTGCAAGCAAAAGTCAATTCTATCAATTGAAATGTCTTCGTATTCTTCTTTTGATCTTTTAATCCAGTTTGGAGAAAAATAAGAAATGTCTTCTCTGAACAGTTAAAACAGAATACAGTTCCCAAAACTTTAATGCCTTTTACAACAGCTTCATATTTTACTTTCCGGGCTTCCATACTTCCAAATCTGCTGTTCTCCACGGCTGTAAATTCAATCCCGTTGGTCTTGTAAATTTCCTCCTCTTTCATGTTACGCTGCTGAACCAAAAGAGCTTTTAACGGATTTTCTAAACTGTTTATAATGACGAGCGTGAATAGTCCAGAGGTATTTTTTTCATTACTTTCCGCAGAGTAGTAGCTACTCCTATTGGGAAGTGATTCATCTGAAATTGTTTGCCAATTTCCAGGTAGGGTAAAAGAGACCCCATTCTTAAGATAATTAATTTCCTTTTCCTTGCTTGATACTAAATTTACACCAAAAAGTACAATGAAAAGGGTAATACTTAGCTTCTCTACCCATTGGAAATGAAGTGAATGATAATTTTTGATTTCCGGATTCGTTTTTATCATTCCTCTGCTGCCTTAAAATGATCTTTGTTCTTGTCAATAATCAAACGGTACCATGAATCAGGATAGGAAGGGTGTAATGGTTGGGCTGGTAATTTTCCTGATTCATTTCGCTCAAATTTTCCGTCTTTCTCATTCATCACGTTACCATCCTTGTACTTAATGATTAAATAGTGACCCAATTCCTTCCAATCTTTAACAGTCGTTTCCACCTGAGTATCTGTAAAAGTTGTAAGTGTTTTAACAACAGAACCTTTGTCTCCTCTTTTCCAAAGCTCAAGTGCCTTCTGATCATTAACTTGAACTGATGTAACAAAATCGTTTTCCTTCCGGGATTGTACTTTTTTGACATCTTTGATCATGTCGTTGTAACGGAGGTAACAGAAATTTGCCACTGTATTAAATATCCAGAATGCCGAAGTTTCAGACCACGTCAAAAAATCTCCATTACCTACCTTGATTGAATTGGGAATTTTATTAATTCCGCAATATACAGGCATATAGCAGGTCGAATAAGTGTCATCGACGCCAAACCAAAGCAAACCGCCAATTGGATCAGGAAGAGTTGGGCGGCACTGTGCTACGAATGAAAATCCTGTTTGTTGTGTTGAAACTGCACGTTCGTGACAGTAGGCTACTGAATCAATTTTCCAGGTCATTGGGCGCCATCTGTAAGGTAAAACAAATGGTCCTGCACCTGGATCCTTTGTCATATCCAGGGCGGTACCTTCATAATGATCGCGCATCATTCCAAATACTTGCTGCAACGTAAGCAGAGCATCTGGCTTGATCCAAAGTGGAATGCGATTTGTAGCATAATTGTTTTTGTCATAAGTTATTTTTCCCAAAGCATAATTTTCATATTGACCCATTTGCTTGTTAACCTGATTGAAACCGGCCCATACACGGGCATCACAAAAACGGGCACCGCCAAACAAGACGGGAGCATAGGTATCTGAGAAGCTAAACTCACTATCTTTTCCTTTGAACCAACCCTTTTCTTTTGCAAAAGTGATTACATCAGGTGAGTAAAGACAATTTTTTGAATCATTCAAAGGAAATTGTGTAATTCTGGCCTGATTGGCGTGCCCTGAAATGTAGCCATCCGGAATTTTAAGTGCCACCCAAACAGCGCCTTTCTGTCCTTCACCTTTGCCTACCATTTCTAGAATCCAAACCTCTTCAGAATCAGCAATTGAGAATGATTCTCCACTGGAAGCATATCCAAATTCTTTAACCATTCCAGTCATGACATCTATGGCCTCCCTGGCACTTTTTGCGCGCTGTAAAGTCATGTATATCAGACTTCCATAATCCACAATTGCGCCAGTTTGCGATGCCAGTTCTTTCCTTCCTCCAAATGTAGTTTCACCTATAGCTACCTGGTGTTCATTCATATTGCCAACAACCTGATAGGTATGTGCTACTTGTGGGATTTTTCCTAAAAATTTTCCCGTATCCCATTCATTAACATCCACCATGGTTCCAGCTTTGTAGTTTGCCGCAGGCCAGAAGTATAACTCTCCATAAAGTGTGTGTGAGTCGGCTGCATAAGTTATCATCGGGGTTCCGCTGATTGTAGCTCCTTTTGTTATAAGAAAATTTGTACAAGCAGTGGTCTGGTTGATTTGAATGGTGCCAATTATTAGCACAAAAGCTAAACAAATTCTGTTCATAATTTGAATTATTGATTAATATTGGCAGAAATGACTGCCAATGTGAAAGCACAACAATGATCTTGATAAGACCTCTTCTATCCCTCAAATGATTTCTTCATTTTCAACAAAAATAGGAATTTTGATCTTGTAAATGTGTTGACAAATTTACTAAAAGCATTTTTCTTAAGAATTTTGTTAAAACTGGAACCAATTCACAAGTAAAAATTCGCCTTGTATTCAGTCCTGTTGTTTCTTTCATCATCCACTGATAGAACCAGATTGTGGGTTTTATTCATCGTGATTCTTTGTTTATCAAGTAAATAGAAAATAGTATTCGTTTTTGCATCGTACTCAAACAAGACCCAAGATCCATCAATTTCTCCTCTATAGCTCCCAATTCCCGAAAGATTGTCAGTGATTTTGAATTCAATTTTACTCTTGTTGATGAGAATCTTGTTTTCCTTGATGCTTAGCGCTTTGATTACAGGTGGAATGGTATCCAATACAACTGCAAAATTTCCAAATGCACGTGGATAGGCTGTTATCCATTTTTCTTTGTAATCTCCTCCAACTGAATTTAACCTCCCAGAAGATTCTATTTTCACAATCAGTGCTTTTGACTGGTATTTGTAGGGAATAGAATGAGTTTTAATGGCCAGAAAATAAGCTTTATGCAATGGAACAAATTGATTGTGAATATGATGTATCTGGGAAAAGTATGAACTTTTCGCCGTCTCACCAAGATATTCAAAATTTAAGTTGTCATACAATGATTCTGCTGGAAGTCCAATTTTTAGTTCTGAATTTTCAAATCCATTTGATTGATTAAAATCAAAATGTTTCGTATAACTTACTTGATGAGGGGTAGGGAGAATTTCTTTTTTCGACAATAGCTTAAATGATAGAACATTAGTATTATTGAAAGCATCCGCTACAACAATCTTTACCTGATGAATTTTTCCGTCCGTCAAATGAAGTATTCCTTTGTCTGAATTAGTGGAGTAAATATCCATTTTGTTACCAGGTTGAAGAAACAGCCGATGAATCCATCGTCTGTTCTTCACCAGATCCTCAAAGTCGATGTGGCTATTTACATATCTTCCCTGATCAAATGCCAGATGATCCATTTTAAATGAGAAAACAAATTCCTGATCAACAAATAATTCAGCCGAATAAATGCCGCATTTCAGTCCAATTCCATTAAAATCATCTTCTGTTTGAATTCCTATGCCTATTTCTCCAAAAACTTCAGGCAGTGTTTGAATTCTTAGTGTTGAATTTCTTTTGGAGCACTGCGTCTCGAACTTCTGTTTGTTTCTGCTTTTATTGACATGACTCGCAACAGATAAAGGGTACAAAAATAGTGAGGTGATACGTGGGGAACTATTATCCTGTATGCTTGTTAAGTAAAAAAGGGGGTTTTGTGGCCTTTCTGACTCTGAATTTCTTATTTCGAAATGAAGATGTGGACCACCTGAACTGCCTGTATTACCTGACCATGCAATTGTGTCACCTTTTTCAAAAGAAAATTTGTCGGTTGAGATATTTAGATCAACAGCGAAATTCTTGAGGCGATATTCTTCTGATTTAACATACTCTTCAATTTTTGGGTGAAAACGCGACAGATGACCATATACAGTTGTATTACCATCTGAATGTCGAAGATAAAGAGCATGGCCATATCCCGATGGTGAGACAGTTACACGAACAATGGTTCCGCTTTTTGCGGCAAGAACAGGAATACCGATTTGACCAGCTGTTCGAAAATCTAATCCTGTATGAAAATGATTTAGGCGCAATTCACCAAAACCTCCTGAAAAGGAAAAGGGTCCTTTCAAGGGAGGGAGATAAGATAACTTACCATTAAATTGGCCTTGAAGCGGTTGTAGATGGACAAGAAGGATGATGAAAACAAACGTTTTTTTGATCATGATTGCTCCTGTTTCAGTGTGGCTAAAGTAATAATCTTTGAAGCATTCACAGATATTTGGAAGGGCTAATATTTGGGTATATTGATTTTAATGTTAACTTTGTAACAGTAATCCTTGAATATGACAGAGCGGGAAACTCTTTTATTACGAGAATTTAAAGAAAATCTCGACAAGATGATCGGTATGCATCAAAAGATGAATACCGATCGATTGGTACAACTCGAAGAGAAGAAGAGACTGAAGGAGCAGGTGAATTTATTAACCATATCGAATCAGGATCTGTCAAAAAAGAATGAGGATTTAAAATTTGCGAAATCTTTGGCAGGTGTGGATGATGGTTCACACGAAGCTAAAATTAAGATAAATAGATTGGTGCGGGAGATTGATAAATGTATTTCACTTTTAAATAAGTAATCCGCCTGCTATGGATGATAAACTTTCGATAAATGTCAATATAGCCGATCGGTTGTATCCACTTCGAATAGATAGAAATGAAGAGGAAAACATTAGGAAGGCAGCGAAGATTATCAACGACAAAGTAGTTCAGTACAAACAAAGATATGCATCTAAAGACATTCAGGATTGTCTTGCGATGGCAACTTTGCAATTTGTGATCCAAAAGTTTGACAGCGAGAAGCAGGTGGAGTATTCGCCGCTTGTTGAAGAACTGGAACACTTGAACGACTTTTTAGCAGAGTACATCGAGAAAGAGATATAGGTTATTTTAGTCAATATATTTTGCCGCATCTTATTCTTTTTAATTGGTTTATGACCAATGAAAAAGTTTCGGATTGCGGTATTTTTTTTAATATAATAAATTTTTAATATGGTCACAACACTAATAGTAGGTTTGGTAGCAATTTTAGCTGGAGGAGCCGGATCTTATTTCTTATGGGATTTTCTGCTTCATGCCAAAAGCAGTAATTTGATAAAAGAAGCCGAAGTTCAGTCAGAAATTATTAAAGAAAAAAAAGCTATTCAGGCTAAAGAAAAGTTTATTCAACTGAAAGCTGATCATGAGTTGTATATCAATGAACGTAATCAGCGCATTGTTGGAGCGGAGAATAAGTTGAAGCAAAGAGAGGCTATTCACTTACAACGAAAAGAAGAATTGCTCAGGAAAATAAAGGAATCAGAGATTGCAAAACAGGAAGCTGATTCTTTGAAGGAAAATCTTACAGCGCAATTAGAATTAATTGAACAGAAAAACGAAGATCTTGAGCGGATGCACAAGAAACAGATCGAACAGTTAGAATCTGTTTCTGGAATTTCGGCTGACGAGGCAAAAACACAATTGATTGATTCATTAAAAAATGAAGCGAAGACGGAGGCAATGTCTTACATTCAAGAGATAATGGACGAGGCAAAGATGAATGCCAACAAAGAGGCCAAGAAAATTATTGTAAAATCAATTCAACGTGTTGCTTCAGAGACTGCCATTGAAAATGCAGTAACTGTTTTTCACATTGAGAGTGATGAGATCAAAGGTCGGATCATTGGTCGTGAAGGCAGGAATATCAGGGCATTAGAAGCTGCCACAGGCGTTGAAATAATTGTAGATGATACACCTGAAGCAATTGTCCTTTCCGGATTTGATCCTGTGAGACGGGAAATCGCCAGACTGGCTTTGCACCAATTGGTCACAGACGGACGAATTCACCCTGCAAGAATAGAAGAAGTGGTGAACAAAGTAAAAAAACAGGTAGAAGAAGAGATCATCGAAACAGGGAAGCGGACAACCATAGACTTAGGTATTCATGGAATGCATCCCGAGTTAATTAGGCTGATTGGAAAAATGAAATACCGTTCTTCATATGGCCAAAACCTTTTGCAACATTCTCGTGAAACAGCCAACCTTTGTGCCATTATGGCCGCAGAACTTGGCTTAAATCCCAAAAAGGCGAAGCGTGCCGGACTACTTCACGATATTGGTAAAGTTCCGGACGATGAACCTGAATTACCTCATGCAGTGCTTGGTATGAAACTTGCAGAGAAGTACAAAGAGAAACCGGATATTTGCAATGCCATCGGATCTCATCACGAAGAAGTTGAAATGGAAACTCTGCTGGCACCACTCGTTCAAGCATGCGATGCAATTTCAGGAGCACGCCCAGGGGCCAGAAGGGAAGCTGTCGAATCATATATCAAAAGGTTGAATGATCTTGAAAATATGGCACTTTCCTATCCTGGCGTGACCAAGACCTACGCCATTCAGGCAGGTCGTGAATTACGTGTTATTGTTGGAAGTGATAAAATGACAGATGCTGAGGCTGAAAGTCTCTCGTATGATATCGCCAAAAAGATTCAAGATGAAATGACCTACCCTGGTCAGGTAAAAATTACAGTGATAAGGGAGACACGTGCCGTCAATTATGCAAAATAATAGAGGCTCTTCATACATCTGAGAGACTGTACAAGAAGGTATTTAAAAAATTTCTCTCTCGATCAATGTCCTTCCATCAAGACGAGAACATCTTCTGTTAGCAGCAATCTCTCTTTGTCATTTTCACTGGTGTAAATTAAATACATCAGATTAAGAAGTTTCTTTATAAGACTAAAATCTGACTCCTGGCGAGTGAAAGTTTTGCCATATTTTTGTGATTTATCATACAAAAATTGAACTTCTTTTGGACTTATAATAGAACCCATATGGCCTACATTGATGTAAAACAGATACTTATCAGATGATGATCCATATGCCAATGAAGTTGCCATTTTATCTTCATAAACGAGTAATAATTTATTGGCCAACATGATTGGTAAAAGATTCAAATTCAAATTTCGGGCTACGATGAGATACAAGATGCTCAAAGAATAGACATCGCCTTTTTTTGAAAACAATAGCTTGTCCAATACAATATTTTCAATAATTGGATCATCGGAAGCAGAAATATCAAAGTGATTGATTTTAAATAAGATATGATTTATAACAGCTACTTTTTCCAAGGAAGTCATCGACTCTGTTATTTCCAGCCATGCGTCCCTATAGATCTTGTAGATGCCTCCTTCAATTTTTTCTTTTGAAATATTTGGGTGATGAATAGAGGAGATCAATAGCCAACCCTCCAATAGGGTTCTGCTTTCATTGTTGATCCATTTATTCATCTCCTGCAAAATGATCTCCTTTTTCAAATGAGCAATGATTTCCTCAATTTTTTTTGCATGATCAGATGATTTTGCAAAAAAGAGCGCTTCCTCCAGACGAGGTAACACAGTCGAACCAAAAGAAATCAGCTTCTCTTTGACCGGTACATAAACGACTTGATCCTGATCATCCAGAAGTGTTAGGAGGGCTTCGATGGTGGGAATGTGAAGTGACATTTTAGATTCGTTCGAGAATTATTTGAACCAATTTTGCCATGACAGGTTTGTAATTTTCATTCGCCTTTTTCGAAACCCTGTTGGCAATAACAATACAAACTGTTAATGCTTTGTGTCCTAATAGTTTGCTTAATCCATAAATTGCGGAGCATTCCATTTCATAATTTGTAATCCTTTGATTGTTAAATCTAAAGGTCTCAATTTTATCATTGATAAATTTATCCACGATCTTCAATCTTAGCTCACGTCCTTGTGGACCATAAAATCCTGGCGCTGAAATTGTAACTCCAGAAGTAAAATCCTTATCAACGATTCTATCATACAATTCAATATCTGATTCCACCACATAAGGTGAAGGAAGAAGAGTATTCCATTGAACATGAGCCTTAAAAGCCTTTTCAAATGGTAGGTCAGCCACCTCATTCCGGCGTTCATAAAAATTGAGCAGGCCATCAAATCCGATTGCCTTTCTGGATGCCAAAAATGCATCAACAGGTATGTCTCCTTGTAATCCACCGGAGGTTCCAATCCGAATAATATTTAGAGACCTTGGGTTGTCTTTTACACTTCTGGTTTTCAAATCTATGTTGGCTAAGGCATCCAACTCATTGACAACGATATCAATGTTATCTGTACCAATTCCTGTTGAAAGTACGGTGATTCGCTTTGATCGAAATAATCCAGTTGCTGATACGAATTCACGGTTTTCGGTTTGGGATTCTATGCTGTCAAAAAAATCTGAAATCATTTTCACCCTACCAGGGTCTCCGACAAGTATTATATTATCAGCCAGTTGTTCAGGTAAAATATGAAGATGGAAAATTGATCCATCAGGATTAATAATTAATTCAGAAGGCTCGATAACTCTCATAATAATAGAATTGGTGTAGTTCAAAGTTAAATAAAAGTAAGATGATCCTGAAATTTTTTACTTTTGTCACATATAAAATTGATCATGATACAAAGAATCCAAACGCTTTATCTCTTACTTGCAGATCTCTTGATTGCATCCCTATTTTTTTTCCCAATTGCAGAATTTATAGGCAAAGATAAAAATATGTACTGGTTGTATTTATCGGGTTTAAAGTCAACTGATTCGTTGGAAGTTGAAAAGACCCAGGAATTCTGGCTTGTTCTTCTCCTTTCCTCGGTGATTTTGTTAATGATAAACCTGATAATCTTCCAATACAGAAATAGGAAGCGGCAATTGATATTCTCCAATTTGACTGTGATGCTACTATTAGGTTTAACCAGCATGATGTATTTCGACATTTGGAAAATAAGAGGTCTTCTTGGGGGAAGTTATTCAATGCAACCAACTTTCACTTTTCCATTAATAGCCATGATTCTGATATACCTGGCGATGAGAGGAATTAAAAAAGATGAAGATTTGGTTAAATCTATTGACAGAATTCGTTAAAAATAGTCTGAAAGTTCGAAAGCGATTGCTGTCAAAAAGTATTCATCATCTGAAGAAAATGGCGAATAGGCATGCGAATCAATATCAATTTCTGCAACAAATTTATTGTTTTTCATAATTGGTACCACTATCTCACTTTGAACATCCATGCTACAAGACAGATAGTTATCTTGTTGACTAACATCTTGAACAATAAAAGTTGCGTTATTTTCAGCCACCTGGCCACAAATACCTTTTCCAACTGGAATATGAGTATGTTCAGTCGGTTTTCCAGAAAAAGGACCTAAGACTAAAATTTGATTCGCTGAATCCAATGTATAGAACCCCACCCAATCATAATGAGGGATTTCATTTCGCAACAATTCAGATGTCATCATTAGCAATTGATGAAATGAAGATCCTTGTGACTTCAATTCTTCAAATTTCTGAAACGTTGAATTAAATATTGGTGCCATTGCTGTATTATATGATCCTGATTTCATTTTCATAGGTAATTTTTTCACAATAATAACATTTCAATTCGATTGCCTTAACATTGATTATTTGAAACCTCGTTGGCACATTCTCTGCATTTGTAATGCATTTTGGATTGAAGCAACGTACAATTCCAATTACCTGATCAGGAATCTGTACGATCCGTTTTTCTACTACTTCATAATTTCGGATGGTATTGAGTTTTGCATTTGGAGCTACCAGTGCAATTTTGTTTACCTCTTCATCAGCAAAATAGCGATTGGATATCTTAATGATCGCTTTTGTCCCCATCGCTTTACTATCGAGGTTGTTGCCAAAAGTAACCATATTTTCAAATTCATCTAGTTTAAGTATTTGAACTACTTTAAATAGTGCTTTGGTGGGAATATGGTCTATGACTGTTCCATCTTTGATCGCACTGACATTGAGTTGCTTTTGCATATCTTTTAACTATTGAAGATTTAACAAATGTGAAATGATTGCCATTCTGGTATATACCCCATTTCGTGCTTGCGAAAAATAATATGCCTTGGGATTTGTATCGACATTTGTATGTATTTCATTGATTCGGGGGAGAGGATGTAAAATCCTCATGTTAGACTTGGTATCTGCCAACATTTCATTTCTAAGAATATAGACATTCTTAACCTTTTCATATTCGACAGGATCTATAAAGCGTTCTTTTTGAACTCTTGTCATATAGATGATGTCAGCCTGGTTGATGATGTCGTTAAATTCAAGATGTTCAAAATACCTGATTCCCTTTAACGAAAGAAATTTCTTGTACTCATCAGGCATTGCCAATTCTGGGGGAGCGACGAAATTGAAAATTGGATTATTGAATTGTGACATTGCCATTAAGAGACTATGAACAGTTCTTCCATATTTCAAATCACCAACCAGAAATAGGTTGATATCATCGAGTCTGCCTTGTGTCTTTTTTATTGAATACATGTCGAGCAAGGTCTGGCTGGGATGCTGATTAGCGCCATCTCCAGCATTGATCACCGGTACATCAGCAACTTCCGCAGCATACCTTGCACTCCCTTCCAGAGGATGTCTCATGATGATCAAATCTGCATAATTACTTACCATCTTGATTGTGTCATGCAAAGTCTCTCCTTTTGAAACGCTCGAAGAATTTGAATCTGAGAACCCAATGATCTTTCCACCCAATCTGTTGATCGCAGTTTCAAAACTAAGTCGTGTGCGTGTAGATGGTTCGAAGAAAAGAGTTGCGATAACCTTACCTTTTAACAAAGTTTGATTTGGATTAGCTTCAAATATTTGAGAAAGCTCCATGATCTTCAAATATTCCTCCTTGGAAAAATCAGTAATTGAAATTAAATTTCTCTGGTTCATAATCAATTGAAATAATATAAGTTACATTACGATTTTGCTATTTCCCATTTGATGATACCCGCCATCATTTCAAGTTTGGCTAAAATTGTTTCAACTTTTGACAACCTAATTCTGAGGGTATAGATGTACGCTTTTTCATAAGTAGAACTGGTAATTTCCATCTGTTCTTCTTTCACCATCAACATCATATTGTTCATGGCCTCCAATCCAAATTGAACCTCGATGGTTGCCTCAATATTTTTTGTGATAATATTTTCCTTTTGGATGGCTAGTGATGCTGCTTCTCTGTAGGCTCTGATAAGTCCACTTGCTCCCAAAAGGGTACCGCCAAAATACCTTACCACGACCAACAAAATATTGGTAAGCTTATGTGACTGAATCTGACCGAATATCGGACGTCCAGCCGTACCTGACGGCTCACCATCATCGTTGACCCTGTATTTTTCATGTTCAATCCCTAAACTCCATGCGAAACAACAATGTCGTGCGGAAAAATGCTCTTTCCTAATCTTTGACAAGATCAATTTGATCTCTTCCTCTTCTGATACTGGGTAAGCGTAAGATAAAAATTTGCTTCCCTTTTCTTTATAAGTTCCCTCACATGGTTCAGCAATAGTTTGAAAAGAGTCAATTAGCATCTATTTTTTGGGAATATAAAATAATTCTACCTTCAAAGTTTAAAAAAAAAGCAAACTTTATAGTCTGCTTGTCAGTGTTTTACATTTTTAGTTTGTTTTCAATTTCATCAATGCTCAATCTGAAATTTTTGTCTATCTCTTTTAGGTTAGTCACGGTTCTGCAAGCGTGCAGAACTGTAGCATGATCTTTACCTCCAATCTGCGAACCAATCGAGGCCAATGATGATTGCGTCAGATGCTTGGAAAAATACATTGCAATTTGTCTTGCCTGAACAATTTCTCTTTTCCTGGTTTTTACTGCAAGTGAATCGACAGGAATACAAAAGTAATCTGAGACAACTTTTGAAATGTAATCAATGGTTAGCTCTCTTTTTGTATTGTTAACAAGTTTGTTAATCATTTTTATTGCCAGATCAAGTGTAATCTCCTTTTTGTTAAGGGTAGCTTGTGCAAGCAATGAAATCAAGGCGCCTTCCAGCTCTCTAACATTGCTGTTGATGTGAGATGCAATGTATTCAAGAACCTCTTCCGAAATGATTATTCCATCTTTGTAGATTTTCTTTTTAAGAATGTTCATTCTCGTTTCAAAATCAGGAACTTGCAAATCTGCTGTCAATCCCCATTTAAATCTCGAAAGTAAACGTTGTTCCATGCCTTTCAATTCAATTGGAGATTTATCCGACGTTAGGATTAATTGCTTTCCTGACTGGTGAAGGTGGTTAAAAATGTGAAAGAAAGTTTCTTGTGTTTTCTCCTTGCCGGCAAATTCCTGCACATCGTCAATGATTAATACGTCAATCATCTGATAAAAATGTAGAAAATCATTTCGTGAGTTGTTGCGAGTTGCCTCTGAAAATTGAATAAAAAACTTGTTTGCATTGACATACAAAACAATCTTGTCTGGAAATCTTTCTTTAACCTCTATCCCGATGGCTTGGGCAAGGTGCGTTTTACCCAGTCCTGAATTACCATAAAGCATCAAAGGATTAAAAGCTGTACCTCCAGGCTTTTGAGCGACTGCAAATCCTGCACTTCTGGCAAGACGGTTGCATTCACCTTCTATGAAGTTATCAAATGTATTGTCCTGTTTAAGTTGGGAGTCAATTTGTATTTTCTGAATACCTGGAATGACAAATGGGTTACGGATTCCACTTTCTTCTGTTGGGAGTAAAGCTGATACCGGTTTATTCTTTAAATTACTGTTTTGATTGGTAGGAAGTTTTACAGTATATTGTTTGTTGTTAATGCTGTTGTTGTTGTCTACTATTACATTGTATTCAAGCTTTGCACCAGCACCCAATTCTTTTCTAAGTGTTTTTCTCAGAATATCAATGTATTGTTCTTCCAAATATTCGTAAAAAAATGGACTTGGTACCTGAATTGTTAGAATATTGTTCTCTAGTTTAAGTGGAACAATAGGCTCAAACCAAGTCCTGTAACTTATATTTGGAACATTGTCTTTGATGATTCTTAAACAACTGTCCCATATTCTTGCGTGATCTTTCTCCATTTAGGTTGTGGTAAAAATTTAAAAATTTAATAATTATTAGCATCGATTATCAGGGATCACGCTACAAAAATAATCATCATGTTATTCATTATCTAAATATTTATAAATCAATCAAATATATCATATAAAAAAATAAATATCTGATTATCAGATACATACAAAACAATTAGGTCAAAACGTTGATTGAATGATAATTCAACTTTGGCAAACCCATAAAATTCTGAAGTTTATTTTTTTTGTCGGTTGACAAAAAACTTAAAAAATCAATCTTATTTTGACGGGTTAAATTAGTTAAAAAAGATTAATACAAAATCATTCAGAACAAATTTTTAATGCTTTTTTAACTGATATTTCAACTTTATTCTGATAAGCTTTTAAAGATGCCTGAGGAAAAGAGAGTTGCACATTATTTAGAATGATTCTAATTTTATTGTACGATTTATCTTCTCCCGCAAAGTACAAAAACTTAGATTTCTCAGACACTTCTGAAATGTTTGTAATTCCTTGAAATACTGAAGATTTAGTTGGAATTTGTACAGTCGAACTGAATAAAAAAACTTTAAAGTCGATATTTTCAATAGTTTTATAAGTCGCAGAAGGAGCAAGGTAGACCTCCTTACCAAAGTCGAAAGCCGAAATTTTCAAATAACGGTGCGGGTTTCTTTTAAGATCAATGAGCAGTTGATTTAAATTGTTACTAGACTCGGCCAGTTTTGTATACAAAGTAGAATCTTTAACCAATAACCCAAGTGTGCCTTTGGAATTATTGACATCTTTCAAAATTGCATCCAGTCCAGTAACAGAGTTGTTCAAATGATCAAATATAGATTTTACTTCTGAGGGATTTATTGAATCACTGATTGAGGAAAATTTATTCAGAATACCTCCCAATGATTTGGAATCGTTGTTCAAATTTTCTGTTAAATCTTTGATATTCATTATAGAAGCAGAAAGATTGTGCTTTTGTTCACCAACCACGATGCTCAAATCGCTTGATATATGCTCCAGATTTTCCATTGTCTTACTGATTTGAAGAAGGCTTTTTTCTATACTTTTTCGTGTATCGTTGTTCAGCATCAATGAAACTCCTGAAACAATTGAATCCAGTGAAACTATCAATCGTTCTGCCTTTGCTTTAATCGGAGCAATTTGTTCGGTAACTTGACTCATGAAATCAGACTCAATCTTTGTTTTGATGGTATCATTGTTCTGATAAAATTTGGAAGATTTACCTAGCCCCAGCTTCACAATCTTTGAACCCAAAAGATCACTACTTGCAATCTCGGCGGTAGTGCCTACAGGCAGCGGAAATTTGTTGAAGATTGCTAATTTTACTATGAGGTCACCTGATAGATCTTCAGCAAAATAGACTTCTCTCACATAGCCAATCTTTAACCCATTAAGCTGAACAATTGTAGATGCTTCTAAACCTCCTACGTTCTTATACCTCGCAATGAAGACTTTTTCTGTTCTGAAGATATCACGCCCTTTTAAGAAATTGATTCCCCAAACCAACACCGTGAAGCTGATTACCAAAACAATACCAATTTTTGAAGTCTTTGAGATTTTCACAGGGAACTATCGTTTGTTAAATTTCATATTGTAAACAGCTAAGATCGTACACATGAACTAAATTGGATCGCCTTCCGGATACATCTCTTATTACTGTTCTAACGCTTAAATTTCCTTATTTTTTAGTTTCGCGAACACAAAGCATCCTGATAAGTCAACATGAACCTATACCGAAGATGGTTACAAAGGTAAATATGAATAAATTAAAAATCATACTTAGCTGATAAACTTTTAATATTTATTCACTTATTTGAACGACCATCCCATACCAATTTGATTTGGTTCTCTTTAATTGATACGATAAATGCATCTGGAAAGTTATGAACGACTGAATTAAAATTTGCTTTCGCCGAATCAAATGTGGCTGATTCAAAGCAAAAATATTTATATTTCCCATCCTTTACAACTTCCCGAATGGGTGAAATCCCTTTAAACACCTTTGAATCAGCATTAATTTTCTTAGAAAACACCCCAATTTGTATCGCGTAGGTTGTCTTTTTCCCGGTAGTATTTATCTCATTTTTTATTTGAGCATTTACTCCTGTTCCTGATCTCTCTTTTTGCTTTTCAGTATTAGAAATATTTTTTTTGTTGCCATTTGACTTCTCGTTCCTTATCTTATTTTCAGACAGCTCTTTGTCTGATGATTTGGGTACATTGAGCATCTTGACAGATGATTTTTGCGAAAGATTGGATTTTTCAGATTGGTTTGTCGTTTTATCCTTAGCATCTATTTTGCTGATGTAGTTAAGCAATGATCCATAAATTGATTGGGCAATTTCGCCCCTTCCAGCATCAGTCAGAAGGAAACTATTCTCCTTCTTGTTACTCAGGTAACCAGTTTCTATCAATACGCTGGGCATAGATGTTTCCCTCAATACCAGAAAACCGGCTTGTCTGACTTCCCTGTCATGTCGCATTGCCAATTCTTTGAAATTAGATTGAAGAATTGATGCAAACCGCAAACTTTGGTCCAGATAGGCATCCTGGACTAGTTCAAACATGATGTATGATTCAGATAAATTAGGATTGAATCCTTCATATCTCTTTGAATAGTCGTCTTCCAACAAGATGACACTGTTCTCTTTTTTAGCGACATTTAAGTTGTCTTCGGTTCGATGCAATCCTAGTACATAGGTTTCAGTACCATTTATTTCGGGACTTGAGCAATAGTTCGCATGAATTGATATAAAGAGATCCGCATTAATTTTATTTGCTATCTGCGCTCTGTCCATCAGAGGGATATAGTAATCTCCTTCCCTTGTAAAAACAATCTTGATATTTTTTTGATTTTTTTTAATCAGGTAACCTAATTTTAGTGCGATGTCAAGGACAATATTCTTTTCTTTTGCAGTGCCTACAACTGTTCCTGGATCTTTTCCACCATGGCCGGCATCAATTACAATAGTTTTAATCTGTTGAAGTTCTCCTTTCTGTCCTGAACAGTATGGGTGAATCAAAAATGAGAGAATAATAACAGGTAGCAGTTGCAATTGGAAAAGTCGTACAATGATTGATGACATGTAATTAGAAATAGAATTCATGATTATACTTTAAACTTACACAAAAATAGAAGATTAAATTATTTATCAATGGACCCCTTTAGTCCGATAGGATTTTTTACTTTTGCCAATCAGACCGAAGTTATAAAATTAGGATTAAAAACGGTCTAATTCTTTAGATTTGGGCACTATACGATATATTTATGTAATCTTTATTCTGAATCTGCTTGGGTCATCTTTTGTTTTTTCACAGGAGCCGATTCGGAGGACTACTTTAGGTAGTACCATGGCCAAAACCCCTTCACGATTGACTAAAGATGTCTTGAAGACTGTAAAAGACTCAATGGCTGTGATGAAACATGACTCGATTTCCAAAGATTCCCTAAATTTAAAAAAGGATTCTGAAGATTTTGATGCACAAGTTGAATACAAAGCTGATGGCAAAATTACTTTTTACAATTCAGGAAATAAGGTGTTTATGAACAAGAACGCCCAGGTTAAGTACAAAGATATTGAACTCACGGCAGATTATATTGAACTAAACAGAGATAGCAATCTTATTCATGCCACAGGCAAACCGGATTCAACGGGTACCATTGTAGGAAAACCTGTCTTTAAACAGGGTCAGCAGGAATTTGAAGCAGACGAAATCAGATATAATTTTCTGACCAAGAAGGGGATAGTTTATGGTGTGGTTACTGATCAGGAAGGGGGATTTATCCATAGCGGTAAAACGAAATTGGTAAATGATTCCACTTACAACATGAAGGATGGAAAGTACACCACTTGTGATGCTGAACATCCACATTTTTACCTTCAGATGACAAAAGCCAAAGTTCTCTCCAATAAAAAAATTGTAACGGGTCCGGCTTATCTGGTAGTAGAAGATTTACCTATCTATTTTTTATTTATTCCTTTTGGATTTTTCCCTAATTCGCCCAAATATTCTTCCGGCTTTTTAATGCCTTCTTATGGGGATGAAATTAACAGAGGTTTCTTCCTTCGGGATATTGGATATTATTGGGCGGCCAATGACTATTTTGACGTTGCCCTGCGGGGTGATATTTTCTCAAAAGGTTCTCGAGGTGTTAAATTTCACACCAATTATCGACTTCGCTACAAATTCAGTGGAGGATTTGATGTGAATTTTTACAAAAATGTATTTGGTGACAAAGGTTTGCCTGATTATAAGATTCAGAATGATTTTGCCATCACCTGGAATCATTCAATGGACTCTAAGGCAAGTCCAAACCAGACATTTAGTGCAAGTGTCAACTTTTCTACCAGTCAATATGATCAGAACAATTCATATTCCCTTCAGAATTATCTGACAAATACCAAACAATCCAGCATCTCTTACACCAAAAGATGGGAAAATAGTCCATTTTCGATGTCTGCCAACTTTCGTCACTCGCAGAATAGTCGGGACACGACGATCAGTTTAACCTTACCTCAGATGACCTTTAACGTCAACAGGTGGTATCCATTTAAGTCCAAAAACGCTTCAGGAAAAGAAAAGTGGTTCCAGAAAATTGGCATGAGTTATAGTTTTGACATGCAGAATGCCATCAATACCAAAGAGTATAAACTTTTCCAGACAAATCTTTTGCGGGACTGGCAAAGCGGAATGAAACACAGTATTCCTTTGAGTACTTCATTTAAGGCGCTCAAATTTATTACAGTTAGTCCATCTATCAATTACAATGAGAGATGGTATTTTCAATCGATTCGGGAAGCCTATGATCCAGTCAAAAAGATAGTTGCAGTAACTGACACGATTTTTGGTTTTACACGTGATTTTGATTATTCTGTAAGTATTGGCGCTTCAACTAAAATTTATGGAGATTTTACTCCAAGGAATCCAAAATCGAACATCAAAGGCATCAGGCATGTCATGACACCAAGTCTAAGTTTCAGTATGCAGCCCGATTTCAGCAATCCTGGATATGGAATGTACGGAAATATCGAATATTTTGATGATAAAGGAATGCCTGTTTCATTAAGGTATCCATACCACCAAGGGGCTATTTTTGGAACTGCAGGATCCGGCAGATCGGGTTCAATTGGCTTTAATGTTAGTAATACTTTAGAGATGAAAGTTTTGAATTCGAATGATTCCCTTTCGAAGGAGAAGTACAAAAAAGTAAAATTGCTCGATCAGTTTTCACTTGCTACTTCCTACAATCTTGCAGCTGATTCATTAAACCTTTCAAACATTAACCTTTCTGCCCGGACAAAAGTTGCCGGTGTTGATATCAACATGGGTGCTATTATGGATCCATATGCTTTCGAGAACGGACACCTCGTTAATGTTTATCAGATTGCAAGGGATGGCAAGTTGGCAAGGCTGACGAGTGCTAATCTTTCATTTGGCTATGGTTTCAAATCCAAATCCAAAGAGGACAAGAAGCCAGGGTTGGGAAAGGATGGAAAGCCACTTTCAAAAACGGAGGATCAGAAGATCATAGACAATGCCAGAAAAAATTATCCGGACATTCCTGAATATGCTGATTTCAGTCTGCCTTGGGATTTTCGCTTTGACTACAGTTTGAGGTACAGCAGGCCAGATCCTCAGAAGAGTTCTACTGTCAACCAGACACTTGATTTTAATGGTAACGTTAATTTGACCAAACATTGGCAAATCGGTTTTTCTTCCGGACTTGATGTTCAAAAAATGGAAGTTTCATTTACCCAATTTAATATTTTCAGGGACATGCATTGTTTTCAGATGTCCTTAAATCTGGTTCCATTTGGATACCGTCAGAGCTATAGCTTTACACTGCGGGCTACTGCTGCAATGCTTCAGGATCTTAAAATTGACAAGAGGGATAGTTTCTTCGACAAGCAGCAATATTGAAATTACCATGTAATTTTTGTACCTTGTCTAACTGCTCTGAAGTTAAAGGAATCACATAAAAAGTTCGCACCATTCTGTAAACCTTAGAATACTTTGCTCTCCATATATTGCCAATGATTTTCTAACTTCTTTTATTGATTTTTCTTTATGGTCTTCATGGCTCTTGGAGAAGAATTTGTCTGCAAAAGCAATGATCTGTTCTTCAACAGTTTCCGGAATATAATCCCGGTAGGGAAGAGGTAAATTTTTCAATAAAATTTCTTCCTTTGAAATTCCCACTCCTGTATGTCTTTCACAAACAAGGCCATGTTCTGGAAATCCAAGACCTGTTAAAAGTTCGCAACCCAGATAACCATGAGCCAAATAGGGATGGTCACCGAAACAGTATATTTTTGGGGCGTTGGTCCTAAATATTCCAATGTCATGAACCATTGATGCCTCTTCAAGAAATAAGATATCTGGATTTAATTCAGGGTGATTGCTCGCTATTTTAATTGCTTTTTCGGCAACTGCCTGACTATGACTTACTAGGATAAGATAAGCCTTCGATTTTGGTTTGTAATACTTTGAAATCAAATCCAATGGATCCATCGCTCTTCTCGATTAAGATTTACCTTTCAGACTATCAATAAACTAATATCATGTAAAAATAGAACAAAAGAATTAATATTTGTTTTGTAAGGGTTCAAATTGCATAGATTGGAGGTTAATCGTTATTTTTAAGCCATATTTGAGGAGATGCTGGACAGACAATCCAGACTGTTGAGTTAAAACATAATATTTTCATGAACATAGAAATTCTTAAAACATTTCCGCGCCAATTCAGAAGGGGGATTGAGTCGTTAAAAAAAGGCAATAATGCGAAGGGAATTCGACGCATTGAAAAAAGTATTGAATCCGGCTATAAGTCAGGCACAGTATTCTTGGATCTATTTAAACATAATTCATCAGTAGATCAGGCTCTTGAAGTATATTTGGCAGATTACGCAACTGACTTTGCCCATGCTTCATTAGCCATTGGAATTCAATATTACCAGGGGAAAGGTCGTGAACAATCGTATGAAGCCTCAGTTCCATTTTTTCTTGAGTCGGCTCGTTCGGGTGGTGTTGAAGCCTGCAATTATATAGGAAGTATGCGTGAAAAAGGGGAAGGACTTCTTATCGACATGGCCAAAGCATATGAGTGGTATGAAAGAGGGGCTGAACGTGGTGATAAAATAGCCAAGTATAATTATGGCCGTTTGCTGTATTCGGGAGAAGGTGGATACAAAGATAGCAACGAAGCTGTTGATCATTGGTACGCTTCCGCCAAGGAGGGCTATTTGCCCGCAATATATAAGGTAGGTGAAATTTTCGAACTTGGTTTGACTGTTCCTGTAAAGTTGGAGAAGGCTTACGAGTGGTACCTAAGGGCAGCAGATGAAGGATATGAGCCTGCCTTCCAAAAAGTAGGAATTTTTTTATATGAAGGCAAAGGAGTCGAAAAAAATATTGAACTAAGTCTCCAATGGCTAATGAAAATAGTAGGTTCAGTTTCTTCTGAAGTCTCACTAAAATTGGGAAAAATATTTTTATTGGGCATAGGTGCAGCAAAGAATCTTGAAAAGGCTAATATTTATTTGGAACAAGCGGTTCAAGCCGATTATTCTGAAGCAATATTTTTGATGGGAAAACTTCATGAGGAGACAGGTAAGGAAGATTTTCTCGAGTTGTATCAAAAAGCAGCTGATCGTGGTTTTTCAGAAGCACAGGATGCTCTCGCCAGCTATTACCTGAAACAATCAGATTATCATGGGGTTGAAATGTTGAAGAAGGCTGCATCCAACGGTAGTGCTGATGCCATGGTATTGATGGCCAAACGTTTTGAGGTAGGCGAAGGTGTTGAAAAAAATGTTAAGACTGCTGTTGATTTTTACCGTAAGGCTGCTGAAAAAGGAAATCTGGAAGCGCAGTACCAATATGCAAGTATTTGTCTGGCAGGAGAGTTAATTGAGCGGGACAAATATTCGGCAGGAGACTACTTTAAAAAATCTGCAGAAGGCGGTCATCCTCGAGCCTGCTATCTATTGGGACTTTTGCATGAAAAGGGTGAAACCTATTGGGCAGACAAGGACAAGGCATTTGAGTGGTTCCTTAAAGCTGCGGAAAAGGGGGTTCCGGGTGCGATGTTTAAAACTGCTGTTTACTATGAAAATGGCGTGAAAATTGACAAGGATCTGAAGGAAGCTCTGCGCTGGTACAGGCATGCATCGTCCGCCGGTTATGCCAAGGCTGCTTTTAATCTGGCTGTAATGTTTGAAACGGGACAAGGTGTTGAAGCCGATCCGGCCAAGTCTATAGAACAATATTCGCAGGCTGCCAAGGGAGGCATTGCTGAAGCAATGAACAATTTGGGCAATGTATATCATCAGGGGAAAGGAGTTATGATTGATCCCCAGGAAGCATTCAAGTGGTACACATTGGCCGATGAATCGGGTTTTATGTTGGGTTCATACAATCTCGGAGTGATGTGGTATTTCGGTGAAATCGGCGAAAAAAATCTGCAGAAAGCCTATTTCCATTTCAAAAAAGCAGCCGATAAGAACTATGCTCAGGCTCAGTATAATTTGGCTGGGATGCTTTGTTATGGTGAGGGAGTGGAACAGAACAAAGAGAAAGCTTTAGAGCTATTCAGAAAATCGGCTGAAAATGGTTTTGCCTCTTCATGGATCAATCTTGGCGAATTTTATGCTGAGGGCGAGATTGTGGCGAAAGATGTAGATAAGGCCATCGAATATTTTAATCTGGCCTCTGACCATGGTTTGGGAGAGGCAGACTATTTACTTTCCAAATTATACGCGTCAGAGACAGGATATATCGATCCAGTCAAGCAACAGCAAAGTTTTATAAGATCGACAAGTAGAGGATTTGTACCTGAGACGTAGCGTTTTAATTTTCAGTTTTGGATTTGGCTTCTATCCAGAGACGTGCATTTACAAATGCTTCAATCCAAGGTGTAATCTCGTCGTCCCTTCTATACGATGGGTAAAAACCCCATTGCCATGGATAGATCGCCCTTTCGAGATGAGGCATCATGGCCAAATGACGGCCATCTTCTGAACAAATTGCAGCAGTATTGTAGTCTGAACCATTTGGATTACCTGGGTAATTTGCGAAGGAGTACTTCATCGGAATGTGGTAACATTCTTCGCTTTCAGGAATTGACATTTTGCCTTCTCCGTGTGCGACCCAAATTCCAAGTCTTTTTCCTGCAAAAGATTTCAGCATAATTGATTTATTGTCAAGAATATCAACATTTAGGAAGGCTGATTCAAATTTGTTGGATTCGTTATGGTGCATCTTTATTTTGGCTTCTTTTTCCGGATAAATCAAATCAAGGGCTATCATCAGCTGGCAACCATTGCAAACGCCCAAACTCAAGGTATCCTCTCTATTATAGAATTGATCCAATGCCCAATTTGCTTTTTCGTTGAATTTGAACGCCCCAGCCCAACCTATGGCTGAACCCAATACATCGGAATTGGAAAATCCCCCAACAAAAACGATTAGACTGATGTCACCGAGCGTTTCTCTTCCTGAAATTAAATCTGTCATGTGAACATCTTTCACATCAAACCCCGCCAAATAGAGACTCCAGGCCATTTCCCTGTCGCCATTGACACCTTTCTCGCGAATTATTGCTGCTTTTACTCCTGAGGAAATTCGACGTTTTGGCTCGATGCAGAACTGGGTGTATTTTCCGGAAAATTGACCAAATTCAAAGGACAAGATGTTCTTTTTGTAATTTAGAAATCGTTTTGAAGCCAAATTAGCTCCGCACTGCTTTACGTCCAATAAAAAGGAGGGCCGAAACCATTTTTCTCTTAGTTGATCTATGTCAAAAGTATGCTCATCTATGAAATTCTTGATTCGAATTACTCTTTCCAAAATCGGTTTCCCAATAGGAATACATGATATATTTCTTTGTTGAAAGAGTTGTTCTAACTTTTCAGGATGATTGGTCTGAATAATTATTCCGGGATTTTCGCTAAAAAGTAGCTTAATGCTGTCAGCTTCACCGAGAAGGGATAAATCAACGTCAATTCCACCATAATTTTGTGGAAAGCATGTTTCCAATAGTGTAACTATCAGTCCACCAGATGAAATATCATGACCTGAGACAATTAAATCAGCATTTATAGCCTGCTGAACTGTTTCAAAGGCTTTTGCGAAGTAGGCTGCATCTTTCACTTGCGGAGTTTCTTCGCCTAAATTTGATAAAATCTGCCCCAGGGAACTTCCTCCCAGGGCCTTCATGGAACAAGAAAAATCAATACAATAGATTGGGAAAGATGGATCTATGTGCAGAACAGGTTCCACAATTTTTTTGAGATTTGATATCTCGCCTGAAGCTGAAATAATGACAGTCCCCGGTGCATAAACGACCTCATCTTTGTATTTTTGGGTCATCGATAAGGAGTCTTTTCCCGTTGGAATGTTGATACCCAAGGCCAGGGCAAACTCTGAAGCTGCTTCGACTGCTTCATACAACCTCGCATTTTCACCTTGATTCTTTGCAGGCCACATCCAGTTTGCGGAGAGGGAGAGACCTTTGATACCATGGGTAAGCGGCGCCCAAAGGATATTTGTAAGTGCTTCAGCAATTGAAAGAATGGACCCATTTGCAGGATTTACCAAACCAGCAACAGGAGCATGACCCAAGGAGGTAGCAATACCTTTTATGCCTTGATAATCAATTGCAATAGCTCCAAGATTATTCAGAGGAAGCTGTAATTCTCCAACACATTGCTGTTTGGCAATTTTGCCGGTTACTGATCTGTCAACTTTATTGGTTAGCCAATCCTTGCAACCTACTGATTCAAGTTGTAATATTTGTTCTAAATAATTATCAATAAAGTCTTTGGAATAATTTATTTTGGAATAAGTCTCATTTAGAGTCTTGTCTTCCAATAAAGTTCTTGGTGGTTTTCCAAAAAGGGTTCCCAAATCCATGTCAATTGGTCTATCCCCGTTGTTTCTATTCAAGAATGTAAATTTATGATCTCCAGTTGTCTCACCAATCACATAAAATGGTGAACGTTCTCGTTCTGCAATACGCCTGATCCAATCCAGGTTTTCTATATTTGTAACGAAACCCATACGTTCTTGAGACTCATTTCCGACTATTTCCTTCGCTGATAGTGTAGGATCACCTATCGGAAGCTGATCGATGAATATTGTGCCACCTGTCTCTTCGACCAATTCTGAAAGACAGTTCAGATGTCCTCCGGCGCCATGATCATGAATGGAAATAATGGGATTGTTTCCCGATTCTGCCAATGCACGTATCGTATTGTAAGCCCTTTTCTGCATTTCAGGATTCGCGCGCTGAACAGCATTCAGTTCAATTCTGCTCTCAAAAGCACCGGTATCTACTGAAGAGACTGCTCCACCGCCCATTCCTATCCGGTAATTGTCGCCACCAAGCAGTATCACACTGTTTCCAGTTTGTGGGACGGCCTTCAGACTATCCTCTTTTCTGGCATAACCGATTCCTCCAGCCTGCATAATAACCTTGTCGTAACCATATATTTTATCATTTTCGGCATGTTCAAAGGTGAAAACTGATCCGTTGATAAGGGGTTGACCAAATTTATTCCCAAAATCTGATGCTCCGTTGGATGCTTTGATGAGGAGTTCCTCTGGATTGTGGTACAACCATTTTCTTGGTGCAATCTGCTGTTCCCAAGGATGAAGATTATCGTCATTCCGGGAGTAGGAGGTCATGTAAACAGCGGTCCCGGCAATGGGAAAGCTCCCTTTCCCACCCGCCATACGGTCTCGGATCTCCCCTCCGGTACCAGTGGCTGCACCATTGAACGGTTCTACAGTTGTAGGAAAATTATGTGTTTCAGCTTTGAGGGAGAGGACTGTATCTACATCAGATATTTGAAAATAGTCGGATTTATCTGCCGAAGCGGGAGCAAATTGTTCGGCTCTTGGTCCTTCGCTGAAAGAACAATTGTCTTTATAAGCAGAAACTATGGTATTTGGATTTATCCTTGTCGTTTTTTTTATCATCTCAAACAAGGTAGATTTTTTCTCAATACCATCTATAACAAACCGGCCATTGAATATTTTGTGTCTGCAATGTTCCGAATTGACTTGTGAAAATCCAAATACCTCACTATCAGTTAATTTTCTTCCAACTTTTAGAGCTACTTCTTCCAAATACTGAATTTCATCTTCACTTAAGGCGAGACCTTCCTGCAGGTTATAAGCTGTGATATCGAGGATGGAAAGAACAGGTTCAGGAAGGAGGTCGATGGTAAACAAGGACTGATCCAATTCCTGATAAACCGATTGCAGCATGGGATCTAAACTGAGAAGCGGGGACAAAGGGATGAATTCTTCAATTCTATGAATCCCCTTTATTCCCATATTTTGGGTGATTTCTACTGCATTTGTACTCCATGGGG
Source organism: uncultured Tangfeifania sp. (assembly GCA_964528535.1). GTDB lineage: Bacteria > Bacteroidota > Bacteroidia > Bacteroidales > Prolixibacteraceae > CAINVV01. The sequence goes on along the minus strand of CAZGSQ010000002.1, from coordinate 37,579 downwards.
TGATCATTTCTTTTCGTGGACCGATATAAGGTCCAACCAAATGCTCGCAACGCATCCACTCAACTTCTCCAAAAAGCCAAATTAATTTATCTATATCAGATTGATTCAATGAATATTGTGTGCCTATAGCAAAAGTTTTACTTTTCTCCTTGAAGAATAAGATCATGGAAAAGATTTTAAGGATTTAACTTCAGCGAAGATAGGTAGAAGAGGATTACAAATTAAATATCTCAGATTAAAAAATAATTACCATTCAATTCTTGACAGATGGCCATCATTCGGTTTCAGGGCTCCACTCAGTCACTTTTATCAAATTCGGAAATGCTTGTGGTTTGAAGATTGACTGATTGTAAAATACTCTGAGGCATTCCTGAATTCCTTCGGTGACACTTGGATGCGGATGGATACTTTGCAAAACTTCGGGAAGGCGAATGTCGGCATTAATAAGGTAGGCGATGGAAACTATAAAAGCAGATGCCTGAGGACCAGCAGCTCGCATACCTAAAATTCGATCCATTCCATCGTTGCTCACCATAATTTTAACGAATCCACTGGTATTTCTCATCGCTATTGTTCTATTAACCAATTCGTTGGAATAGTATGCAGCCTTGTATGAAATTCCCTTGCTCCGAAGCATTTTTTCATTTGCTCCAACGGCAGCCAACTCAGGTTTAAAAAACATGAGCGTTGGCATATGAGAATAATCCAAAAGGTAGTTGGTTTTTCCAAAGATGGCTTCAACAATGAACCTGCCTTGTTCTTCAGCGACACCATACAATGCTTTCTGACCTGTTACGTCGCCTGCTGCAAAAATATTACATTCACCAAAATTAGAGAGGGCGCACTCTTCGTTAATTTTGAGATATCCTTTGCTAGTGGTCTCAATTCCGGCATTTTCGAGTGAAAGCCCAGCGGTATTTGGATCACGACCAATAGAAATTAGAATTATATCTACTTCTACCACAATACTATGACCATCTTCGTAATCCAGAACAATTTCAAGACAATCACTTTTCTTCCGAACTGTGCGAAGATTTGCTGTATGGTGGATAATTACGCCATTCTTTTGAAGATTTTTGGAAACGAAGTCACTTACATCATCGTCTTCAAAAGGAATGACTCGGTGGGTACGGTCAAGCAGGTGGACTTCGGTCTGGCCAAAATTGGAGAATATTGTGGCGAATTCGCATCCAATTATTCCCGATCCAATGATCATCATTCTTTCCGGGAAGCTTTGAAGGTTGAGAATTCCATCTGAATCAAGAATTTGTTTCTGGTCGATAATCAGATCAGGATGTGGACGTGGGACCGATCCTGTTGCAATGATAACGTAATCAGCCTTGATTGTTTCAATACCTGATTGCCCCTTTATTTCGAGTGTATGACGGTCCAGAAACCTGGCGAAGCCCTGTTTGTAAGTGATGCTACCGGGATGCTTTTCGTCGTCAGAGAAAGTCTCAATCTGTGAAAGAATCTGATTCTGTTTGGTTTTTGCAGCTTGAAGAACCGTCTTCTTGACGAGATTGTAGTCGACCTGAAGGCCTGAAGCCCTGTAACCTCGGTCAACGGCTGCTGCAACTGCATAATCAGCAGAAAGTTCCCACATGGTTTTCGAGGTGAGTGGTCCATTCATGATTCCATTCCCACCCAAGTGTCCGGCTTCGATGATGCAAACACTTTTTCCAAAGTCAAGTGCCCGCATGGTTGCTGCTAAACCTCCGGGACCACTTCCAATAACTGCAAGATCAAACTGCTTCATATAATTTCAAATTGAAATTCCTGTGATTCAAATTAAGGAAAAAAAAACGAGAAATCTGTCATTGGATGATTGAAGCATGCTCATTTACATTCCTTTTTCAAAGTCAATTTTACATTAAATATTCAATACAGAGCGGCTAAGATTTCAGCATAGAATCTCAATAATTGTAATTTTGGCATCTGTTAAAAAAGATGTAAAGTATTCAAAATGAAGCAAATTAATTATGTATCTGCCGAAGATGCTGTTAAAATAATCAAATCGGGTGATAGGGTCCATTTAAGCAGTGTTGCTGTAACGCCACATAAATTGATCAAGGCGATGGTCAACCGTGGTAGGGCAGGAGAGTTATACAACGTTAAGATTCAGCACATCCACGTGGAAGGAGTAGTGGAATATGCCAATCCTGAATTTGAGGGAATCTTTGATACCCAACAATTTTTTGTAGGAGGAAATTTACGGAAGCAGACACAAGCCGGATTTGCGGATTATATTCCTGTGTTTCTGAGTGAGACTCAAAAACTAATTCGAGAGGGCTATTTAAGAGTAAACGTGGCAATGATTATGGTCTCACTTCCTGATAAGCACGGTTTTGTATCGTTAGGAACTTCTGTTGATGCTACTCTTGCGGCTGTGGAATGTGCTGATGTCGTCATTGCTCTTGTCAATCCTAACGTACCTAGAACTTGGGGTGACGCCATGATACCTATCGGGATGATCGAAATTTTTGTAGAAGATGATTCCCCGATTTATGGTCATGCTATTGAACCTTTGTCAGACATGGAGATTGCAATAGGAAAGAATGTAGCCACGCTTGTGGACGATGGTGCCTGTTTGCAGATGGGAATAGGGGGCATTCCAAACGCAGTACTTGCCCAATTGGGAAACCATAAGGATCTTGGAGTTCATACCGAAATGTTCTCAGATGGCATTTTGCCCCTGGTCGAAAAAGGGGTAGTAACCGGTAGGAAAAAGAATTTTGACAAGGGTAAAATGGTGGCCTCTTTTCTCATGGGTTCTCAGGCTTTGTACGATTTTGTAGATGATAATCCTATGGTGGCCATGATGGATGTGGCACACACCAACAATGTGGCAGTCATTCGCAAGTTGGATCAGGTTACGGCCATCAATGCTGCATTGGCCATTGATTTGACAGGACAGGTTTGTGCTGACTCGATTGGAATCAAACACTATTCTGGTGTCGGTGGTCAAATCGATTTTATCAGGGGTGCAGGTCATTCAAAAAATGGAAAACCAATAATTGCAATGCCTTCGGTCACTGAAAAAGGGTTGTCAAAAATATCGCCCACGCTTATTGAAGGTTCTGGTGTTGTATCCACAAGAGCAAATATTCACTGGGTAGTCACAGAGCAGGGTTTGGTGAATTTATACGGTAAAACCATGCAAGAGAGGGCTAAACTTTTAATTTCCATCGCACATCCAGACCATCGTGAAATGCTTGACCAAGCTGCCTTCGAACGTTTCGGGTCTCATTACAGATTTGTTTCTCAAGATTTTAACCTTTAACAAGATAGTCATGAACATTTCCAAAATCGAACATATCGGAATTGCAGTAGAAAGCCTTTACGCAGCTATCCCATACTATGAGAACCTTCTCGGTACAAAATGTTATGCAATTGAAGAGGTACCTGATCAAAAGGTAAGAACTGCCTTTTTCAAGGTAGGCGAAGTGAAAATTGAATTGTTGGAGAGTATGGATCCCGAAGGTCCTATCGGAAAATTCATAGAGAAGAAAGGTCAGGGAATCCACCACCTGGCGTTTGCCGTAGAGGATGTTGATGCAGCTTTGAAAGAGGCAGAAGAATCAGGACTACAATTGGTCGACAAAAGGGGTCGAAATGGAGCAGAGGGTTTGAAGATAGGTTTTCTACATCCAAAATCAACTTTCGGGGTGCTTACTGAGTTATGCAGTGATTAATCATTCTGTTTGAAAAGTATCAGCAGGCTATTTAGAGGTGCTTTCTTACCGCATGTGAAAATCCATTTTCGTGGTGGGGAAGGGAAATCAAAAATTTTTCCTTCAGTTCTTCGGGCGAATTGTGCACGACATACGACAAATGGGTAAAATCAAGCATTTCCAGATCGTTAAAATCATTCCCAATGCCAAGGGTTTCATTGCGGTTGATTCCCTTCATTTCACAGATTTCAGCTATTCCGTGGGCTTTTGAAATTCCCTTTGGATAAATTTCCATCCATTGCCATTCATTGTGGAGTGGTGAAGTGGTTTTAATGATACTTATTTCATGGAATTGCTTGATCAATTGATTTTTAACTCTTTCAAACTGACTATTTTCATTGGAGAAGAAAAGGAGCAGTTGAGAAGAGTTGTATTTTTGGCCTGGAATGATCTCTTCTGAGCTGCCCATTTTGGAATGTACCTCAATATATCGTTCAATTTCAGGACATTCGTGGTCTTTCCACCAAAAAAAATTGTTGTTATCAGGAAAACAATCAGATACTTTGAAGTTAAATTTATTGACAATCAAATAATCTATGAGTTGGGCAGTTAATGTTTCAGGCAGATTGATAGATGTGATCACTTTTTGTTTTTGCCAGTCAACTATTCCGGCGCCTGAAGAACAGATTACAAAGTCAAATGGAGTGGAAGGAGAGATCGCTTTTCTTACTTTGTATAGATTCCGACCAGTGGCGGCTACCCTGCAAATTCCTAAATCGCCAAGTAAATGAAGGGTTTCCAGATCTTTATCGCTTATTGAATGATCATTTTGAAGCAAAGTCCCATCAAGGTCGGTAACGACCATTTTAAGTTTACCCATGAGAATATTTTAAATTGCGTGCAAAGTTCGCCAAAGTTTTGGACAGAAGTAGCAATTGGGCATCAAAATTCTTGTTATTTTTGCACATCAACAAATTGTAAGAGATATGTTAAAAGGTATTTTGGCCATTTCAGGGCAGCCGGGTTTATTTAAAGTCTTGTCTGAAGGAAAAAATGGTGTGATCGTAGAATCGATTCTTACCGGGAAAAAAGAGACCGCCTTTGCAAGTGCCAAAATGAGCACATTGGAAGATATAGCAATATATACAACCAGCGAGGATTTCCCTTTGAAGCAAGTATTCAAAAAGATCTTCGATCTCGAAAATGGAGGTTCAGCACCTTTACCCAATTCGAAACCCGAAGAGTTAAAGAAATACTTTGAGAAAGTATTACCTGATTTTGACAAAGAAAGAGTCTATGTCTCGGATATCAAGAAGGTACTTACTTGGTACAACTTATTGAATGATAAACTACTCCTTGATTTTGAAGATAATTCAGAAGAAGATATTAATTCTGAAGCAGCGAAAGATATTTCTCCAGGGGTAATTTGAAAACTACAATTCCAAAAGAATTTCCTCTGCATTCTTACCGCCAAAAATTAAATTGGTGGGGTTTTCTACCATCTCTTTTATTTTGACAAGAAAACCAACAGAATCTTTGCCATCGATGATCCGGTGGTCGTAAGAGAGTGCTACATACATCATGGGTCTGATTTCAATCTTACCATTGATAGCAACTGGACGGTCTTTGATGGCATGAAGTCCCAGAATTGCACTTTGTGGTGGATTAATGATGGGAGTTGACATCATTGATCCGAATATACCGCCATTGGTAATCGTAAAAGTACCACCTGTCATCTCAAAAACCGTAAGTTTTTTATCGCGGGCCTTTTCGGCCAACTCCTTGATAGAACCCTCTATCTGAGATAGATTCATCGTTTCTAAATTCCGTATTATCGGAACCATTAATCCTTTTGGACTCGAAACAGCAATGCCTATGTCATGGTATTTTGGGGTGATGATTGCATCTCCCTCTAACATGGAATTTACCGAAGGATGGTGGGTTAGTGCCATACTTGCCGCCTTCGCAAAGAAGGCATTGAATCCAAGTTTAAATCCATGTTTATCGGTAAAGGCTTTTTGGTATTTGGTCCGTAATTCGATAACTGCTGTCATATCTACTTCGTTGAAAGTTGTGAGCATGGCTGTCTCATTTTTGACAGCTACCAGCCGCTGACTCAATTTCCTTCTCAATGGAGTCATGGTCACCCGATCTTCTGATCGATTTTTTTCTAAAAATTTGGGGCTTTCATTGGCCTTAACAATCAGTTCCATATCCTTTCTGGTCAGTCTTTTAATCCCTTCAAGAACCTCTTCGACAGAAAGATTGGCTTGCTCCATCACTGCTTTTGCGGTGGGAGTCATTTTTATCGAAATTTCAGAATTTTTGAGTGGAAGGGCATTTTTTGCTGGGGTAGGATCAATATCGACAATTTCAACATCAATGTTTTTTGTTGATTTCTCCGGCGAAACAAGAGTTGGATGAACAACAACTTCCTGTAGCACGGAGACCATGTCGGTATCAATCGTACAAACGATACTCCCAACTGCCACCCGCTCACCTTCAGCAGCCAAAATACTTAGTTGCCCTGCAACTGTGGCAATTAAAGATAGTGTGGCTTTATCTGACTCTACTTCTGCAATTTCCTGATCTTTCCTTACAACAGATCCATTATCGATCAGCCATTTACCTATCTCAACCTCCGAAATAGACTCTCCCGGTGAAGGAACCTTTATTTCTATGATCATGTTTTATATTGTCTAATTATATTTTTCGCATAAAAAATTCGTCACTTAAATGCACTTCCTTAACTAAAAACAGAATCCATGATTCTTTCTAGTCTTCTCTTGTGTTTTTCGACCAATCCTGCAGCTGGACTAGCACTTTCGGGACGACTTACTAATTCAAGTCCAAGATCAGGATATTTCCTGAACAGATAAGGCCAAACACCCATATTTGCAGGTTCATCTTGAACCCATAAATATCTTTTGCATTGTGGATTATTAAATTTTATATCACGTATCTCTTCAGACGGGAAGGGGGATATTTGTTCAACTCTATGGATGGAAACATTCATTTTTGAAAGTTTTTCCCTACGTTCCATCAAATCAAAATAGATTTTCCCAGAAGTGAATACGATGACCTCAGCAATTCCCTCCTTGATATCCTCATCCTTGATAAATTTCTCAAAGCCACCTTTCGTTAGCTTCTCAAGCGAAGAAACGACTTTCGGATGACGCAACAAACTCTTCGGTGTAAACACTATCAAGGGTATTCTCACATTTCCAAGTACTTGCCTCCGCAACAAATGAAACAGGTTGGATGGTGTCGTAGGCACAACAACATGCAGGTTGTAATTGCTGCATAGTGACAGATACCTTTCAATCCTTGCACTAGAATGTTCCGGACCCTGACCTTCATACCCATGAGGTAAAAAGAGCACCAAACCATTCATCATTCCCCATTTTTCGCCAGCAGAACTGATGTATTGGTCAAAAATCACTTGGGCTACATTGGCAAAATCTCCAAATTGACCTTCCCAAATTGTCAAACCTTTCGGATAGGCCATCGAATAGCCATATTCAAATCCCATGACACCATATTCGTTCAATGGAGAGTTGTATACTGCGAATTTTTCCTGATTGTTGGAGATATTCTGAAGGGGTAAATATTTCTCACCAGTCTCTTCCAATATTAAAGTGGAGTGGCGGTGTGAAAAGGTACCCCGTTGAGCATCCTGACCACTCAACCGGACAGGAATTCCCTCTTCAAGTAGCGATGCATAGGCAAGTAATTCACCCAAGGCCCAGTCTACCTTATTGTTGGCGATCATTTGACTTCTTTCGTCCATCAGTTTAACGATCTTACTGAAAAATTTCTTGTCTGAAGGAAGGTTGTTGATTTTTTCAGAAAGATTAATGAGGTTTTTTTCTGAAACTGCGGTTGGAATCTCATATATTTCACAGGGGTCGGGGAATCGGTATGGTTTGTACTCATCAACCAAGAAATTCTTGATATTTAACTTGTCAATTAGCTTACTTGATTCAAAATTTTCTTCCAATTCATTGTCAAACCGGGCAATCTCCTGCGAAATTTCTGTTTCGGTCATAACACCCGATTCAATTAATTTCTTTGCATAGATGTCTCTTGGATTTGGATGGCTGGCAATAATTTTATAAAGCAATGGCTGCGTAAAGCGTGGTTCATCTCCCTCGTTGTGACCATATTTACGGTACGAAAGAATATCAATAAAAACATCTGAGTGAAAGTGTTGCCGAAACTCAAGGGCCAGTTTTACTGTAAATATTAGGGCTTCCACATCATCTCCGTTAACATGGAAGACAGGAGAACGAGTAACCTTTGCAACATCTGTACAATAGGTACTTGAACGTGCATCAAGGTAATCAGTAGTAAATCCAACCTGATTGTTAACAACCAAATGCAATGATCCACCGGTCTTGTAACCTGGCAGCAAAGCCATCTGCACTATTTCATAAACTATCCCTTGTCCGGCAATCGCTGCATCCCCGTGAATGATGATTGGAACGATCTTGTCATAGTTTTCCTGGTAATGATGATCAATTCTGGCACGCACCATTCCCTCGGCCAAAGACCCAACTGTTTCGAGGTGCGAAGGGTTGGGAATGAGGCTAAGTTTGATCTTTTCGCCATCGTCTGTGGTGATTATATTTTCGAAGCCAAGATGGTATTTTACATCTCCTAAAGATATACCTTCTTCATATTCAGTAGCATAGAATTCTTTAAAAATGTTTTTGTATGGTTTTTCCAAGACATTTGCCAACACATTCAGCCTTCCCCTGTGCGCCATGCCAACAACAAACTCTTCGATCCCAAGTTTCGCACCATGCACAATGATTGCATCCAATGCCGGAATCAAAGCCTCAGTTCCCTCCAGAGAGAATCTTTTAGCTCCGACGAATTTTCTGTGTATGAAGCTTTCAAATCCAACTGCGATGTTGAGGTGGTAAAAAATGTGTTTTTGCTGTTCCGGGGTGAATGGTTCACTATTTTTTGACTGTTCCATTCTGACTTTAAGCCAATCTATCAGTTCAGGTTGCCGCATGTAAAGAAACTCTGCTCCAATTGATTCACAATAAGTTGATTCGAGGTGAGAAATAATATCCTTTAGCGTTGCATTTCCTATTCCAATTTCCTTACCGGCATGGAACATTTGGTTTAAATCAGTATCATCCAGATCAAAATTCTTATGGTCAAGGGTTGGCGTATAGGTCCTTCTTTTGCGAACAGGGTTCGTTCTGGTGAACAGGTGTCCTCTCTGACGATAGCCATTGATAAGGTTTAGAATTCTGAACTCTTTTTGGATCCTCTCTTCGTCGGCTACCGAAACAACAGCATCACTGTAAACTTTTCGGGCAAGTTCAAAACCTTGGAAGAAGCTACGCCAACTCTCCTCTACCTGATCAGGATTTGCCAGATAGTTGGTATACAACTCTTCAATCGCACTTATCTCCTGGTTACCTACTTGGGAAAATTTATCCATATTTGATTACTATTGTTCGATGTTACGAATAAAATGGAAATATGTTCAGACTCAAATGTACAAATTTGGCATGATTTTGCCAACGACAATGGCTACGATCCCCTATTTCTCGGAAAAAATAAGCAATTTTATCCAATAAATAGACGCAGCAAAGAAGCTTTTGATTTTTATCCAATGCATCCACCACTCAATTGTTTTTTAAAAGACTTGGCTTATTGTCTTTACCAGGCTCATGGACGACGTATTTCTGACTTGACTATAGTTTTTCCGAATAGACGGGCTGGACTATTTTTCACAGAATATTTGAACACGAAGATTGGTGAACCCATATTTTCACCCGAAATTATAACAATACAAGAGCTTTTTGCCAAATTATCACCATTGATGGTAGAAGATTCGTTGCCATTGATTCTTAGGTTGTATAAGGTCTATATAGATTTGAGTGGCTCAAAGGAATCTTTTGATGAATTTTATTTGTGGGGAGAAATGTTGCTCCATGACTTTGATCAGGTAGATAAGTACCTGGTAGATGCCCAATTACTTTTTACAAATGTTACAGACCTGAAGGAGATTGATGAGCACTTCAACGACTGGAACGAAGATAGAAAGCAAGAGATCAGGAATTTCTGGCAAAGCATGACCATGGATGATCCTAAAAGTGATCAAAAGGAGTTTGCAAGGCTTTGGCAAATACTTTATCCAATCTACCACAAATTTAAAGAAGAACTTTTTGCCAATAACATAGCATACGAAGGGATGTTGTTTCGTGATTCTGTTGAAAATGCCCGGAATTTAACTGGCAAATATTTATCGGATAGAAAGTTTGTAGTCGCAGGACTGAATGCCTTAAACAGCTGTGAAAAGAAGCTTTTTCAATCCTTAAAACAGCGTGGAGTTATCAAATTCTTTTGGGATTTTGATGATTATTACATGAATGACCAACATCAGGAAGCAGCCCTCTTTATGAAAGATAACCTAAAGCTCTTTCCACCCGAAGAGATTCCAATAAGAACTGATTGGCTTAAGCCACCTAAAAATTTTAAGATTATTCATACCTCTTCTACAATGGGGCAGGCACAAATTGCAGCCAATGAGGTAGCCCGATGGAAAAGTAATAGAGAGGATTTTGATGAAACTGCCATTGTTTTGTGTGATGAGGAGCTTCTATTGTCAGTTCTTTCGGTGCTTCCACCTGACATTGAAAAGGTTAACGTGACAATGGGTTTGCCATTAAAACAAACTCCTTTGTTTGATTTGATGAACCACTTGATTGACCTCCAAAAGAAATATAGAAAAGAGGAAGAGGAAATATTTTTTCATTTCAAAAGTGTCTTGAAAATCCTGAACAATCAATTAATTCAAAATTTATATGCAAATGAATGTAAGATAATTGCGGATAAAATTGTTCAATACAATTTGACATTAATTTCGAGTGTGGAGCTATGTGTCAATGATTTTTTTTCCAAAATTTTTTTGAAAGTGGAATTAGTCTCCGATTTGCCGGAATACTACTTATCCATTCTACATGCTCTTTTTCAATTTTGGAAAAAAAACGAAGATAAAAATCCTTCATCCGACTATCAGGAATATATTTATCAGTTCTATCTCTCAATTAATAAGTTGAAAAATACTTTGTTTGAAGATGGTTCCTCCATTATGGGTCACAAAGATTTTTTATCTCATGAAACTTTTTACAGACTTTTAATCCAATATTTAGGTTCTGTCAAACTAACTTTTGAAGGTGAGCCACTCGCGGGCCTGCAAGTGATGGGAATCCTTGAGACAAGGGTTCTGGATTTTAATAATATTGTTTTACTATCTGTTAATGAGGGAATTATGCCTAAGGCGAATGTTAGCGGATCTTTCATTCCATACCATCTTCGCAAAGGAAATGGACTCCCTACCATTGAAGAGCAAAATGCAATGTATGCCTATTATTTTTATAGATTGCTACAACGAAGTAAAAATGTGACTTTTGTTTACAATTCTGGAAGCACTGGACTCAGAACAGGAGAAAAGAGCAGATTTCTGTACCAATTACAACTGGAATCTCCCTTTCAAATAGATGAGATTGCATCGGAAAATGCCATAGACCCATCTCCATTTTATCCCATCTCTGTTCAAAAAAATGGAAAAGTTCTTACAGAGTTGTGTAATATCTCAGAATCCAAGAGAAGAATTTCGCCAACTGCCTTGAATCAATACCTGCTCTGCCCACTTAGTTTCTACTTTAAGTATATTGTCTGCTTTAAGGAAGAGAACGAGGTTACAGAGGAGGTTGATGCCAGAATTTTTGGAAAGCTGTTTCATTCGGTGATGGAGTACCTCTATTCGCCCTTATTGAACCAATCAATCAAAAGTGACACCCTTCAATCATTGGTTGACGATGAAGTGAAAATAGAAGCTTCCCTGAAAAAGGCATTTGAAATCCATTTTTTCAAGTCGGAGCAACAGAATTTTGAAGCTTCGTTGACTGGAAAGAATAGATTGGTATTTGGTGTCATCAAAAAAATGGTCCTACAAACACTTCTTTCTGATCAAAAAAGAACGCCGTTTCAGATTTGTGGCATAGAACAGAAAGTGGATGCGACCATTTCTATTTTTGAGGAAGCTAAATCTCTTCGCATTGGTGGTTTTATAGATAGAATTGATTGTATTTCAGGCTCTTTTGAGATAATTGATTACAAAACTGGTTCAGTGGAGCAAACTTTTAATAGTTTGAATGATTTGTTTGACAATAAAGCTAAAAATAGGAACAAAGCTGCTTTTCAAACCTTGCTATATTGTTATATTTGGGAGAAAATGCATCCTGCTTCAGGACCGATTTTCCCCTCTGTTTATGGATTGAAAGAGATTTTTAAAGATGATACCAAGCGATTTTCTATCAGGGAGAATGGTCTTCGAGAAGTAAATTTTATTGAAATCAAGGAAGCATACGAATTATTGCTAATTAATCTTTTGGAAGAAATTTTTAATCCAGACATTCCATTTGGCCAAACTACAGTAGAGGAAAATTGTTTGTATTGTTCATTTACCTCAATCTGCGGTAAATAGCCAGTCTATCCATTATCCAGTAGATCCGGCCTGATAGCAAGTGTTCTTTCAAGGGCTTTGTCCATCTTCCACTCATCGATTAATTGATCATTTCCAGTCAGAAGGATCTCCGGCACACTCCATCCTTTATACACTGCTGGTCTAGTGTAGACAGGTGGTGTTAAGAGACCATCCTGAAATGAATCTGTCAAGGCCGAAGTTTCATCTGACAAAACACCTGGTAATAACCGGATGATGGCATCACATACAATTGCTGCAGCAAGTTCACCTCCAGTCAGAACATAATCTCCGATGGAGAACTCTCTGGTAATAAGGTAGTCACGGACACGCTGATCAATACCCTTGTAATGACCGCACAAGATCAATATATTTTTTTTCAAGGAAAGTTGATTGGCATCCTGTTGGGTGAACTTTAGAGCATCTGGCGTAAGAAAAATAATTTCATCGTAACTTCTCATGGATTTGAGTTCAGTGATGGCTTTGTCAATAGGTTCAACCATCATCACCATTCCGGCTCCCTTGCTGAAAGCATAATCATCGACTTTTCTGTGTTTATCGGTGGCCCAATCCCTGATATTGTGAATATAAATCTCTGCCAGTCCTTTGTCTTTGGCCCTCTTCAATATAGAATGACCAAAAGGACTTTCCAGTAACTCGGGTACTACTGTAAGGATATCAATACGCATAAATCAATTTTTTGACAAAGGTAAAAAAACTCTGCTACCCTTAGAATCCTTTCAATTAAGCACTAAATGCAAATAAAAATGAAAATATGTTTTGGAAACTGTTGACTTTAACGGGTAAATATCTATTTTCGTGCAGAATAAATATTTTACTACCATCCTGGCTTAACGGCCGTAATGAAAATGCTGATGAAATCTAAAGAATTGAATAATCCTGCATCTGAACCGCAAAATGAACAAGAAACAGTGTCTGAGGTACAGGTAGCAGTGACAGGTGTAACTTCGGAAACGATTGATAATTCGGATGCGATTTCGATTGATGTTCCTGAAATGCAAGAGACAAGTGAAGTTACAGCACCCGCTTTGGAGAAAGTTGTTAGCATAGAAGAAGCACCAGACGAGGAACATAGAAATAAAGGCTTGGCAACACAACCAGATTGTTCCGACGAAGCCAACGAAAGTGTTAATGCTGTACTTATTCATGAATCAGAATCTGAATTAACAGATTCCATATTGGAACCTCTGTTAGATGCTGCAGATGAAGACGATGATCCATTTCATGATGATGAACCCATCTTAGATGGTCAGCCAATCCATGATTATTCTTCCTATAATAAGATCAACCTGATCAATACCTTGAGAAAGATTATCAGTGAAGGAGAAGTGGATTTAATTAAGCCTCATGCCGATGCAATCAAGTCTTGCTTTTACAAAATAAGAAATCACGAAATAGCAGAACAAAAGGCCGCCTTCGTTGCTGAAGGTAATGATGAAGAGCTTTTCCTGCCTGATTCAGATTCTTTTGAGCAGGAATTGAAAGACCTCTTCAGAGAATACAAAAACTTACGATACGAATCCAACAAAAAACTCGAAGCAGTTAAAGAAGAGAATTATGTTCGGAAGTCAGATATAATCGATGAAATTAAGACGCTTGTCAACAGTGAAAATTCATTGAACAATACTTTTCAGATATTCAATGATTTACAAAATAAATTCAAGTCCCTTGGTCAGGTACCTCAGTCAAAAGTGAAGGATCTCTGGGAAAATTATCATTACCAGGTTGAACGCTTTTATGATTTCGTTAAGATTGACAGGGAATTACGTGATCTGGATCTGAAACGAAATATGGACCAAAAGATGCTTTTGTGCATCAAGGCCGAAGAACTGTCTGTAGATTCAGAGGAGCCACTCACAACTTTCAAAGAGCTACAGAAATTGCATGAATCATGGCGCGAGATAGGTCCAGTGCCCAGAGATCATAAACAGGAGTTGTGGGACCGTTTTAAGATAGCTACCTCCGTTATTAACAAAAGGTACCAACACCATTTCGAGCAAGAGCGCTCGGTTCAAAAGGAACAATTACAGAAGAAAATTGAGCTTTGCGAAAAGGCTGAGTCACTTTCTGGTTTCATTTCAGATAATCCGCGTGAATGGAATGATGTAACTGAACAAGTTATTGTACTGCAGGAAGAGTGGAAAAAGACTGGTTTTGGACCAAGAAAAGAGAACTCCAAAATATGGGACAGGTTTAGATCGGCCAATGATACTTTCTTTCAGAACAAACGAAATTTCTGGAACAAAAGCAAAGAACACCTTCTTCAAAATCTGGCAATGAAAGTTGACATTTGTGAACAGGCTGAGAGATTGAAAGATAGCGATGAATGGAAGGCAACTACCGACCGCTTGATAACACTTCAGAAGAAATGGAAAGAAGTTGGTCCAGTTCCAAGAAAACAGTCGGAACTAATCTGGAAGCGGTTTCGTACAGCCTGTGATGAATTTTTTAACAAGAAACAGACTCATTTCTCCGGCGTTACTGGCGATCAGGATGAAAACCTGAAAGCAAAGAAGATACTTATTGCTGAGATAGAAGAATTCAAGCCTTTTGGCATTGTCAAAGATGATCTTGCAGCTTTGAAGAAATTTCAGGATCGATGGGTTGAAATCGGTCATGTACCCTTTAGAAAGAAGGAGGAATTGCAGAATAAATATCATGAAGCTATTGATAATCAGTTTAATAAAATTAAAATGGATGATCAGGATCTAAACCTGATCAAATTTAAATCTAAGATTGAACATCTTGCGTCAATCCCAAGAGGGTGGTCTAAAATCAATTTAGAGCGGGATCGCTACGCTGTCAAACTAAGGCAACTGGAGGGTGATATCAATACGCTGACCAACAATGTTGGTTTCTTTGGAACCTCAAAAGGTGCTCAATCCTTGATAGAAGGAGTAAACGAACAAATTGAAAAGATAAAAATTCAAATAGATCAGCTCAAGTCAAAGGTGAAAATCATCGACGAGCAAGAGGAGGTCAACTGAATATAAGATACTTCACAAGACCCGTTCCTTACCAGGAGCGGGTCTTTGATTTTGAATCAGACCGACTTTTTTTGATGTCAGATTCCACCTTTACGTTTTTTATTCTTTACTTTGCACCTGTTAAAAACACTTTAAATCAGTATCGTTTTGTCAACCACCAAGTATATTTTCGTGACAGGAGGTGTCGCTTCTTCTCTGGGTAAAGGTATCATTGCCTCTTCTCTTGCTAAGTTGCTTCAGGCCAGAGGGTACAAGGTCACAATTCAAAAACTAGATCCTTATATCAATGTGGATCCGGGTACTTTGAATCCCTACGAACACGGGGAATGTTACGTGACGGAAGATGGAGCTGAAACAGATCTTGACTTGGGACATTACGAACGATTTTTGAATTCTCCTACTTCACAGGCAAATAACGTTACAACAGGAAGAATCTACCAATCAGTCATAAACAAGGAGCGGAGAGGGGATTATCTGGGTAAGACAGTGCAGATTATTCCTCATATCACAGATGAAATTAAGCGTTACATCAAATTCCTTGGTTCAAAAAAGAAATTTGATGTTGTTATTTCAGAAATTGGAGGTACTGTTGGGGACATAGAGTCGTTGCCTTACATTGAGGCAGTTCGCCAAATGAAATGGGAGTTGGGAACAGACGCCCTAATCATTCACTTAACGCTTGTCCCATATTTGTCAGCCTCTGGAGAATTGAAGACAAAACCAACGCAACACTCTGTAAAACAACTTCTTGAAAATGGCGTCCAGCCAGATGTGCTCGTTTTGCGAACTGAACACAAATTAACACCCGACTTGAAGGGGAAAGTAGCTTTGTTTTGCAACGTCAGCAAGGAGGCTGTCATCGAATCAATCGATGTCTCCACAATTTACGAAGTTCCTATTCGCATGAAAGAGGAAAAACTGGACGAAATTGTGTTGAAGAAACTCGGATTGCCTCTTGGAGAAGAACCAGCTTTAGCCAATTGGAATGATTTTTTATACCGCTATAAAAACCCTAAGAAGGAGGTAAAAATTGCATTGGTGGGTAAGTATGTTGAATTGAGGGATGCCTATAAGTCTATTGCAGAGGCACTTATTCACGCTGGTGCATTCAATGAGTGCAAAGTGAAGGTGGAATGGATTCATTCTGAGAAGATTAATGAAGAAAATAGTGAACGAAAACTAAAAGAATGTCAAGGTATTCTTATTGCACCAGGTTTTGGGCACAGAGGGATTGAAGGTAAAATTATTGCAGCAAAATTTGCAAGGGAACTTAAAATTCCCTATTTCGGTATCTGTCTCGGGATGCAAATAGCTGTCATTGAGTTTGCCAGGAATGTCCTTAAAATGGAATGCGCCGATTCAACAGAGATGAATCAACTTACACGATTTCCTGTCATTGATTTAATGGAAGAGCAAAAGGGAATCATTGATAAGGGTGGAACCATGCGGCTTGGATCATATGCCTGTCATTTGAAGAGAGATTCACTGGCGTACCATGCCTACGGGAAATCAAAAATATCAGAACGTCACCGACATCGGTATGAATTCAACAACAGCTATTTATCTCAATATGAAAAGGCTGGAATGAGAGCGATTGGATTCAATCCGGATACTAATTTGGTAGAAGTAATGGAAATTACAGATCATCCTTGGTTTGTTGGTGTTCAGTTCCATCCCGAATACCGCAGTACTGTACTGCAACCACATCCCCTTTTTATTGCCTTTGTTAAGGCAGTCATAGAAAATTCTCAAAAACACTCAATTTAATTTATGGATAAAAATACCATCGCAGGACTCGTCCTTATATTTATCATCCTTTTTACAGCCAGTTATTTCAATAAATCTTCTGACAAGGATATTGAGAAACTAAAAATACAGAACGATTCCATTGCTATGAATGAGGTCATGCAGGCAAAGGAAAGTGCAAAGAAAATTGAATTATCTACCATTCAGCCTAGTATCTCAAAGAGTGACTCTTCAATAGTTCAGAACGAGTTGTCCAATCTCTACGGCGTTTTCGCAGTTGCCGCTATTGGAGAAGAGAAATTCGTGACCTTAGAAAATAATCTGATGAAGGTGACAATTTCCAATAAAGGTGGAAAAATTTATTCTGTTGAATTAAAAGATTATAAAAGGTTCAATGGCAATCCACTGGTACTTTTTGAAGGAGCTGAAAATAGGTTTGGACTAAATTTCTTCTCTCAAAATAAGAGCATTCAAACCGACCAGTTCTTCTTTGTACCTTCAGTATCAGAGAATCAGGTTGTTGTTTCTAAGATGAAGGTCCCTAAGGGAAAAGAAGGGCGTGAAAAATACAACCTCGATAATCCTGGAGATTCTAAATCTTTGACCATGCGTCTGGATGCGGGGAATGATGTACTCATTGAATATGTCTATACCCTTAGAAGTAATTCCTACCTGGTTGATTTTAACATCAAAACCTCTGGTTTGAAAAAAGTGGCAGGAACGAATTCTGAATATGTAAATTTTCTTTGGAATCTTAACATTCCCAGACAGGAGAAGATGTCAAAATTCGGTGAAAACAACCAGTCGACAATTTTCTATAAATTCGACAAGGACGTCGTCGACAAATTAACTCCGGCGAAATCAGAAACTAAAACACTCTCAACCAAAGTCAAATGGATCGGCTTTAAACAGCAGTTTTTCTCCTCGGTTTTGATCGCTGATCAGGCTTTCCTGAATGGTCAGATAGCTACCAAAAAGAAGGATCTGGATTCTTCTTATGTCGCTGAAATGACAGCTGATCTGACAATACCCCTTGATGTCAAGGGAAGTGAAAATTTTGCAGCCAGGTTCTTTTTTGGCCCAAATCAATATAACATTCTGAATCAGTTTGATTTGGGAATGGAGGAACAATTGTCGCTCGGTTGGACAGTCATAGGATGGGTGAACAAATATATCGTTATTCCTGCTTTTGATTTTTTGCGTCGTTACATTAGCAATTTTGGCTTGATAATCTTGCTACTTACCATTTATATCAAATTGCTAACGCTTATTTTCACCTATAAATCGTACATCTCGACTGCGAAAATGCGGTTGTTGAAACCCGAAATTGAAGAAATTCAAAAGAAATATGGAGAAGACAAAAAATTGGAGTCGCAGCAGGCAGTTATGGCTTTCTACAAAAAAGCAGGGGTGAATCCAATGGGAGGTTGCCTTCCCATGGTACTTCAGATGCCGATCTTAATTGCAATGTTCTATTTCTTTCCAATTTCAATTGAACTTCGGCAACAGAGCTTCCTGTGGGCCAGCGATTTATCGACCTATGATTCAATTATGACGTTGCCTTTCACTGTGCCATTTGGATTCGGTAACCATGTCAGCCTTTTTTGTTTACTGATGACCATCACAAACATTCTTTATGTGAAATACAACAACGAAATGACAGGTGCCGGTACCCAACAGATGCCTGGTATGAAGACCATGATGTACCTGATGCCAGTCATGTTCTTATTTATTTTCAATAGTTATGCAGCCGGATTGAGTTTGTACTATTTCTTGTCACTTGTATTTACTTTTGTACAGATGTATATTTTTAAACAGCTCATCGATGAAGACAAGATTCATGCACAGCTCAAAGCAAAACAAAAAGTGCCTGTCACAAAATCGAAATTTCAAACCAGACTTGAAGATATGGCCAAACAAAAAGCCATAGCCGATAGAAAGAAAAAATAGTTTTTAATCATGAACCTTTATTTCTGTTAGTTTCTTACTTAAGGCTACCATTTTTACTGCGGTGTATGCCGCCTCATCTCCCTTGTTTCCCAGACGACCACCTGCTCTTGCAAGAGCCTGATCCTGATTCTCAGTGGTCAGGACCCCGAAAATAAAGGGAATTCCATATTCAAGGTTTAGCTTGGTTATTCCATATGTGACACCTTGACAAATAAAGTCAAAATGGCGGGTTTCACCTTGGATGACACAACCAAGCAAAATTACGGCATCAACATCAGTGTTTTCAGCCATTAATTGTCCACCTAAGGTAAGTTCAAAGGTTCCGGGTACCGCCTCAATATAAATATCTTGTGGCAAGACCCCAAATTTTAGCAAAGATTCGTAGGCACCTGTTTTCAAGGCAACCGTGACAGAGGGATTCCATTCAGCATAAACAATTCCGAATTTCATTCCCTTAGCATTTGGAACTTCCATGTTGGCATGGATTGAGAGATTAACTGTTGCCATAATGTGTGTGTTTTTGAGACAATAATGGTTGTTTGTAAAATGTTTGGTAAAATTACCTATTAATGCGCTATTTTTATCTAATTGAATAATTGCGTATGGAAAATTTAGCAATACCTGATCCATTCAGAATGATCTAATAATTTTTAGTTAGTCAATGGTTGATCAGATGCCTTATTAGAACATTTTGAATGATTAATTGATTGTTGCAAATTAGTTCATGGTTTAATCATCTTAACAAATTCGTCATGATAAAGTTTATACTTCTAATTTTCCTACTACCAATGGGAGGAAAAATATTAGCCATAAGTAAGTCAGATTCTGCCGTTTCAATCAAAGAATCAGCCGCTTGTGATACCGCGAAGAACATATGGAACAAGAAAGTGAAATCCTGTTCGCTTTTGAATTCAACTCTTTTACCACTTTCTCTGGCCACTGCGGGAATAATTATTGAATCCCTACCTTCAAATACTGTTTTCAGCAAAAGGAGAATTCAAATGAACTCGCAAGAGAGGATGAACGGTTTCAGCACTTCAATTGACAATTATCTGCAGTTCGTCCCACTTGGAGCTTTGTATGGCCTTAAAATTACCGGAAGCAAAAGTAAAAACAATCTTTTGAACCAGGCCATCATCACCGCAAAATCCGAAATGTTGATGACTGCTGTGGTGATGTCAATGAAATACTTGATTCATGATTCAAGACCAGACGGTAGCAACGACCAATCGATGCCATCCGGACATACGGCCCAGGCGTTCGTCTCTGCTGCCTTACTGGACATGGAATACAGGGATTCTTCTCCATGGATTAGCGTTGGTGGATATTTGTGCGCCGTCGCAACAGGATGTTTAAGGGTAGTCAACAATCGCCATTGGGCTTCTGATGTGTTGGTCGGTGCCGGTATTGGCATTGCTTCGGTCAAGTTGGTATGCTTTACGCACAGGTACAAATGGGGCAACATGCCGGCAAAAGCAGTTTGGATACCAACTCTTTACCAGAATGGTGGGGGAGTAGCTTTTGCAATGAAATTCTAACAATAGAATGCTATTGAAAGCAGAAGCGTCCAGGAATGATGCCTGCCTTGAAGGAGTCAATGAGTATACCAGTTCCCGAGAATCGATAAATCCAACCTGATTGCTGGTAATCCAAAGCATCGCTCACGTAGATATTTCCATTCTCCGGATCGATCCCCAAACCATACAGCATCTTTGATTTTATGGTTAGCAATGGCTTATCAGGAAGGCTATCAGCCAGGACTGCCATTTTCACAACGTTGTTTCCGATCAAATAAAAAAGATTCTCGCCCATCCCATCCATGGATAGCTTAACTGGTTTCGCTCCTACTTCAAACTGGAAATTTTTTTCTATGGTGAACGACAAAGGATCAATTCGCTGGAGAAAGGCAAGACTTTTTGTACTGTTTCCGGGATTTGATTGAGACAAGACCCATATTTTATTAAACTTGTCCATAACTATGCCACAAGGCTGATCGCCGGTGACAATTTCGGCGATGATTTGATCTTTGGTGACATCAATAACCAAAACAGCTTTATCGGCAGACCAGCATGTGACGAAAAGCAAATTACCAAATTGAACCATTTCTTCGGTTGAACGGTGCAAAGGACAGGCGATTGATCCAGTTACAAGCAATGTAACAGGATTTACAATTGTAATTTTACCAGCATATAAATCTGATACATAAGCTTTTTGATTGTTTACAAAATGAATGTAGCGAGGCGACGTAAGTCCGCTAATTTTTCCTTTGTACTTTCCACTTTTGGTATCAACGATGTAAATTTTTCCTGAATTGTTGACAACTATAAATCCCAATGAATTTTGTATTGTCATGGATTCTGCCACATCACCCAAGGGCAAACCATTGACACGGTAGAAAAGATCATTTTGGACTTCGTGCTTTAAAGTATCGTAATGGCTCAAAGTAGCATTTCCATACATAAAATTCCCTTCGTTGATCACATAGAGCCCCCCTGACGAAAGCGACATGGGATACTGGAGCAAATGATCTTTCACCCATGCATCGTCCTTCATACAGCCATTCAATAAGACTTGCAGCAGTATAAAGAGACAGATGATTGATATGTTATTTTTTCTAAAAATCATACCGTAAAACTATTTGATAATTTCTCCCAGGCATGGGGCGTTGCAAAACAGTACGGTACGCCTCATTAAAAATATTCAGGACTTTGCACTCCAGCACATATTTAATAGTCCCAATTGAAAATGAAGACCCCAATTGCAAATTATTCATGAAATAAGGGTACAAATAATCAGAATAGGTCTCTTCGCTATTGGCAGTAGTGGTATAACGTTTGCTGTAGTAATTCCACATCCAGTCAAAATAATAATGCGAATAATTGAAGTGTAGATTTAGATTGGCTGAATTCTTAGGTATATACGTAAGTTGCTTGCCATAGGATGGGCTGGTATTCGTACCGTTTACTGTACCTGTTAATGCATAATTTCCATTGAATGAACAGCGAACTCCTTTAAAAAGAAAATTAAAACCTGTATTCGCCTCTAATCCTTGAGAAATCACATTGTCAATATTTGTGGGTTCCCAAAATCCCTGAAATGTTGGTAACCAAATGATCCAATTGTATATTTTGGAATAAAAAAGCGAAATACCGGTATGAATCCGGGAGTTTCCTATGGAAATATCATTTGTCGATCCAATATCGAATTGAGTAGATGATTCAGATTTGAGCATCGGATTACCTCCCGGAATAAAATACAGATCATTCAGTGACGGAGGATGGCTGTTCCTCGAAACAGAACCATTTAAAAACAATGGTTTATCCTTATTTGGATGATAACTTAACCTTATTAGCGGGGCGAGAGACTCATGTTTCCATTCAATCATTGTTTCTCTAAACAAAATATCAGCATTCCAATGAGCACCAAACTTGGTTTCAAGTTCAGTAAAAAGTGTATTTCGCAATTTTAGTACTTGATAGCCTGATATTTGAGCAGATTGAAGGTTATTTTCAGAAATTACTTTGTCAAGATGAACTTCCAATCCTGAATTTAGAACCATCCATGGATTAAGCTGAATTCTGTGGTTCAATTTGTTCACGAAGGAAAGAAATTTTGCACTTGCATCTATAACTACTTGATTGGGAGCCCCATTAACCTTATTTTCGAGTAGATAGGCCGATTTTTGAATATTCACTGATGATTTTAGCGAGAATTTACTTTTATAGCCGAAAAGCTTCCAATCTGCGACGGCTCGAAGTGATCGTTCTCCCTGTTGATTTACATTGGCTGTTGGATCGCTTTCATTGGTGAGTAACTGAGGAATACTTCTTTGGTTGTGTTGAAGCCAAATTCTAAATGAAAATGTTTGATTTGCACCAGCTTGAACATACAATTCCTGTAAAAGGCCATAATTCAAATAAGATGCATTTCTATTTTTATCATTTAAATACAGGTAATTACCACTAATTGGGTCCAGTGTAGCATTTAGCTTGTTGATAAACGGAAAGTCATTTGCAGAAGAGTTGTAGAAGAATGCAATTTTTGATTGTATTTTTCTGTTCCCTTTGCTTAATTGAAAATATTCATCAAAAGTGCGGTAACTTCCAAAACCGCTCAATAATTTACCCGATAATCTGTTGTTCCAATCGGCCTTGTTTTCAAGCAGAATAGTTCCCCCCAACGATCCGGAGGATTCAGATAGTGAGGCAGCACCATGAAGCAGTTTCACTTCATCCGTGAAATAGACAGGAATCTGCGAGAAATCAACCATGCCCAACATCGGAGAGTTCAATTCAAGCCCATTCCAGGTCACTTGCGTGTGCGAAGGAGCAGTTCCTCGAAAAGAAGCTGTAGCCATCGCTCCACGGCCGTACTCTTTGATAAACAAAGGAGTATTTTGGGCCAAAAGTTCTGAAAGCCTTATCATTATTGACTTGGCAAGAACTAATGAATCAATTTCTGTCTTGTTTTCATTCGAATTTCTTGATTTCTTGGTCCCTTCTACTTGAATTGTACTTAGGTGAATTGTATCTTGATTGGATTGGGCAAAAAGTACTGTCACTGAATGAAACAGTAGCCCTATCAGCATCGAAAGGCTGCAAAAGAGCTTCATTAATAGCTATTTTTATCTAGAAGATGAATATCGGCAGCACCACTGATTTCGGTTGAAACTTCATTCAACCAACCTGCAATTTGAAAAACACTGCTCTGTACTTTGATAAAATTGATGGAAGTTAGGTTGGCGGGTTTACCTGTAACATCTACTGCTGCAGAGATATCAATAAAATTGGCTTTAAGTTTGCTGTTGTAGTCCTCATTGAAGTAACATTCTGCATAACCATACCTGAAAAGCCCTGTTCGAGGCAACCATAGTTCAACTGTCGGGTCCTTGGATGTGTTTTGGTAAGCATCAGGTAACCTCTCACCAGTAAATGTAACGGATTTTTGATCTCCATATCCTTGCCACCACCAACTGTCAGCACCGAATCCAGGAACAAGCTCACCCAATTTTCCTTGGTTGTCTTTCCAGGTTACGTACCCTGAAGTGCCAGGCTTGTAATAGGTGACCTGATAGTTATGAGTAGTTTCCGGATGAAAATATTCGCTGCCCATGATTTCTAACCATGGGCCATCATTTGGCAATCCATCGTTGTTGCTGTCTGCCATCACATAGACTACTCCCGGTTCGGATGCTACCGAAGGTTGGGTAAAAATTGCGAAATCAGATCCATTCGTATTGATTATTGGATGATCGAATCCGGCGACAATATATCCGCCCCAACCGCCTAAAGAAGTGAAGGTTTTTCCATTGGTCCAAGGTTCTCCAACGAAATTTTTGCCTTTTTCAGTAGGTAGTACAAGGTTGGCATGCTGACCAGGCCCATATTGATAATCAAATACTTTGGTGACATAGGCTGATTGGTTGGAGGTTACAGCACCAATAGCATCAGTAGCCAAATCTTTGGAACAAGATGACAAAATTAGAGAAACCAACCATCCAGTTGTTGTCAAAATGCTGGACGCCCAAACTGGTCGAACGGGAATCCAATGTTGAAAGTCGAAAATCGAAGATTCCTTCCTGCAAATCACACGCTTCAGTTCTTAAAAAGATTAACATAAGCAGACAGGAAAGTAGTGAATGGATTGGTACCATCCCCCAGCTTTTGTCCCGAAAGCCTAAATGACGAATGGCTGGTCTTCTGACTTGTCCGATTCTTGACCTCCTTCCCGCTTGTTGGAGACAAACAGTGGATAAATGATCAAAAACATACTATCTCTTTTCGAGATCGGATTTACAGCAGCGGGAACTGTTCCGGAGTTACACCGGATTCCCAATTAAGCCGATGGGCACCAATTCGACGCAATATTAGACAAAAGAATGATACAGTCTTCAAATTATCGAGGTTTTTAGAGTAATATTTCATGAAATTTTGTGTAATTTCCCAACTTCGTTGAATCCGGAACCTGTAAGGATTTCCCAACGGACTGGTGATCTCTCAAGTGTAGCATACATGTTAGCTTAACTACGTCAAATGGAACTAAAAAATGAGAAATTTATTAACAAATTTCATTTAACTCTTAATTTAAATAACATAAACTATCATTTATAATATGAATTATTTAATAGACCTAAAACCTCGACTCATCTGGCAATATTTTGAAGAAATTTGTAGGATTCCTCGTCCGTCAAAACATGAGGAAAAAATGATAGAATTTCTGGTTGGTTTTGCAGCGAAGCACTCGTTGGAGGTAAAAAAGGATAAAATTGGTAATGTTGTGATTGTCAAATCCGGGACAAGGGGATTTGAAAATGGAAATATTGTTGTTCTTCAGTCGCATATGGACATGGTTTGTGAGAAAAATAGCGGAGTTTCCCATGATTTCTTGAATGACCCAATCGTTCCGGTAGTAGATGGAGGATGGGTCAGGGCAAATGAAACTACGCTTGGTGCTGATTGTGGTATCGGAATGGCCGCTGCTTTGGCCATTCTGGCTGACAAGGGAATAGAACATCCACCCATCGAAGCACTTTTTACTGTCGACGAAGAGACTGGCCTCACTGGAGCACAGGCCCTTCAGACTGGCTTCTTGAAGGGCAAGATATTGCTCAATTTGGATTCCGAAGACGAAGGAGAACTTTTCATAGGTTGTGCTGGCGGGGTTGATAGTCAGGCCAGTTTAAATTATACAGCCAGTCCGGTTCACGAACCGTGTGCCGCACTTAAAATTAGTGTTTCAGGATTAACTGGAGGACATTCTGGTGATGATATTGAGAAGGGCAGGGGGAATTCCATCAAAATATTGAATCGCTTTCTCTATCAATTGATTGAATTATGCGAATACCATATTTCATCATTTAATGGTGGTAATCTTCGCAATGCAATCCCCCGTGAAGCCTCAGTTGTATTGGTTGTAGATCCAGGTAAAAAAGAGCTTCTTACCATCGAATTGAACAATTTTAGGGCAGAAATGGAAAATGAACTTTTTCTAAAGGAACCTAAATTCAGAATTTCACTCGAAAGTACTGAAACACCTGAATTTGTGATGGATGCTGATAGTCAGTACCAACTGGTATGTGCACTTTATGCTTTGCCTCATGGGATTCACTCCATGAGTTCCCGCATGCCCGGTTTGGTAGAGAGCTCCACCAACCTGGCAAGCATCAAATTTAAACCTGGATCATTGGTTGAAATCGTCACAAGCCAAAGAAGTGATCAGGAAAGTGGCAAACAGGATATCTATCAGATGGTTGAATCTGTTTTTAGGTTGGCTGGTGCTCAGGTGATTCGTAGCGAAGGATATTGTGGCTGGACACCAAACCCTACTTCGCAGGTATTAGAGATATCGAGAAATTTGTATGAGGCTCTTTTTGGCATGAAACCAATTGTTCGTTCCATTCATGCAGGTTTAGAGTGTGGTTTATTTCTTGAGAAGTTCCCTGAATTGGATATGATCTCTTTTGGCCCAACACTTCGCGGTGTACATTCACCTGATGAGAAGATTGAGATTGCCTCAGTTGAAAAATTCTGGAAATTTCTCATTGAATTATTGCCCAAACTAGCTTAAAAAAATGGTACCAAAAGATATTCCTATCATTTGGTACCATTTTTTGCCTCTCTTCTATAGCGTAACTAGAAATACCTTCTTTTCGTTCCCCCTCATAATATCTACAGAGATAATCTGCCCAGGAGAATAAGCCTTCATTCGGGCCATGTAATCATAAATACTACCAACCTTCTTGCCATCAATCGCAATTATGATGTCGCCTTTCAGCAAGCCTGCTTTGGATGCTGGTTTACCGGATGTAACTCCATCAATACGCATTCCTTCTTTTTCTGATCCTGCAAAATCTGGAATGATGCCTAGAGTAACCTTTAAATCTGTTCGTGAAGAGTTCCCTATTTTGGGTCCACTTTCCTGATAGGTAAGTTTCTTACTGCGATTTGCAACTTCCTGAATCAAAAGAAATGCATTGTCAACAATTAATTTTTCCCCTTTGATATTGATTCGTTCGTAGGTGTCTTTTGGAGTGTGGTATTGGTCATGGACTCCGGATGTGAAGTAGACCACAGGTATGTTCTCACCATAAAAGGAAGCATGGTCGGAAGGACCATACCCCTCTTTCGAAATCTTAAGATTGAATCCATGAACCAAACTATCAATCATAGCACTGGTTTCCAGGGCAGTACCTACACCTCCAATGGTTAAGTCCCTGGCAGAATCCAATCTTCCTACCATGTCAAAATTGAACATGGCAGTCGTGTTTTTAAGACTAAACGGAGGATCTGAAACAAAGGCTTTGGAGCCGATCAGCCCAAATTCCTCTGCAGTAAATGCTATAAATACAATTGGCCTTCTGGTGTTCTTTGCCATAGAGAATTGTTGGGCCAATTCTATTACAGCCGCCACCCCAGATGCATTGTCGTCGGCACCATGGTGAACAGCTACTGTATCAGGCATTCTTGAGCCTGAACCCGGTCCTCCATATCCCAGGTGATCGTAATGAGCACCAACCACTACAAATTCTTCTTTCAAGGAAGGATCTGTTCCAGGTACCATTCCAACCACATTTTGTGTCATGGTAATTTTGGGCAAAACCGATGCCTGGCCATGAACAATTACATTTGTAACATGAAAGAATGGTCGTTGATCAATTTTAATTTTATTTTCAATTTCACTGAATGTCAATTGTTTATCAAGCAATAAGTCTGCTGTTTTTTGAGATATTTTCATCACAGGTACCGAATAGGCTGCACTGTTCTTGTCGAACATAACCGTTCTGCTAGCTCCATTTGTATTATAATCTGGAGTGACAATGAAGATTCCACCAGCGTGGTGGTCAATGGCATTCAATACCTTTGAACGCACATCACTGTATTTTTTTGCTTCTTTGCTTTGTGAAAGATGAGCTGGTAAGCCTTCAAAAAGCAGTACCCATTGATTATCAACCTGTAGATTGTTATAATCATCCCATTTCAAACTGTCTGTGGCAATCGTCATTCCATAACCAGCAACTGCCAGTTTCCCTTCAAATGATTTGTTGGCTGAGAAGAACAGTGGTTCATAATCATCTCCCAATTTGAAATTTTCCTGACCGGCTCTCAGATGGTTCTCAAGTCCGAATTTAAACCCTGTAATAAGTTTGACTGGCTGATATCCTTTACTATAAAGCATGTTTAGGCCAGCTTTTTTGAATTTGGCAACAATGAAACTGGCTGCCAAAGAATCACCAGGTAGGCCGGGCTTTCTACCTTGGAATTTTTCAGAGGCAAGGGTTGAAATGGTGTTTGACAATCCCTTTTCGGTAATTTTTGATTGACAATATACTGCATTGTAAGAAAACAAAGTAGCAACTAGTAAAATGCTTTTTAGAAGAATCTTCATGTGTCTGATTTTATTGAAAGTACATTTTGAAGGGCAAAGATAATGATCTCTTTAGGTTTTTTAATACTTATTGATGAACAGGATCGCTGAATATTTAGTTTATTTGTACAATTGAACAATGTCCAAATTTTTGCAAATTTCGCATGAGACTTTTTCATAACCACCTTCATTTGGTCTGTTACGGGTTTCTAATTCTGCTTACTTCATGTATCTCCATGGGTAGAATCTCAATTCAGGTTTCAGTTCCACCACAACGGGCTTTATCTCCTGATATTCAGAGCATTGCCTTGATGAATAGAAGTATGACACAGGCATTTACCAATGTTAACCAAGACACACTTGAGAGCCATTTCGTCCGTAAAAAATTAGCTTTGGATGAAATTATGCTCGACAGCCTGGCAGCAGATACGACCCTTAAAACATTGGGAAAGGCATTGTTCGCATCGGGTCGGTTCGATATTGTCATTCCCGTCCGACGAAATCTGCCCAATAGCAATGTCTCATATCTTGAAAAATCTCCATCCTTGACACAGCTACAAGTTAAACAAATCTGTAGTGAATTTAATGTGGATGCCTTGCTTGTCCTTGAAAATTTTCATGAGAAGGTCAACACCGCTTTTCATTTGGGATATTTTGACAAGGAGTTGGTAGGTTTTTCAAAAAATTATACCGCATTCGTTCAAGTAGCCTATCATTCCAATTGGAAATTATACCAACCTCTTGAAAAATTGATGGTTGCAAAATTCGAAGTAAACGACACCATTTATTGGGAACGAAACGGTGAAACCCTGCAAGAGGCTTATGAAAATTTACCTGCCATCAAAGATGCCTTATTGGATGGAGCCATCGAAAATGGAGATAATCTTGCTGCATTCGTTACTCCTGGCTGGAAATCAGAGAATCGAAAATATTTCGTTACCAACAATCCGGAAGCTGATAAAGCCTTGGTTGCTATGAACGACGACAATTGGAGAGAAGCAGAAAATATTTGGCTCAAATATTCAACATCGTCTTCGGCTTCTTTTAGAAGCAAAATTGAGTTTAATCTTGCCTTGGCCTCTGAAATGAATGGTAATCTGAATGAAGCTTTACAGTGGGCCCAGAAGTCATTACAATCCAAATATTCCAAAATGGCAGAAGATTACATCAGGTTGTTGAATGATCGTTTGGTTAACAAGTAACATTATTGTTAATTTTACCCCAGTTATAAGGAAAGTGAAATGTTAAATTGTTCGGATTTGTAGTTTCACTCCCTAAATCAAAGATTTTTAAAAAACAAATTAATGTAATATGAAATTATTGGAAGGAAAAACAGCGATTGTAACGGGTGCAAGCCGTGGAATTGGAAAATCAATTGCAATCCTGTTCGCACAACATGGTTGCAGGGTTGCTTTCACAGATCTTTTTTACGATGATATAGCCAAGGAGACTGAACAGGAACTATTGGCATTAGGCGTACAAGCAAAGGCTTATGCATCGGATGCTTCAAAGTATGACGACACAATTCAGGTTGTTGATCAAATCATTAAAGATTTTGGAACCATCGATATCCTGGTCAACAATGCAGGTATTACCAAAGATTCATTGCTCATGAGAATGACGCAGGAACAATGGGATGCCGTGATCAATGTCAATCTTAAATCGGTTTTCAACTTCACCAAAGCCGCCCAAATGAGCATGATCAAACAAAAGGGTGGTTCAATTATCAACATGAGTTCTGTTGTTGGAGTAAGTGGTAATGCAGGTCAGTCTAACTATTCTGCTTCCAAGGCTGGAATTATCGGTTTCACCAAATCTATTGCCAAAGAGCTTGGATCCAGAGGAATTCGTTCAAATGCAATTGCTCCTGGATTTATCATCACCGAAATGACAGCCAAAATTCCGGAAGAAGCACGTAAACAGTGGGAGGCAGCCATCCCAATGAAAAGGGGCGGTTTGCCGGAAGAGGTGGCCAAGGTTGCCCTGTTTCTGGCTTCTGATCTCTCTTCTTACGTTTCAGGTCAGGTAATTAATGTCTGTGGTGCAATGAATACTTAATACATAACAAATTGAGAGATAAATAAAATGGCCTGTCAGATAGTTGACAGGCCATTTTATTTATGACAACACCAGAATATCAAAAGAATTTAAATCCAAGGGATACCGTAAAAGTACGGTTCTTAAACGTGTCAGCCGTAACAGTTTTTAATTCAGAGAGACCCAATGAATACCTTAAATCAAAGGTAAACATCAAGACATCTAGACCTGCACCCACTTGCCAGTCCCAAGCCATTGAATTTGAAGTAAAATTGTCTTTTATCTGAGTGGTTAAATTCTGAACTCCCTTGTTGGCAACAAATGAGGCTGCAGGACCTGTAAATGCGCGTAAAGAGGCAACTTTTAAATTCAAAAGCTTATAACCCAAAAGAATTGGTATCTGGAATGTTTTCAATTTGACATTATCTGAATAGGTTGCGATGATAGTGCCCGCTGTGTTTTTTATAGAATAGGAATAAGTTGTAGTCATGGATGAATAGAGTAATTCTGGTTGCAGATACAATTTACTGCCTCCGATACGTGCAAATGCACCGATAGCGCTACCCGAACCATTTGTAAACCCATCTTTAACGGCGCTGGCATTTAGGTTTAACTTGGTGGTGTTGTAACTCGCTTTAACACCCAGGTTAAAAGTCTGGCCAAAAGTAACTACCACAAGTGCCAGAAATGATAGAGTCATCAATGTCTTTTTCATACTAAATAATTTTAGGTTAATATACCAACCTAAAATTAAGCGAAAATTTTAATAGTCCATTACATTTCAAAGAAAAAAATCAAAGATTTCTTTCTTTGCCAATCAATTGATATGCTTCATTGACCTTTTTAAATTTTTCATTGGCAGCCAGTTGAATTTCTTCTCCAAGGTAACTTACCTTATCGGGATGATACTTCATGGCCATTTTCCGGTATGCTTTTTTGACTTCCTCATCCGATGCCGAAGGCAGAAGTTCCAGCACATCATAGGCCCAATCAGTCCTTGGAATCATCATCGCTTCGATTGAGGTATAATCGGCCGGCGTAATACCAAGATGGATTGAAATATGATTGATAAGTTTCAGCTCATCCGGATGCAGCTCTCCATCAGAAGCCGCAATTCCAAATAGAAAATGTATAAGTTGCAGTCTGCCGGGATAGTCCATGTAATTTTTTATCTGATGGCATACATCTGTAACCGGAATATTCTGCTTGGTCAGGTCCTGTAGAACCCTTAAGGCATTTTGGGCACCTTCTGCACCGAAATTTGCCCGCAAGAATTCCTTCACATAATTGAGTTCTGATTTCATTATTTTTCCGTCAGCATTTAAAACGGCCGAGACCAAAACAAGCAAACTGAAAAGATAATCGTTTGGGGTAGTCTGCATCCCCGTTTGAAAGGTAGTTGCATGACCATCTGTCTTATCCGAAAGATCAAACAAGGTTCCCAATACAAATCCGGCCAACGCCCCAATAGGACCTCCGAGGGTCCATCCCAATCCACTACCTATCCATTTTCCAAACATGATTCTTTGCTTTTAAAATTTGATCCAACTTCAATATTTGAGGAATAATTAATTGATCGTCATTGTTTTCGAGAATAAAATCAGCCAATTTAATTTTCTCTTCATCCTTCATCTGATGGTCTATCCTAAGTTGGATTGCTTCTGAAGGAGCTCCATCTCTCTTTGTGACTCTTTTTATTCGTTCAGCCTCATCAGCCACGACGAGAATTGTATAGTCAAAACGATGCGAACTGCCAGTTTCAAAAAGTATGGCAGCCTCATACAACATGTACACAGAATTTGAGTGGTTTTCTTTCCAGTTTGCAAATTCCATGTGTACCGCGGGATGTATCACGTTGTTTAATTGTGAAAGACGGGATGAATCACGGAAAACAATTTCTGCCATTTTTTTTCGATTCAACAATCCAAAATCTGAATAGATTTCATCACCAAAAAGTTCCTTTAGTTTCTGTTTAACTACCGGATTTTCATTTTGTAGCTTTCTGGCTACTTTGTCAGCTTGAAAAATTGGAATGCCAAGCACGCTGAAGATCCTGCAAACTGTAGTTTTGCCACTTCCTATGCCTCCTGTAATCCCAATGCTTAACATGATCCGTTATTTTTCGTGTTCTTGAATATATTCAACCTCTTTAGGGGAGTAGGTCACTGATAAAGCAACATTTGAAAGGCTTTCCAAAGAAACCGGAAGCCTGGTATCGTTGTTGGAAATACTATCAAAATTGATAAATGCACGAAAAGATCTGTAATCCAGTCTCTTGTATTTGCCAAGTCCTATCCTGCAAGTTACTTTAACCTTACCAGGAAAGGTTTTCAAAACAACATCTGCAGGCTTGTTCAGAATTTGGATAGGAACATCAAAGGTAACTTCTGTGTTTTGCTCAACCGGAATGGTTAATTTTAGTTCTTGATTGTCAAATTTTAATCCTTGTATTGGCTGTAAATATATATTTTCTTCAAGAGAATGAGATAATTTGTCACGAGCCATGAAATTGGTTGAAATAAACTTCAATGTATCCAATATGTTTTTAGGACCACTTACCAGGACGGAATCCGGAAAAGTAGATGGTTCACTGGCAAGTGCATACTGATTTTCGAAAGTGAGTTTTAAACAGGGCTTAACGTGAATTTTCCTGGAGACGATCTTGCTGAAATTGAAAACCAAGGAATCTGGTTTAATTGAAAGAATCCTAATTTCACTACTAATTTGCTTTTCAATTTCATCTTTGTGGTTGACCGTAAAAACAATGTATCTGAATTTTTTCCCCCTTTCCAGACTATTCTCAATCAACTCGCTAACATTCAATAGTATGGGGGAAAATGCCAGTCTTATTTGGTAACTCAGCAAAGTATAACCGTAAGCATCAACCACCAAATCAAGTTTTTGGGGCAACGTACCTGATAATTGCTTGTCCTTTGGGAATTCTATGTAACTGACTGGAACACTGATTTTGCTGGTATAATGCTTTTCCAGACTATTCAACAACCAGAGAAATGACGCGAGGCCCAAACACAGCAAAAATACGATGGCTTTCTGATAGCTAAAGTTTTTGACTTTGCGTTTGACAAATAAGTAAAGGTTTTTTACCCAGATCTGCTTCATTGTTAGAACCAAAATAGATGGCTGAAGGTTCGGCCATCTATTTATTTATTTTGCTGCAGGTGCATCAGACATGTCCTTTAAGACGACACTCTTGTCAACTTTCAATTTAATGTTTGGAGCAACTTCCAAATAGATAAACTGATCCTTTATTTCATCAATTCTACCATAAATACCTCCAGATGTAACTACTTTATCGCCTCTCTGAAGAGCATCTCGAAATTTCTGCGTCTCTTTCTGACGTTTCATTTGAGGTCGAATCATGAAAAAATAAAACACAACAATTATCAAGACAAGTGGCAAAAACATCCCCAACATGCTTTGTTGTTGCTGCTGGGCAATTACATAGATCAATGTACTCATTTCTATTTATTTAAATCAATATTAAAATTTTCGTTTTCAACAAACGCTCCAATTGTAAGGGTTTTAGTCTCACCATTGGAAGTTCCAATGCTTATTGTTTTTATTTGATTTCCCCATTCTCCGTCTGAATGAAAAACCACATTGATATATGAAAATTCCAAACCTGCTATCTCATCTTGCTCGTATTGGACAGATAAACACCCACAAGCCGGTTCTACTTTAGTCAAGCGAAAAGAAGATTCTCCAAGGTTCCGAAACTGAAAGGAGTAAGAGACAGTTTCTCCTGCTTTCAATGTCCCAAAATTATGCATTTCTTTGGTAAATTCGATCTTACCCTGGCTCTTTTTTTTGTTATTCAAAAGGTCGGAATTTGGTTTGTAAGAAGTCGTATTCGGTTGATTACATGCTACTAAATCAAAGACAATTACAATAAATAGCAAAAATATATTTCTGAGCATCATGGGCATTATAAGATCTATGCAATATATTAACAGAATTAATACAATTAGCCTACAATGTTGGAATTAAAACACTAAGATTCATCCTTCAAGGAGCCCTCTGCCGGCCTTGACAATTTTCCCCTGATCTTTAAAATCTTTGGTAATTCTGTCTAAAACTCCATTGATAAAAAGACTACTTCGTTGGGTGCTGTAATACTTTGCCAATTCAATGTACTCGTTCAAACTCACTTTAATTGGAATGGATGGAAATTCTGTAAGTTCAGTCAGGGCCAACTCCATAATTAGAATATCCATGGTTGCAACCCTCTCTACATCCCAATTTTTCGTGTAAGCCTCAATGGTCTTTCGGTTTTCTTCACTTTTTGCCAAGGTTTTCCTGAAGAGTTTTATTGTAAATTCCTTGTCTTCATCGTCCTTATAAAGGGTTGAAAGATGTTCACTGATGTTACTCTCTTCTTTGAATTTTTTCAATGTTTTTAGGACCATTGACACTACGAAATCCAAATCGTCATTCCAATAGATGCTCAGTTCCTCGAATTCATTAAAAACAAATTCGCTCTTAAGCAGTACCTCTACATAAAAATCTTCAAAGAAATTTCTGTCACCATTAAAATCCATCTCTTTGTTTTCCAGGTAGCTTTTATATACTTCAGATTCTACCATCGAATGATAGATGTTTTTTACCAGCTCTTGATTGTTGGACCAATTGACTTTGTTCTTTTGAATATAATCTGCCAAGTCCTTGTTATTCCGCAATTTGCTTAGCAACCGGTTTGAAATAAATCGTGTATTTGGATAAAGTTCTTCATGGCTTGGAAAGTTCTTTGATTTTCGGATCTCCATTATCTTTTCGGCATAATCACTCAACTCAACGGGCAGAATCAGAAGAAGATGATAGAGATCATAAGTCTTCTGAATACTAAAATGCAACTCGTTTTCAGAAGAAGCAATAGTTTTGTCTGAAGTGGAGACATGGGCATAGAGTATTTGTAAAACTTTTGTTCGGATAATCCTTCTACTTATCATTCTTCCTTGTTATTTCAATGAAGGTACAAAAGTACAACAAAAAAATGTCTAAAACTCTTATTGGACCAAATGCGCCTTCAGTAAGGCCACCAAATTAAGGATGTCCTCTTCAGTTGTATCAAATGAAGTCATCCACCTTACTTCTCCTTTGCGTTCATCCCAATCGTAAAAAAAATATTCTTTTCTAATCAAAGGAATCACTTCTTTGGGTAAAATGGCGAAAATTCCATTTGCCTCAACCTGCTGGGTAATTTTTATTGCATCGATACCGGAGATCAAACCTGATAGCAAAGCCGCCATTTTATTGGCATGACTTGCATTGATTCTCCATATTTCATCCTGCAAGTAGGGAATAAACTGGGCAGAGACAAATCTCATCTTTGAGAAAAGCTGTGCAGCTTGTTTGCGAAAGTACTTGGTATTTTTTGATAATAATGGATTAAAAATAAGTACAGCTTCACCAAGCATCAGTCCATTTTTAGTACCACCAAAGGATAGTACATCTACCCCGGAATCTTTGGTGAATGCCCTAAAATTAAGTCCTAAAGAGACTGCTGCATTGGAGATTCTAGCACCGTCCATGTGCAGAAACATGCCGTGGTTATGAACAATCTCAGATAGTTTCTTTATTTCATCTACCGTGTAGACAGTTCCCATCTCGGTAACCTGTGAGATGCTGAGCATGCCAGGTTGAGAATGGTGTTCCACTTCAAATCCATGTAGTTTTTTTTGCAACTCGTCTGGTGATACCTTTCCATTGTTCGATGGCAACGAAATGAGTTTACAACCTGTAAATTTCTCGGGTGCGCCACATTCATCCGTATTGATATGAGCTGTTTCAGCACACAAAATGGCATGGAATGACTGACATAGGGTCTGAATAGCCAAAATATTTGCACCAGTTCCTGTTAGTGTGAAAAAAATTTCTGTTTCCTCCCCAAATTCGCGTTTAAATAGTTTCATGGCTTCTTCAGTATAGCTGTCAGCTCCATATCCAACTGCATGTTCTACATTTGCTAATTCTATGGCTTTGAGTATTTTGGGATGGATACCTGAATTATTGTCGCTTGCAAATCCTCGCTTATTCATAAATATATTTCAATTGGTTCTATTTGTATTTTTTGGTTTGTAAAGTTAAAGTTAGTTTTGTTTTTTCTTATATTTCAAGCGTAGTTAAATTGCATGGAAAGGATAGTGAACATCCACCAAATTATTTAAGATGACAAGCCAGAAAGAAAAACCCGGAATTAATATTTTTTGGATGCGCAGAGATCTTCGCTTGGATGACAATACAGCGCTGTTTCATGCGTTAAAGACCCGCGAAAACGTACTGGTCTTGTATATCTTTGACCCGGATATCCTGGTAAGATTGGCCAATGGATCTGATTACAGGGTTAATTTTGTTTACAGTACACTGCAGCAGCTTAAAAATGAATTGGAGATGATTGGTTCCACTTTGTATGTTGCACATGGTAGGCCAATGGATGTTTTCAAAAGTTTAATTGAGAAATTTCATTTGTTTAGTGTTTACAGGAACAGGGATTATGAGCCATATTCGAACCATCTGGACTTGGATGTAGAACGTTTTCTCAGAATCAACCGCACTGAATTTGTTACCTACAAAGATCACGTCTTGTTTGAAAAGAACGAATTGATCAAAAAAGATGGAAAACCCTACACAATATTTACTCCATACAAGAACCGATTTCTCGAAAAATTGAATCTCGACTTAGTCCGAACCAACAAGACTTCCCTTTATTACCACAATTTTGTGCGAATGAGGCCAATGGCAATGCCGTCGATAGAGTCAATCGGTTTTTCGAGAAAAAACATACAATTTCCAGCCAAGTCATTGCCAAAAAGTCTTTTGGAAGAATATGGCATCAACCGCAATTTCCCTTCCATAAATGGGACTTCCAAATTGAGCATTCACTTAACATATGGAACGGTAAGTATTCGAAAAATTACTGCATTGGCCATGCTTCATTCTGATGTTTTTTTAAATGAATTAATTTGGCGTAATTTCTACAGTCAAATTTTGTGGTTTTTTCCGCAAGTTTCGACACGTGCGTTTAAACCGGCTTACGACGACATTCAATGGGAAAATGATCAGAACCATTTTCAATCCTGGTGTGAAGGAAGAACTGGATATCCTTTTGTGGATGCAGGCATGAGAGAATTGAATGAAACGGGGTTCATGCACAACCGTGTACGTATGGTGACGGCAAGCTTCCTTTGTAAACATCTTCTGATAGATTGGAGATGGGGTGAAACCTATTTTGCCTCGAAATTAAATGACTATGATCTTGCTTCCAACAATGG
>CAZGSQ010000001.1:0-129913 GCA_964528535.1 uncultured Tangfeifania sp. | reverse complement strand
AAGATCCTGTAGTTTGTTGAAGACAGAATTCCTCAGGTTAAAGAGCATCCGTTGCCCAACCCTTCCCATCAACTGAGTTTGTGTGTAGCCACTCACCATTGCGACAGCAAAAACAAAAAATAGAACCACTGAATATCTGATAACTCCATCGTACTGTTTGGTTACTATATAATTGTCTACCACATGGCCCATCAAAAAAGGACCCACCAAATTTAATCCGGAGTTGATAAATATAAAAAACATGGCGATGTAGAGGTTCTTCCGCTCTTCCCCCATCAGCGTTAAAAGCTGTCGGATGGTGGTTGCTGTAGTTACCTTTTCGCCGGGGAGAGCTCCTTTTTTAAGATTGAGATTGTAGTTCATTTTCTATTGTCCTGAATTTAACGGCAAGCAAACCACCTGCGAGCCTTGGTTTGCCGGAAGCCAATTTTCAATCAATGTTGCTTTCATAATGGCTGGTGCTACGCTGAGAATTAAAGATTTGAACATATTCAGGACATATTTCCATGAGTGAATCATGGGTTCCTGAAGCGAGTATTTCACCTTCCTCCAACAGGATAATTTGTCCGTAGTTGATCACCGAAGCAATTTTTTGTGTGACCGAGAGCAGCGTTATCCCAGGATAGTTTCTGGCAACATTGGCAAGAATCTTTTCTTCAGTCTGGCTGTCTACACGTGCTGTAAAATCGTCCAACAGTAGAATTTTTGGATTGAGGGCCAGGGCTCTGGCAAGCATGATACGCTGCTTTTGACCTCCCGACAAGGAGTTTCCCCTTTCGCTGACTACCGTCTCCAATCCTTGTGGGAGTGCCTTGATAAAATCATTCAACTCGGCAGTTTCGATTGCTTTCGAGAGCGAATCAACAGTTACTTTCTCATTGAAGGCTATGTTTTCACGGATGCTCATGTTGAAGATGATGCTATCCTGAAACACAAATCCAACCTGGTGTTGAAAAGAATCTTTGTTGTACTGATTGAGATCGACATCATCAAAATATATTTTTCCCTGCGTTGGCTGGATCAGTCCCGTCAACAAGTAGAGCAATTGTGTCTTGCCGGCAGCAGTCGGACCAATCACTGCTGTTTTCGTCCCTGCTATCAGCTCCATGGTAACATTCTTCAAAACCGGTCTATCTCCATACACGACCGACACCTCCTCGATCCGGATCTTTCCTGATAAGTTGGAGCAGATGGTGCCATCGTCGCTTGTCTCTTTGGCATCGAGCACTGCACAGATCCGACCATAGGAAACGGAAGCTTGAACCACAAAATTGCTAATGAACCCGATGATGATGATGGGGAATATAAGGATGACCAAATAGGAGCTGAAGG
Source organism: uncultured Tangfeifania sp. (assembly GCA_964528535.1). GTDB lineage: Bacteria > Bacteroidota > Bacteroidia > Bacteroidales > Prolixibacteraceae > CAINVV01. Next base: position 128,581 of record CAZGSQ010000001.1, on the reverse strand, counting down.
CAGCAAAATCGCCCAATGACATACTCCCTGTGATGACATAGTGACCACCAAGCGCCAGGATGACCAAGGAAGCCATGTTGCCAACAAAAACAACGATCGGGATGAGGGTTGCAAAGAGTTTCAGAATGGACATGCCAAGGTTCCTGGCCTTCGTATTGGCTTCCAAAAATTTGTTGTACTCGAGTGACTGGGAGTTCAATACCCTGACCAGGGAAGCACCCATGATGCTTTCGTTGATAACTTTGTTGAGCCAGTCAATAACTTCACGGCTTGTCTTAAACAGCACCTTCACCTTTCGAAAAACAAAGTAAAAGGCTCCGCTGATGATTGGAATGATGGTCAGTACTGACAAGGCAAGCCGCCAATTGATAGAAAGAAGAAGTACAGTTGCCCCAATGATGATAAAAATGGAGGAGGCCAGCGATACAATGGCCATTGAAACGAACATCTTTACAGAATCAATATCGGAAGTAAGGTAAGAAAGTAACCTGGAGGGGTTTGACTCCTGAACAAAAGCGTAGCTCTGCCTCGAAATCTTATCGGCCAGGCGGGTTCTGAGATCTCGTGCCACCCGTTCGGAAGCATAGGTCTGAAGTAACCCCTGGAGAAAAGAGAAGATGAAGATAAGGAATGATGTGGCAAGAAATTCAAGAAGAATAATCCTGTACTGGAAAATTCCTTTCGAGAAATCGTCAATGCCATGCGAGATGATCTTCGGAATGACGAGGTTTGCAGCATTGCTCACCAGCGCGAAACCAATCAGGCTGAAGATCATCAACCTGTAGGGTCTCAGTACCGAAAAAATATTCGGTTTGCGTTCCTTTGTCCCTGCAACATTTTCTGCCCTTTTTTCTGACATCACCTTTCTTTTTTTTTGTATTTTTATCAGGCAAAGTTAATAACAACCTTCATCCTAATTCTTTTTGTTGTACGAAACATCCCGCTTCCAGGTTTTTGAAATTTGCAAAATTGCCATCTTCCATACAATGTTCAGGACTTATTGTTGTTTTTGTGATTTATTTACCATCTTTAATTGATGAACAGTCATCTAAATTGTGGATTCATTTAATGGGAATAGCTTCAATCAAATCGTAATGAATAGAATTCTTGCCATATCAAATGAGCATGACACCTTGTCAAGCATAGGAGAAATCATCCAGATTTCCTTTCCTGACTTTCACTTTTTAACGGCAAGTGACATGCAAAAGGGGATACAACTTTCCATAGCCGAAAATCCACAAGTTATCATCCTGGATGATCAGGTGCAAAATTCAAAGGCATTCGATGTTTGCCTGATGCTAAAAGCCATGCCGCAGCTTCGCGACATCCCTGTTGTTTTGGTCTCTTCACCATCTGAAACAGAGAATCACCGAATTCCTTTCTTAAATATTGGGATTGAGGCCTTTCTGACCAAACCAATCGACAACGCAGTTTTGGTTGGCCTGCTGAGAATCCTCACCAGAACATATTCGTCCGGCAAAGAACAACTGGTAAAAGATGAACTTAAAAAGAGCGAAGAGCGATTCAAACAAGTTGCTAAAAGTGCTGGCATCTGGATTTGGGAGGTTGATGCCAATGGGTTATATACCTATTGCAGCGATGCGGAAGAGACCATTCTTGGTTACAAACCCGAAGAGGTCGTCGGGAAGCTGCATTTCTATGATTTTTATGCTCCGCAACACAAAGAAGAGCTTACCAGGAGAGCTTTTGAAGCCTTCAACCAGAAACTTTCTATCAAAAACTTTGAAAACTCCAATCTTCACAAAGACGGTCATGTTGTGATCCTTGAAACAACGGGGTTACCGGTTTTGGACGACCTGGGAAACCTGACAGGTTACATGGGAGCCGACAAGGATATTTCCCAACGCATTGAAGTCGAAAAAATTCTGAGAGAAAGAGAGGAAAAATACCGTTATATCTTTGAGAATGTACAGGATATCTACTATGAGGCGACAATTGATGGCACAATCAGAGAAGTCAGTCCTTCCGTTGAGCTGATCTTAAACGGACTTTACCATCGTGAAGATTTGATTGGCAAATCCATCAAAACCTTTTACGCCAATGAGGAACAAAGGAATATTCTTATTTCAAAAATAATAGATCAGGGAAGTGTCAAAGATTTTGAGGTCACTTTTCACAACGAAGAGGGATTGTCAAGGCATTTCTCGCTTTCGGCCAAGTTGAACTTTGATGCCAATGGGAATCCTGAAAAAATCATTGGAAGTCTGTATGATCTTACACTCCGGAAACAAACCGAAGAGGAGCTTCGTCTGGCCATGCAGAAGGCTGAAGAGAGCAACCGTTTGAAAACCGCACTACTGACCAACATGAGCCACGAGGTGAGAACACCGATGAATGCGATCATGGGGTTCTCCTATTTGCTGCCGGATGCCAACGAAGCTGACCGAAAGATTTATGCCGACATCATCGTAAAAAGCTCCAACCACTTGTTGCGATTGATGGACGATGTCATCCTCATATCCAGGTTGCAGAGCGAGAAAATGGCGTTGGATCTGACCTCTTTCAAACCTTCCAACCTTTTGAATGATGTATTTCAGATGTTCCAGCATGTTGATTTAAACAAGGGATTGGAAATTAGAATATCCAATGGGAAACAATTCAGGAACCTTACCATTCTGTCGGATGCAAATAAAATAAGACAAGTGCTTATCAATCTGGTATCCAATGCCATAAAATACACCTCCCATGGGTTCGTCGAGTTAGGCTACAATTTTTTCATCGACCATATTGAATTTTTCGTGAAGGATACCGGAATGGGGATACCGCAGAAGGAGTTTCAGCGGATTTTTGAGACATTTTACCGCTCAGAGCAGGCTCTCTCCCAGGCCATCCGTGGGAATGGCCTGGGTTTAAACATCGCCAAGGAGTTGGTGGAACTGATGGGAGGAAAAATTGGCGTTTCTTCTGAAGTTAACATAGGATCACGTTTCTCTTTCACGGTACCTGTTGATAGCAGTTCTGTACTAAAATTTGAAAACAGGCAAAAACGCATCCCATCGGAAGACATTTCGGAGATGTCCATTCTGGTTGCAGAAGACGAACCAATCAATTTTCAATACATCAAGACTTTGCTCGAAAATCGGGTTAAAAAAATCGATCATGCCCTGAATGGCAAAATAGCTGTCGACATGGTCTCAACTACCCATTATGATCTTGTACTGATGGATTTGAAAATGCCTGTGATGGGTGGGTTGGAGGCGACAAAGATCATTAAGGAAATGCATCCTTCGGTAAGGATTATCGTTCAAACGGCCTATACTTTTGCCGAAGAACAGGAGCTTGCCTACCAGGCAGGATGTGATGACCTGATTTCAAAGCCCATCCAGGAAGAGGTACTTCTTGAATCAATAAGAAAGTATGCGAAAACTCCTCCTTCCCATTGACAAGGATTTGTGTTCGGGATGTCTCACAATTACAAGAAATTCTTATCCAGAAATTCCTGAAACTTCTCTTTGTACTGATCACTTACAGGAATAAAGACTTTACCAAAAATGATGCGGCTCCGCTCAATGGTCTCAATTTTCTCCAGATTCACAAGGTAAGACCTGTGTACGCGCATAAATTTTTCTTCTGGAAGCTTCTGCTCCAGTGCTTTAATGGAATTGAGTGACAAAATCGGCTTGTCCTCACCGGTTGTATAAACTTTGATGTAGTCTTTTAATCCTTCGATGTAAAGGATATCATTGAAATTGATGCGCCGTATCTTATATTCAGATTTCAAAAACAAAAATTGATTGTTCGCTTCGATGGTTGGCAGGTTACTAGCTTCCAATTCTGCTAGTTTGTGAGCCTTACCGGCTGCTTTGAGGAATTCTTCGTAACTGAAAGGCTTCAGTAAATAATCTACTGCATTCAGCTTAAAACCTTCCAGGGCATATTTTTCATAAGCAGTAGTGAAGACTATTTTATGATCCGCTTCAAGTGTTCTGGTAAATTCAATCCCGGAAAGATCAGGCATCTGAATGTCTACAAAAATAAGTTCTGCCTCTTCATTTGAAAGAAAATCAATTGCATCAAGCGGATTGTCAAAAGCGCCAACCAACTCCAAATAAGGGGTTTTACTGATATATCCACTTACCAGTTTGAGTGCGAGCGGTTCATCGTCAATGGCAATGGTCCGCAATTTCATGACAGTGGCGTGGATTTGATGATGGACAATTTCACCTCAAAAATGGATTCTCCATGTTCGATATTTAGTTCATGTCTTCCGGCAAACAACAAAGCCAAACGTTTTTTGACGTTTTCCAGTCCGATACCTGAATGCTCCAGATCGCCTGTTTGACCGCTCTTGCAAATACTATTTTCCGTTAGGAAGAAGATGCGATCATTGTCAATTTCCATCCTTATTTTGATAAAGGATGGTCCTCGTTGTCCGACCCCATGCTTGAAAGCATTTTCGATAAAGGGTATAAAAAGAAGCGGTGCTATAGAAAAATCAGCATAATCCTTTGGAAACTCAATCTGCAAATCCACCCTGGGACTGAGGCGTAATTTCATCAAATCAATGTAATTATCCATGAATTCAATCTCATGGCTCATCAGGGTCTCACCATGTTCGGATTCATATAACAGGTAACGCATCATTTTCGAAAGTTTCAAAACGGATTGCTGTGCAGTGGGACCGTCAATGCCGATGAGTGAGTAGATGTTGTTGAGTGTGTTGAAGAAGAAATGCGGACTCACCTGATTTTTAAGAAAAGCAAGTTCGGAATGAAGCTTCTCCTTTTCCATCTCCTTCTGCTTCTTTTCGTTCTGCTTCAGTTTATCAATGAGACCCAGTCCAATGGCAAACCCTGAGATTAACAGGGAGGCGAGTACATGGTTGTAATAACCGAAAGCCTTCATCGGAGCCTTAAAATCGACCCCATTGGCTGCCAATTTTTGGATGAACTCCTGAAATTTGGCATCCTCCACGGCATCAAACAGGATACAGTCATTGATGAAGGAGGTCAGAAAGTAGGAAGCATTGACCACGACGATGAGTATGATAAAGTAGATCCAATATTTCTCCCGCAGGAAAAATTTGGGAACCAACCAGATATAACCTGCATAAAAAACGAGGGCTGCCGAAATGGTGTGTGCATAAAACTGGTTCAACCTGTGTTGATTTCCTCCAAAAGCGTTGTTCAGATAAAATGGAATTAGGAAAACCAGTATCCAGGCAATGGTATGAAGGGTAAACTTGAGTTTTTTATCAGAAACGGACCGAAATTTGAACATGGATTCATTTTTTATCAAAGATAACAATTGGCTGGAAAAGTTATTGAAACCAAGTACTTAAAAATTGGAATGCATTTTCGTCAGAACAACAACTTTTTTACAACCAGTTTGAAAGCAACAACTATATTTGCCTATTCATACCTTAGGGCATCGATTGGATTCAGGTTGGAGGCCTTCTTTGCAGGGTACCAACCAAAGAATATTCCGATGGCGGCACAGACGAGAAAAGACAAAACAACGGATTGTGTCATGATGACGACCGGCCAGCCCATCAGGGAGCCGATGACAGAGCTGATCAGATAACCCAACCCTATTCCTATCAATCCTCCGACGACGCTCAACATGGTCGATTCGATCAAAAACTGCATCAGGATGTCGATTCCCTTGCCTCCTATCGACATGCGCAGACCTATTTCCCGGGTACGTTCGGTCACAGAAACATACATGATATTCATGATTCCGATTCCGCCCACAAGCAGAGAGATACCGGCGATTGCTCCCAAAAGAGTAGTCAGGATATCGCTGATGGATGAAAATGTCTTGATCAGCTCTGATTGCGACATCACCCTGAAATCATCGTCTTCAGGTTTGCTAATCTTGTGTTGTTTGCGCATGGCTGCTTGCAACTGAGCTATTGCATCCTGGGTCTTTTCTTCGCTTGCAGCCGATGTAAATATTCCCTGTATGTAGTCGATGGCAAGGAAACGGCGCTGAACGGTGGTATAAGGTGCAATGAGCAGATCATCCTGGTCCTGACCAAAGGAGTTTTCACCCTTTTCACCGAGTACACCAATGACCTTCATCGGTATATTTCTAAAGCGAATAGTTTGTCCGATGGGGTCAGTGCCTTTCGGAAAAATATTTTTGACAACCGTCTTGCCGATTAGACAAACTTTGGCCAGACTTGAAATTTCCTGATCCGTAAAGATCCGGCCACTCTCTATGTCAATTTTTTTGATGCCAAAATATTGAATGTTGCCGCCATACAAAGAGGTTGGCCAGTTGGAGTTGCCAAAAACTGACTGACCGCTTGTTCTTACTTCAGGTGAAACCGCAGTGATATCCTTGCATTGAATGCGGATGGCTTCAACATCCGTGAGTTTGAGCGACTGGCTACTGGAATTTCCCATCTGTATTCCGCCCCGTTGTTGTGAACCCGGCATGATAAAAACCAGGTTGGAACCCATGCTTGACATCTGGTCCTGGATACTTTTCTTGGAACCCTGACCAATGGCCAGCATGGCTATGACAGAAGCCACGCCGATGATGATGCCCAACATGGTCAGAAATGCCCTGAATTTATTTCGCATCAGTGCATTTTTTGCAATTTTTATGAGATTGGTGTAATTCATAATTTGATATTTTTAAGCTTCAAGTTCAACAAGAGGCAGTGCTTTGAGCATGTCTGACGCCAGAATCCTATCGCCAACCAGCTGTTCCTTTGTGACCCATCCGTCACGGAAGATGATGTTCCGGGAGGTAAGGCGGGCAATATCCGGTTCGTGCGTAACGAAAACAATGGTTTTTCCCTGATCTGAATTCAACCTTTGAAAGAGTTCCATGATTTCGTAGGAAGTCCTCGAATCGAGGTTTCCGGTAGCCTCGTCGGCCAAAATTACGACCGGATCGTTTACCAAAGAACGGGCAATCGCTACCCTTTGCTGTTGTCCTCCAGACAGTTGATTGGGCATGTGGTGCATCCGGTCGGCAAGACCGACTGATTCCAACGCAGCAATAGCCCGTTCCTTGCGTTCTTTTGATTTGATGCGGTCGTTGTAAAAGAGCGGAAGTTCGACGTTCTCGAGTGCAGATGTTCTTGAAAGCAGGTTGTAGGATTGAAAAACAAATCCAAGTTTCTCGTTTCTCAAACCGGCCAATTCATTCCTGTTCAACTGCGAGACGCTGACCCCATCCAGTTTGTATTCGCCGGAAGAAGGTTTATCGAGACAGCCCAGGATATTTAACATCGTAGACTTTCCGGAACCGCTGGCCCCCATGATGGCGACAAACTCTCCCTGCTGTATCATAAGGTTGATTCCTTTTAGCGCCCTGACTGTTACATCACCCACGAAAAAATCCTTTTTCAGGTTGATGACTTCTATGATCGTATTTTTCATATTCAAAAAGTTCTATTTTCTTGTTCCACCCGGACGTTGAGGCATAAATGGACTCTTTGCTACCTTCTTGGCTTCTGCCGTTGCTTTTTCAGCAGTCATGGAAAGGATGAGTTCATCTCCCTGTTTTAATCCAGATAATAATTCGTAGTTTATTCCATCGTTGGAGCCTAAGGTTACTTCGCGCTGCTCCATTTCCGGTCCGGTCTTTACCCAGACAAAGTTGTTTTTTGTATCTTTTACATCGACCTTTGGTAAGGTTTTGCTCATTTTTTGCGAGATGTCTCCTGGTAAGGATTTGAGATAAGAACTATACAGTGCGGGATCCGGAACAAATCGGAGGGCTTTCCCGGCAACAACCGGAATATCAATTTTTTCATTGACATAGATGGTGGTGCTGGCCGTCATCCCCGGCATCAGTTTGATGTCAGGATTGGGAGCGTTGATGATCACTGTGTAAGTTACCACATTGTTTGTGACTACCGGTTGCATCCTGATTTCGGAAACCGAACCGTCGAATTTCATCTCAGGATAAGCATCAACAGTAAATTTTACCCGTTGGTTCATTCTGATCTGGCCTATATCGGCTTCGTCTATCTTGGCTTCTACCCGCATCTGGGTCAAATCGTTGGCAATGGTAAACAGTGTTGGTGTACTGAAACTGGCTGCGACAGTCTGGCCTTCGTCGACAGCCCGGTTGAGGATCACACCGTCGATCGGGGAGTAAATCCGGGCATAGGACAGATTGATCCTGTTCTTGTCGTAAACCGATTTGGCATTTTTCAAGGTGGCAAGGGCATTGTTGTAATTGTATTCAGCCAGATCATAATCCGACTGAGCAATCAGCTTCTTAAGAATCAGCGCCTTGTAACGATCGTAGGTAGCCTTCATGTATTTAACCTGAGATTCGGCTTGATCGACAGAGGCTTTTGATTGATCGAGCTGTGCCAGCAAGGGGGTTTCGTCGAGTTGTGCCAACAGTTGGCCCTTCTTTACCTGAGAATTGAAGTCTACATTTATCTTCTCAATGACCCCCGATACCTGGGTGCCCACGGATACGGTTTTGATAGCTTCCAGGGTACCTGTTGCTGTGATGGTATTGGCAATTGATCCTTTCCCAACTTTCGCAGTTTCGAAAGCGAAGGTTTGTTCGGCACTCTTGAACATTGTGAAGGCCAGATAGCCGCCGCCGAGTAACAAAATAGCCGCTCCGGTGTACAAATATTTCCTTTTCATGGTAATCTGTTTATATAATTTTTAATCTGTAAATTGTTAAAGTACAAGGGATATGCCTTTGTAAAAATCAAGAATCTTGTAGCTGAAGATGAGCCTGTATTTCGATTGGAGCATTTTACTTTCGGATGTAATCAGATTGGTTTTCTGAACCAGAAAATCGACCGAATTGAGTAATCCCTGTTTGTATTTTTCGTCTGTAACATTGTAGGATTCCTGACTTGATTGATTTTGTTCCAGTCCGGCATTGTATTCCGATTTCGCCGATTCGACGTCCACACAAGCCTGTTCAATCTCCTTCCGCAGCGTATTTTTGGTATTGAGTTCGTCGAGTTCGGCATTGGACACGGCTATGTTAGCCATGCTGACATTTGTTTTTACCTGTTTTTTCTGAAAGATCGGAACAGATAACGACAACCCCAGAGAAGGGCTTACCCTATCTTTCAGCTGTCCGGCGTAGTCCGAGCCGGTCGTAAGACTCGAATAGCCGCTTGTCATTCCGGCACCGAGCGAAAGGCTTGGCATGAAATCTGCTTTTGCAATTTTCACGTTTAAGATCGTGCTCTCTTTGGTCAGTTGTGCATTTTTGATTTCGGGTTTAAAACCCAATGCGGTGTTGTAGATGGTCTGTGCATCTGGCTTTTCAGCCTTCACCAGAAGGCTGTCGAGGTTTGGTGAAATCACTTCAAAATTCGGATCTACCGGCATCTCCATCAACTGCATCAGGGTCACTTTGCTAATGGACAACTGGCTCTGGGCCGTTGCGAGGGTTGATTTTTCAGTAGCCAGTTCAGATTTGATCTGCAGGTAATCTGCCATGGATATCAGACCTGTGTTCATGCGCTCTTTGGCCAGGTCGAGCTGCTGTGTCGTGGCGTCGATCTGCTTCTGCGCGTTGCTGACGCTTTCGTAAGCGTACAGTACTTGCAGGTAGGCATTGAGGATACTTAAACCAACTGACTCTTTCACTGCCTCCGAATAATAATGGCCATTTTGCAAATCTATCATGGCTTGTTGCATTTTGGTGGAGAGCTTGGCTCCATTAAAGAGTATCACATTCGAACTCAGTGAATAGTTGGTACTGTTGGCACCACTCATGCCCGAACCATTTGCGGGGCTATTGTTGGCCTTTGACCAGTTGAAGTTTTGACTCACGGAAGCACTTAAGTTGGGCAACCGATTGTTCTTTGCCTGATCAGCAGTTAATTGACTCTGACTGATAGACAGAATTGATTTCTGTACCTGGATGTTTTTGCCCAGTGCATAGTTGATACAATCTTCCAGTTTCCAGGTTTTTGTCTGAGCCTTACCGGCCAATCCAAATGATAGGACCAGGAATCCGGTAATCAGTACACTCGTTTGTATTGTTCTCATATTCTTTCATTTATTTTGAAGCAAAACAATGCAAGAACCGACAACAATAAAAATGGAATAGACGTTTGGCGTGAATCTACCGATGAAAAGGGGATTTTTACCGAAGAACAAGCGGTACGGGAGGCGTGGATTTGGGTGTCGAAATGCGGGCCATTTTCACACGTCAACTTTCAATGCGCTGATCAATCTATTCTTTGTTGACCAAAATACCTTCCATGCGCTGATCATTTTTTACTTTGTTGACCCATCAACCTTCTATGTCTTACAATTTTAGTTTTTGTTGCTGCAAAAATCGTTTTTGCAGGCCGAATAACTTCATTGTTGGCAGAAAGATGGTCATTGTTGGAGTCGAAATGGTCTTTGTGGTTGCAGTGATGGTCCTTGTGTTTGCAAAGATGGTCTTTGCGAAGTCAAAAGCTGACATTGTGTCATGTTTGAAGGTTCTCAGAAGTTCTGCCAAGATTGCTTCTACACAAACGACTAAATGGGGATTTCCCAAGGTTCTTATCAACTTGATGGTTCATGACCGGGCAGGAGGAGGTATACAAAAGAGACCAAAATCCAACGCTTTTCAAGAGCAACGAATTGATCAGTTGCAAACCGGATGGCTGCAGCACCTGCGTTTACCCGACAGGCAAAGAAGAGAGGATAAGTTTCAACAAACTGAAACATGACGAAGCGCTATTGGCCAGCCACTGGATCATCCAGGTGTACTTCGCCAACCTGATCAATCTGTACTTTGCGAAAAACTATTGCCACCAGGGCGAAATCTCTCTCTCCGAAGAGAATTGCTGTTCGTTAGAGAACAGGCAAGATGATGCCAGAGTCATCCCATGTTTGTGCTTCTACCCGGGATGAATCATGCAGTCACAAGACTGACCAAGCCTGCCGGCATTCAGGGTAGGCGTGAAAAGGGAAACAACTGTCTCTCTCATCCTTGGGCTTTTGCCCAAATATCTGTACTTTTGTTTGATCTCCAAAACTTCATGCCAGGACAATGACCTCAAAATTTTTGACCCCAAATCATTCTTACGTCAGGATATTTCTCTTCCCAATGCTTCTCTTGCTGCTGGTCTTGCAAATTCAGGCCAAACCCAAGACCTATGACCTGAAAAAATTTCCTGCCGGGAAATCGCCCCTCGAAATAGGCAACCGCATCGCTGTAAAATTTCTCAACACGGCCCATTCGAGGTATGGGAACACCCATCCGGAGGTACCTCCGACACAAATTACCTACCCGGATGTATGTGCCTGGCTGGGCGGGATGTGGTTTGCTGAGGTGACCAAAAACCAACCGCTGTTCAACCGGTTTGAGAGACGCTTTGCACCCCTTTTTGATTCGGAGAAGAACCTGCTTCCAAAGGCCAATCACGTTGACAACTGCGTATTTGGATCTGTTCCACTGGAGTTGTACCTGCAAACAAAACAACAGAAATACCTTGATTTGGGACTGCTTTATGCCGATGCCCAATGGCAGCTTCCTGAGAATGCCAAACCGGAGGAGAAAAGCTGGGCAGACAAGGATTACTCTTGGCAAACACGTATCTGGATCGACGATATGTTCATGATTACCGCTGTTCAGTCACAGGCCTTCCGGGTTACCGGCGACAAAAAATACATCAATAGGGCTGCCCGTGAGATGGTGCTCTACCTCGACAAGATTCAGCTGGAGAATGGCCTCTTCTATCACTCTCCGGAGACACATTTTAGTTGGGGACGCGGCAATGGCTGGATGGCTGCCGGCATGGCCGAGATTCTTCGCAGTCTGCCTGAAAATCATCCGGAGAGAACCCGGATCATGGCTGGTTACCACAAGATGATGGCTGCATTGCTGAAATACCAGGAACCCGATGGCATGTGGAGGCAGATCATCGACGACCCTGCGGCCTGGAAGGAGACTTCCGGCACGGCCATGTTTACCTACGCCATGATCACGGGTGTGAAGCAAGGGTGGCTCGACAAGAAGAGTTATGGAGCTGCCGCAAGAAAGGGGTGGCTGGCATTGTTGGGTTACATCAATTCGAACGATGAACTGACTGAAGTGTGCGAAGGGACCAACATCAAAAACGACCACGACTATTACCTCCAGCGAAAACGAATCGTGGGTGACCTGCACGGACAGGCACCGGTATTGTGGTGCGCTACGGCGTTGTTAAGGTAAGGGTTAACCTTCATCCTGAGAATCCTCTTCCCTGATCTGCACCCTCCTGATCTTGCCACTGATGGTCTTGGGCAGTTCGGTTACAAACTCCACTATCCGGGGGTATTTGTAGGGAGCTGTCACCTTCTTCACATGCTCCTGCAGCTCCTTGGCCAGTTCGTCGCTGGCATGGTAGCTTTTTGCCAGGATGATGGTTGCCTTGACCACCTGTCCCCGATCGGGATCGGGCACTGCGGTGATGGCGCATTCGAGGACGGCGGGATGTTCCATCAATGCACTCTCTACCTCGAAGGGGCCAATCCGGTAACCTGAACTCTTGATCACATCATCTGCCCGTCCGACGAACCAATAGTAGCCATCTTCATCGCGCCAGGCCATGTCGCCCGTGTAATAGACCCCTTCGTGCCAGACCTTCCTGGTAAGTTCTTCGTCGCGGTAATAGCCGTTGAACATCCCAACTGGCCGACCCTGGTCTGTATAGATGACGATTTGTCCCTCATCACCTGCCTCGCAGGAGGTGCCTGATTCGTCGACCAGGTCGATGCGGTAGCCCGGAGATGGTTTTCCCATGGAGCCGGGTTTGGGTTCCATCCAGGGATAGGTTGCCAGGGCAACCGTACATTCGGTCTGGCCATAGCCTTCCATGAGCCGGATGCCTGTCTCCTCCAAAAATTGTTTGTACACCTCTGGATTGAGCGGTTCGCCGGCTACCACGCAATATTTCAGCGCACCCAGGTCAAATTTAGACAGCTCTTCCCGTATCAGGAAGCGATAGATGGTTGGTGGGGCGCAGAAGGTAGTCACCTTGTATTTTTCGATCACCTCCATCAGATTTTTGGGTATGAACTTGTCGTAATCGTAGGTCATCACGGCACTCCCCGACAACCATTGACCGTACAATTTGCCCCATGCCGATTTGGCCCAGCCGGTATCGGCTACCGTGAAGTGCAAACCGTTGTCCTGGACGTTTTGCCAGTATTTGGCGGTGAGGATATGTCCAAGCGGATAGCTGAAGTTGTGGTTGACCATCTTGGGCATCCCGGTGGTACCTGAGGTGAAATAGAGGAGCATGATGTCGTCGTTTTTGGAAGCGAGAGATCCAACAGGTCGCTGGAAAAATGATGAACTCTCTTCCATCCCCGCATTGAAATTAAGCCAGCCTACACGTGCTTCACCTACCAGGGCCTTCACAAGAAATGTTGGTGATTTTGATTGTGACGCTTCGACATGCTGAATCACTTCCGTTTCCGGGACACAGACGATCATCTTTATACCGGCGGCATTGTTTCTGTAGACGAGATCCTTGGTGCTCAGCAGGTGGGTAGCCGGAATGGCGATAGCACCGATTTTGTGCAGCGCAAGGATGCAGAACCAAAATTCGTACCGGCGCTTCAGGATAAGCATCACAGGATCTCCTTTGCCTATGCCTGCCTTAAGAAAGAAATTTGCCGCCTTGTCGCTCTGTTCTTTCATCTGTCCAAATGTGAAGATGGCCTCTTCTCCCTTGTCGTTGCACCATACCATGGCCCTCTTTTCGGGCGTTTCGGCAGCCATTGCATCCACCACATCGAAGGCAAAATTGAAGTTTTCGGGAACTTTGATTTGATAATTTTCTATGAAATCAGCATAGCTTTGAAAGGCTGTTTGGGGGAGGTATTTGTTCAGAAGCATGGGCATATGAGATATGAGATATGAGATATGAGTTATGAGTTATGAGATATGAGATATGAGATAGGGGATAGGAGACTGGATGTTTTGCGTTTGTTGGTGGGATAGAGGTTTGGGATTTAGATGACGATGGCGAGGAATTTGGAAGGTTGGTTGTTTAGTGCCTTCATGGAGTGCCGGTAGCCGGAATCGAAGTAAATGGAATCGCCCTCATTGAGCACAATCTCGTGGCCATCGACAGTCACCATCATGCTTCCTTCAAGCAAATAATTGAACTCCTGTCCGGGATGGGCGTTTGACTCGGGAGTACAATCTTCCTGGTAAGGGGGCACGCTCACGATGAAAGGCTCTACCTTTTTGTGGACAAAATTCCAGGCCAGATTTTCGTAGGCATATTGCTTTCGTCGATCCACATTCAACCCTTTTCCCTTTCTGACGACGGAATAGACGTGCAATTTGGGTTCGTCTCCCCGAAGAAGGGCCGAAAGTTCGAGGTTGAAGCGGTGTGCGACCTTGAACAGGAATCCGACGGGAATGTCAATGTTGCCACTTTCGTACTCGACCAGGAGGGTTGCTTCAACATTGAGTTCCCTGGCAAAGCTCTCTGCCGAAATACCTGAAATCTCACGCAACTCTTTGATACGGGAGGCGATCGCTTGAATTTGATCCGTCATGTCAAAAATGAATTAGGAAGTTATTGATGCAAAAAAGCAAAATTATTCCATATTACCGTCAGGTTTTGAAACATTTTATCGCTTTGTTCGAAGAATTGCACGTCAACCACACCAGGGTCTGGTTCTGGTGGTGGCACTAAGGCAGGAGATAGCGGTATTTACATTGCTGACTATCTGAAAATCAAACATCCCGGCACAAATAAAATCTGCACCGTTGTTGTATGCCCATTGGAAGCCATCCTTTGGTTCGATGGCCCCGGCTGCCAATACCTTAAATCCCATGACAGGGACTGTTGTCTTGCTTACGAATTCGACGGTGCGTTCGGGGAAGAGGCAAAACATGTTGTTGTGAAACCTGTTGTGGTCGAGGTATTCTTTCCCATCGACCTCGAAGGGAAAACGGTTTTCGCGCGGGTGGGCCGACCAGTATTGATCGTGGTGCATGGTTTTCATGTAATAATCAGGGATGATTCCCTGCTCCTGGCAGGTTATCAGTGATTCCACGGAATGGGCTGCGAGTCCGGCAGTATATCCTTGTTTGCGGATGTGATCCAGCATGAGTTGAATTACCTCCAGTTTGTTGTCGCGCACCAGCCAGTCACACCAGTTTCCCTGGATCTGAACGATGTCGACGCCATAATCGATGGCCTGATCGATGAATTCGAAGTACAATTTGGGATTGGCCTTTTGATCTAACTGGGAGAGGGTTTTGTTGTTAAGATGGGGGGCCACCTGCGAAATCACCTTGATCTTGCTGCCTGTCATCTTCTTGTATTTGGCCAGGAGTGGGTTGGAAGGAAAGCCGATGTTGATGGTATTGATGCCGGCCTGTTCGGCCAAAATAAGCGTTTCGTAAACTTTTTGTTCCGTGTTGTAGGCTTTGAACAGCGACGAGACGTAGATCAGATCGCGTGAGTGGGCCCAACCTCCGATCAGGTTTCCTCCCGCAATGAGCCTGCTAATTTCGTGTTTACCTATCCTGCCTTTGGGAAGGGCTCCCCCGAGCTCGCTGAGGGCCGTCTGCTTGACCTGGATGGTGGCTCCTGTCATCACATCGGCCCCATAGTTTTTGAGATTTCCTGCAGCTCCCCAGCCCATGGCTCCCAAAATGGGAAGTGTTGCCAGGTTTTTCAGAGCTTCTCGTCTTGAGTTATTTTCATGGTGATCTGCTTTCTTTGATTTGTGACCTTCACGGTAGTTTTTTACCAGGGCATCGAGACTGAAACTACTTTCGCGGTATAGAAAGAGCAAGAGGAGCGCCGAGGCCTCTATAAAAAGTTTGTCGACGATAAAGTGGTGACCCTCGGTGCTGCCGAACAAAGGATTTCCGAAGGGAGGGTAGGCAAAGTAGTACATGGTGAGCAGTAGCGCTCCGCAAAGGGCAGCGAACCTGGTGAAGAGTCCGGTAAAAAGTGCCAGTCCAATCAAAACAAGTCCGTACATATTCAGGAGATCGGCAATGTGTAGCAAAAACGGCGAGCCGGCAATGAAATGGTAGCCTCCGGAGAAGAGTCCGGAGGTATTCAGCAAATAGCCTGATGCGCTCCAGTTTCCCTGGACGATTTTTGAGAATCCCTCGTACAGAAAGTGCCAACCTATTGCGGTGCGCAGGATGGCCAGGACCAATTGCTTGTAAATTTTCAAAGCTATCGATTTGGTTGATTTCGAATGGCATAACTTCACTTGCCACGGCGCTGCCAACAAATATATGATTTTTTTTGCAATCGATTGCGCTACTTGATATATTTGCATTCGAATTACTAAAACCGAAAATTAATGAAGAAGACAATCGCGCTGTTCATTTTGGCCCTTTTCGTATCGACGAGTTTTGCCAAAACTGAAAATACCAGGAAAATATTTGCTGCCGGGAACATCAAAAAAACGATGAAAAAGGTAACCGAATGGCAATTGCAAAATCCAAAACACGAGCCGACCGACTGGACCAACGGAGCCTTTTATGCCGGTGTAACGGCTGCTTGGGAGACCACCAAATCGAAGGCAATCTTTCAGGCCATGGTTGATATGGGGAACAAAACCGGATGGAAACCGGGCAAGCGCTGGTACCACGCCGATGACATCGCCATCTGTCAAACGTATGTGGATGTATACAAAGTAGAGAAAAAGCAGGAGATGATCCAGCCATTCATAGATACCCTTGCCATCTTCATGAAAAAACCCTATCCGACAAAAGGGAACGAAACCATCAAATGGTGGTGGTGCGATGCACTTTTCATGGGGCCACCCGCGATTGTTAAACTCGGCGTAGCAATAGGGAACAACGGTTACCTTGCCTACAGCGACCAGCTGTTTAAGGAGAGTTACGAGCTGCTGTACGACAAGGAGGAGCACCTTTTTGCCCGTGACCTAAAATATGTGATCAAGAATGACGGAAAAGATATCCGGGAAGCCAACGGCAAGAAGATATTCTGGTCGCGCGGAAACGGCTGGGTGATGGGTGGTTTGGTGAGGGTTCTGAAAGAGCTTCCTGCCAACTATCCGGAGCGTGAATTTTACATCAAACTCTTCAGGGAGATGTCGGCAAAGTTGAAAGAGCTTCAGCAACCCGATGGACTATGGCGGGCCAGCCTCCTCGATCCAGAAGCTTATCCAGGGGGAGAGGTCAGCGGATCCGGCTTTGATTGCTATGCCATGGCATGGGGAATCAACAATGGGATTTTGGACAAGGCTACCTACCTTCCTGTGGTTAAAAATGCCTGGATTGGTCTGAACAAGTGTGTGCAGAAAGATGGTCATGTTGGATGGGTTCAACCCATTGGTGCAGACCCAAAGAAAAATTTCAATGCAGACAGCTGGGAAGTTTATGGTTCGGGAGCATTCCTGTTGGCCGGCAGCGAGGTGATCAAACTGAAGAAATAGGGTCTTTTAAAAAACTTCGGATGAGAACAATCCTGTTTATTCTGGTCCTAGCCCTCTTCTCTTCTTTCGCTAACAGTCATGCCCAAAAACCTGCCGCTGATTTAAAACTCTGGTACGACAAGCCTGCCACCGACTGGTACGAAGCACTTCCCATCGGCAACGGTACCCTCGGCGCCATGGTGTATGGCGGGATTGTCAAGGAGCATCTTCAGCTCAATGAGAATACGCTCTACTCCGGAGAGCCCGGTAGAAAAGTCAAACTTGATTTCACAAAAAGTTTGGGAAGAGTCAGGCAACTGATTAAAGAGGGTGATCTTAAGCAGGTCAACGAAATTATCGCCAGTGAATGGCTCGGCAGGGCGCAGGATTGCTACCAGCCTTTTGGCGACCTGGAGGTGGAGTTTAACCACTCCGACCGGGTTACCAATTTCAGGAGGGAACTGGACCTCTTTACTGCAATGTGCCGCACTTCCTACGCGGTCAACGGTATAAACTACCAAAGAGAGGTTTTTGCCAGCCACCCTGATAAAGTGATCGTGTTGCGAATCAAGGCCGACAAAAAAGGAGCAATCTCTTGTAAAATAGGACTGAATGGGGCTCATCCTACGGCAAAAACGACTGCTGTTGGCGCTTCATTAGTCATGAAAGGCCAGGCTCCGGCGTTTATCGTACGCAGAACCATTCAGAATTTACATGATTGGAAACAGGAGTGGATGTACCCCGAATTGTTCGATGAGAAGGGAGTTCAGATTCCCGGTAGGGAGACCATTATGTATGGCGACAAAATGAAGGGTGAAGGTACCTTTTACGAAGGCAGGGTAGGCGTTTCCATGGTTGGGGGAAAGATAGAATCTACTGCTGACCAGCTTGTGGTAACGGGTGCCGATGAAATAGCAATTCTACTCTCGATGGATACCAGTTTCAATGGTTTCGACAAGAGTCCCAGCAGAGAGGGAGTGGATCCTTCTGTCGAAACAACTGCCAACCTTAAAAATGCATTGGCAAAAAATTATGTTGAATTGCAGAACAATCATTTGAAAGATTATCAGAATTTGTTTAACCGGGTAACTGTCAATTTGGGAGCGCTGACAGAGCAGGGTAAGCTCCCCACCAACAAACGACTCGAAGCCTACCGAAACGGTGGCGATCGGTCGCTTCCAGCCCTGGCATTGCAATATGCACGCTATCTGACTATTGCGGCCTCCCGCGAAGGCGGTCAGCCAATTAATCTACAGGGAATCTGGAACAACGAAATTGTTCCGCCCTGGGCAAGCGGTTATACGATGAATATCAATTCAGAAATTTACTACTGGATGACAGAGGCTGCCAACCTGGGAGAATGCACAGAGCCAGTGCTCAAATTCGTGAAACAGATGGCAGTAAATGGCACGGAACATGTCAAGGAGAGCTTTGGATACCCCGGCTGGACTGCCCACCACAACACCAGCATCTGGCGCACCACCCAGCCGGTCGACAATGCCAACTGCTCCTTCTGGCCGATGGCCGGGGGCTGGACCTGCCAGCAAATCTGGACGCACTACCGCTATACGAAGGACAAGTCGTTTCTCAAAGATTATTGGCCCGAACTTAGAGGTGCCACTGAATTTTTGAGTCATTGGCTGGTCTTGAACGACCGTGGCCATTACACAACTCCGGTCGGTTCTTCTCCCGAGCATGGGTATTATCCTGATGGACAAAAATATACTACTCCATTCTGCGAAGGTGCCACGATGGATCTGATGATTACCAAAGAGCTGTTCACCAATTGTTTGGAGGCATCCAGGATACTGAATGTTGACAAGAAATTTATGGGTAGGATTAAAAATCAATTGGACAGCTTACAGCCTTATCAGGTAGGGTCAAAAGGTCAGTTGCTCGAATGGGACAAAGAGTACCGCGAAATTGACCCAAAACACCGACATATTTCTCATTTGTATGCCCTTTGCCCCGGTTACGAGATCACAAAGGAGAGTGCGCCTGGGCTCTTCGATGCTGCAAAGCGAACCCTCGAAATCCGTGGCGATGAAGCAACTGGTTGGTCCATGTCGTGGAAAGCATGCTGCTGGGCCAGGTTGAAAGATGGCAACCATGCATACAAAATTTTCAACAACCTCTTCGTACCCGGAAGTCGCAACAAACCAGGTTTGCTGCCCAACCTGCTCTCTTCCTGTCCACCTTTCAACATAGATGGCAATTTTGGCGCCGGGGCTGCCGTCATCGAAATGGTGCTGCAGAGTCATGAGACAAAAATGGTGGAGGGAACCAAAATGCCGGTTTTGGCGTTGCTCCCGGCACTTCCCGATGTGTGGAAAGAGGGAGAGATTAGCGGATTGCGCGCTGCCAATGGTTTCGAGGTTGCACTTCGTTGGAAAGAGGGCAAATTGACATTTGCAACGGTGAAATCCATTCTCGGAGAGGAAGGAATTGTTCGCTACAATGGCAAAGAGGTGATTTTGAAATTAAAAAAAGGTGAAACTAAACTGTTGAATTTATAGCAGTATCCCGGCATAAACGAGAAGTGTAGCAACATAAAAAATCTATGAAATCAGTGGCATCCGATATGAAAATTATTACAACATTTTTTACACTTGTCCTGATTTTATTGGGCTCAGGCATCTTTAACGCTTCTGCCCAATCACAATGGCGGGGACCCAATCGGGACGGGATCTATCCCGAGAGCGGCCTGCAAAGAAAGTGGCCGGCTGAGGGGCCAAAAATGCTGTGGTCGTTCGAAGGGCTGGGTACCGGGCAAGGCAGTGTGGCTTTGTCGAAAGAGATGGTCTTTGTAACCGGTATCCCGGATACGCTCACTTCGGAGGGTTTCCTTTTTGCCTTCGATAAAATGGGGAAGTTCCAATGGAAGAAGAGTTACGGCAAAGATTGGACAGGCATCTTCCCCGGAGCCCGTTCTACGCCCACCGTCGTTGACGAGTTCGTTTACCTGGAGAGTGGTAACGGGAGTGTACAATGTCTGAAAGCCGGGGATGGAGAAAGAGTTTGGAGCATTGATTTCTTCAAAGAGCTTCAATGCGATTCAGTTCAGTTTGGTTTTTCTGAATCATTGCTGATAGATGGCGATGTCCTCTATTGTACTCCTGGCGGAAAGACAAACAACATGGTTGCGCTGAATCGCTTCACTGGAAAGAAGATTTGGGGAAGCCCGGCCTTTGGAGAGCCAGCCACCTACACCTCCCCCATCCTTATCAACCACAACGGACATTCACTGATTGTCAACCTTACCGCTTCCTCCATCATCGGACTGGATGCTGCTACAGGTGAGATGTATTGGCGCATCCACCAGTTTCAGGACAACAAGATTCATGCGAACACGCCTGTCTATTCAGGCGGCCAAATTTTGGTTTCGAGCGCTTCCCGTAAAGATAGCTCGGGACTCGTCGCCCTGAAGCTTTCTCCGGATGGTAAAAAGGCTGAAATTGCCTGGAGGAACAAGGAATACATCAATTTGATGGAGGGTTTTATCGTAAAAGATGGTTTCCTGTATGGTTCAGCCTACTTGCAACCCAAATGGTTCTGCATCGATCTGAAAACAGGATTGACCAAATACATTGCGAAAGAGCTCGGCGGCGGTCCGGTGATCTTTGCCGATGGGTTATTTTACTGCTACGCAGAGAAGGATGGAGAGATGGCACTTGCAGAAGGTACACCCGAACAATTCAGAATCCTCAGCAAGTTCAAAGTACCACTTGGTACCGCTCAGCACTGGGCACATCCTGTGGTCGCAGATGGGAAACTGTATCTCCGTCACAACGAGGCGTTGATGGTATTTGATTTAAAGAGATAGTAATCAAATAGATTGCAGCCGTTTTCTGCACATTTATGCGTTAATTGACGGGGTGACTCAGAGTCACCCCGTCAATTAACGCATAAATGAAAATTGTCAGCATTAATACAAAAGTTAATTGCAATATTTGGCCCTACAAACTTCCTTTGTAAAATGAGAAAAATATTCGGTATCTGCCTACTTGTCCTGGTATCACA
This sequence comes from uncultured Tangfeifania sp., assembly GCA_964528535.1. Lineage (GTDB taxonomy): Bacteria > Bacteroidota > Bacteroidia > Bacteroidales > Prolixibacteraceae > CAINVV01. Next base: position 107,240 of record CAZGSQ010000001.1, on the reverse strand, counting down.
TACTACATGGTCCCAGGTTAAGCCGCATACATTTGTTTTTGACAAACAAGATTTCCTACTCGACGGGAAACCCATGCAGCTCATCTCGGGCGAGATGCATCCGGCAAGGATCCCGGCAGAATACTGGAAACAGCGCATCCAGATGGCCAAAGCAATGGGCTGCAATACCATCGCTGCTTATATTTTTTGGAATTACCATGAAACTGAACCCGGAATATTCGATTTTCAGACCGACAACCACAACATTGCACGCTTCGTAAAATTGGTCCAGGAAGAGGGAATGTATCTCATCCTGCGACCCGGTCCATATGTTTGCGCAGAATGGGATTTTGGCGGTCTGCCTGCATACTTGCTTGCCATCCCAGACATCAAGGTGCGCTGTATGGATTCACGATACACGCAGGCAGTTGAGCGCTATATCAAGACACTTGCCCTCCAGGTGAAAGAGTTTCAGGTTACGAAAGGTGGTCCGATCCTGATGTTGCAGGTAGAAAATGAGTATGGCAGTTTTGGCAACGACCGCATTTACATGAACTGGCTCAAAGGGGTCTGGCAAAAAAATGGCATTGAAATTCCATTTTATACAGCCGATGGTCCCACCGCATACATGCTTGAGGCAGGGTCGCTGGATGGTGCCGCCATCGGACTGGATTCGGGAACGAATGACAAGGAATTTGAACAGGCCACCAGGGTTCATCCTGAAGTTCCCTCTTTCTGCAGCGAATTGTACCCAGGTTGGCTTACCCACTGGGGGGAGAAATGGCAGCGAACCGACACAACCAGTCTGCTGAAAGAGGTAAAATGGCTGATGGACCATAAAAAATCGTTCAATTTCTACGTCATCCACGGTGGAACCAACTTTGGTTATTGGGCAGGCGCCAATGCCTTCAGCCCGACGCAATACCAACCGGATGTAACGAGTTACGATTACGATGCACCCATCAACGAGATGGGACAGGCTACTCCCAAATACCACGCCTTGCGTAAGCTATTGGCCAGCTATTTACCGCCAAAGCAAAAATTGCCAGCCATTCCGGCAGCCTTGCCTGTGATCGAAATTCCGGAAATCAAGCTAACAGAATCTGCCTCCGTTTGGAGCAATCTACCACCATCCATCCATTCTCCTCAACCCAAGCCAATGGAGATGATGGGTCAAAAAGGAGGTTTTATCCTCTACCGTACCAGCCTGATTGGCCACAAGAAAGGGAAACTGCGCATCACAGAGTTGCACGATTACGCCACCATCTTCGTGGATGGCAAATACATCGGCAAACTCGACCGTAGCAAAGCCGAAAACATCATTGAGCTGCCCTCCCCGGCTACCGCGAATCCGCTACTCGAGATTCTGGTTGAAGGGATGGGGCACATCAACTTCGCCGAATACATGATCGACCGAAAGGGCATCACCGATAGGGTTTCCCTCAATGGAATGACCCTCATGAACTGGGAAATCTTTACGCTTCCATTCGATGAATCCTACTTGTCAGGCCTGAAATTTACCTCCGGTGAAACTGTGCGTCCAGGCAATTTCTTCAAGGGAGAGTTCCAGTTGAGCCAGACCGGAGATACCTACCTGGATGTCAGTCAGTGGGAAAAAGGTGTGGTGTGGGTGAACGGGCACAATCTTGGAAGGTACTGGAGCATAGGGCCTCAGAAGAGATTGTTTTGTCCGGCAACGTGGCTGAAAAGGGGCAAGAATGAAATAATCATCTTCGATCTGCAGCTGATGCGTCCCGGAACGGTGAAAGGGGAAACGAAACTTGAACCCTCTAATTAACTCAGGCGTCCTTCTTTAACTGAACTTGGTAATTGAATTTCAATTGATTAATTTTGTTTGTTCAAAGAATAAATGAGGAGTTTGGATGTCTCGAGATTTCGAGAATAAAAGTCGTATAGAATTATTTACTATGGAAGAACTTGCAGTTGGAACCCGCGTAGAGCATCCCCGGTATGGAGAGGGAATCGTCAGTAAAAACAAAATTACCTCCTATGAGATTTTTTTTGAACATGGCGGGAAAATTGAAATGACAAAAAGAAATGAGGATCTTGAGGTAAAAGATGCACCGGCAGAGAAACCTAAAAATTCACTGACTTTGGCCGAGGTGGAGAAAGTTCTGCGTTTCGTTCTGGAAGAGCAGAGCGCCTTGCAGGAGATTGTACCCATCGGCGACAAATGGAAAGGTGGCAACATGCTCCTTCAGCCGGCAAATCTTTCCCTGAAACCAAAGGAGATCCCCATCGAGAACTTCTTCCACAAAATAGTTATGCTCCGCGACAGACTTCGGGTACTGGAACAAAACATCAACAGTCATCCGGGTTTATCGGATGAGGAAAAGGTGAACATGCAGCAATACATCACGCGAATCTACGGATCACTTACTTCCTTCAACATCCTTTTCTCCGAGAATAAACACTACTTTGTAGGGGTGAAATCCTGATAAAAACAGTTCATATTGACAGAGATTATAGCTTCTTCAACGGCTTGGGAAAGAATTTACGGTTGTGTAAAATTGGCATTGCCGCAAGGAACAAAAACGGCTTTGTGGCTCATAAAGCTCACCATTCCAGTTTCGTTTGCTGTCTTTTTGCTTGATTTTGCTGGGTGGCTGAATGTGTTGGCTGCTTGGGTGGCGCCTCTTCTTAAACTGATCGGACTCTCTGGTGAGGCATCCGTCGTCCTGATCACCAGCATCTTTACCAACATCTATTCGTCCATCATCGTCATGACGACATTGGGAACCGGCTACCGCGAAGGAACCATTCTTGCTGTGATGTGCCTGATATCCCATGGACTAATTGTAGAAACTGCCATTCAAAAGAAGACAGGTTCGAATCCCTTTCGGATGGTCTTGACGAGACTTTCTGCCAGTTTAATAGCTGCGGTGTTGTTGAATAAATTTCTTCCCGGTGAAACTGCAGAGGCTACTGGTTTATTAATCAGGCAATCAGCAAGTTTTGTGCCTGCCTTGACCGATTGGTCCAAAGCAATTGCCCTAACTACCTTCAAGATTGTATTGTTGGTGAATCTGCTGCTCGTTCTGCAAAAAATTCTAGATGAGTTTGGACTTATCAGATGGATCCTAATCCCTTTTAAGCCACTGCTCCGTATCATGGGACTATCCTCAAACACCGGTTTTCTATGGATGATCGCCTATACATTGGGCCTTTCGTACGGTGGCGCCATCATGATCAGCCAATCTGAGGAGGGCAAACTTACCAGGATGGACGCAGATCTTCTGAATCACCACATCGCGGTGTCACACTCCCAACTCGAAGATACACTTCTGTTTGCAGCAATGGGCTATCCAATTGTAATACTGGTCTTTCCAAGAATTTTGTTGGCTATCTTATATGTTTGGCTCAGAAGATTTGAGCTCTATTTTAAGAAATAATCCCCAATTTTGGAACTGCTTCTCATGCTGCTACAAAACTTTTAAACTCATCTTTGTCTTTGACATCCGACACCATCTGTTAGTTCAGGATACTAATTTTGGAAAAGTTTTTGCAAACGAACCGGCTGCTTTCGAGGTGCTTTTTTACAAATACAGAAATAAAATCAAGGGTTTTGCCAAGAGGAATGTTCCGACACAAATCGATGCTGAGGAGGTGGTGCGGAAGGTTTTCAATCGTAAATATATTTGTTAAACAATTGAGAGACCGTTTAAATTTCTCTTTATTCAAATTTTGCGATAATTTCAGATAAAAAGAACGTGCCGTAGGCATGAAATATGGGTAGAAATCTAAATGCTACGTAGGATATCTCGTCCCATCCGGGACGAAATTCTCGATTAGCATTTTATTCTACCCACATACAATCCCTCACGGGATTTAGAAATAAATTTTAAACAGTTTCTGAATATCTGTAAGTACTTATGGAACTCGCAGGTGAATTTACATCGCCTTTTGTGGGTGTTGCCCATGCTCGTTTCATAGCTTTCTACCAGAAAAAAAATTGAACAGGAGGTTTCTCCGAAGGATCTGATTATTTTTAGCTCCTCAAATATTGCGCTCATGAAAAAATACTTGTTTTCAATCGTCTACTGTATTCTGTCACTCACCCTGGTTGCCGCCGAAAATCCCATCGAATGGCCAGTTGTGAAACACTTCGATCAGGAACATTTGCTCCGTATAGCGCTCCCTTTGGGCGGTATCGGAACTGGGACAGTCTCTTTGGGTGGAAGAGGGGAATTGCGTGATTGGGAGATAATGAACAAGCCTGCCATTGGTTACAGCACTACCACCAAGGGAAACAATGTGCCATTTTTTTCAATTTTTGTAAAACCAGAGCATGAAACTTCGCAAACACGTGCCCTGATTGGACCTTTACACCCATCTGAATACCAGCATTACGAAGGAAGACCTGTCAATCAACATGGATTTCCAAGATTTTCAGAATGCAGTTTCGATGCTTCCTATCCGGTTGGAATGGTCCACCTATCAGACAAAACCATGCCTGTCAAGGTAAAAATAACGGGATTCAATCCGCTGGTCCCTGGCGATGCAGAAGCCAGCGGTCTTCCCATTGCAGTGCTAACTTATGAAGTGACCAATCTGACAGACAAAGCAATGCAAGTTTCGGTCTGTGGGTCAATGCGAAATTTTGTGGGGAAAGATGGAAGCAATTTCCATCGCGACTGGAAAGGTGACTTCATTCCCGATGGAGCCAGATACAACCAAAACGTTTACCGGCAAAGCGGCGAAGTGAGCGGAATCTTCATGTATTCCGACAGTATTTCCAAAACTGACGCCGCATTCGGTACCATCGCACTCACTACTTCGGAAAAATCAGCCATTAGTTATCGACGCTCTTCTGAGGCCAATCATTGGGAGCGCTCCCTGCTCGATTGCTGGGATGATTTCAGCGCAGACGGAGAACTGACAGACAAGCAAAAACTGAATGACCACGACCCGATGGCTTCATTGGCAGTCAAGAAGGAGATTCCCCCGCATGGGAAAGAATCTTTCCGGTTTTACATTACCTGGAATTTCCCGAACAGATATGGCTGGTCGAAAGAAATAGTCGGGAACTATTATAGCACAAAATACAACGATGCCTGGGATGCCGCCCAGAAAATTGTCCCTCAGATTCCGGATCTGGAACAAAAAACGCTGAAATTTATGAATGCCTTTGTGCATTCTTCACTACCGGATGTAGTAAAGGAAGCTGCACTATTCAACCTGAGCACCCTGCGATCCCAGACGGTCTTCAGAATCAGGGACGGCCACATGATGGGCTGGGAAGGTGTCATGGATGATTTCGGTTCCTGCCAGGGTTCCTGCACGCATGTTTGGAATTATGAAGTGGCGACACCCTTTCTCTTTGGTGAACTGGCTCAAACGATGCGGGATGTGGAGTTCAATTATGCCTCCGATGCATCAGGGCTGATGTGTTTCAGGGCAGGACTTCCGCTGGCAAATGCCTGCAACAACAAAGTTGCGGCTGCTGACGGGCAGATGGGAACCATCCTGAAATTTTACCGCGAATGGCAGCTATCCGGAGACGACCTATTCCTCCGGAAAAATTGGGATCATGTAAAAAGAGCATTGGCCTTTGCATGGGTCAAAGGCGGCTGGGACGGCGATGTTGACGGAGTAATGGAAGGTTGCCAGCACAATACAATGGACGTAGAATATTTTGGCCCAAATCCTCAGATGGAATTCTGGTACCTCGGCGCGCTCCGTGCCGCAGAAGAGATGGCAAAATACATGAAGGACAAAGAGTTTGCCAAAAAATGCAGAAGCCTCTATGAATCAGGCACTCTGTGGACAGACGCCCATCTCTTCAATGGAGCCTACTATGAACAGGAAATCCGTCCACCAAAAAGCAAGGCCGAAATTTATCCCGGACTCCAAATCGGCATGGGAAGCAAAGATCTTTCGAATCCTGATTTCCAACTTGGAAAAGGTTGCCTCGTTGACCAGCTGGTGGGCCAGTACATGGCCCATATCTGCGGATTGGGTTACCTTGGGAAAGCAGCAAACATCCGGACGACTCTCGCAACGATTATGAAGTGTAATTATGTAACCGACTTTTCACAGATGTTCAACAACATGAGGTCCTATGCAATGGGCGATGAAAGTGGTTTGATCATGGCCAGTTGGCCCAAAGGAAGATTGAAGGTCCCTTTCCCCTACTTCTCAGAAGCGATGACCGGATTCGAATATACTGCCGCCGTTGGAATGCTTTTTGAAGGTCAGGTTGACGACGGTCTTAAATGCATCAAAAGCATCCGTGACCGCTTTGATGGTTACAAGCGCAACCCTTATGATGAACCTGAATGTGGCCATCACTATGCCAGAGCAATGGCCAGTTGGGCTGCCGTTATTGCCTTGTCAGGATTTCACTATTCAGGTGTCGACAAAAGCATGTCATTCGCAGCCGAACCGGGAGACTATTTCTGGAGCAATGGCAATGCCTGGGGAACTTGTCTGGTGGAGAAGGGAAAAGCCACGCTTAGTGTCCTGGGTGGAAAACTGGAACTCAACAGGTTTTCACTCAACGGTCTCGGTCAGACCAAACTGAAAAATTTCACGCTATCGGCGAAGGGGAATAATTCCGCCACTATCGAAATACTTTAAGGTAAAACAAAAAAATGAGAATCGGTTGTATTTTCATCGCAGTGCTATTGCTGATCATTCATATGGCAAATGCATCGGAGAAGCGCAATCTCCTGCAGCAGATGGGAAATACCGGGTTGCTGAAATCAAGTCTGGTGCTGTACCTGGAATGGGTGCCCTATCCGGGATATAAGAACAGGATAGGATGGGATGTCCTGACGACAGGTGTAAAAGATGAAATCATCAAAAAAGGTGAATCAGCGCCAAAATTCGTCTGGAGAAATGAAATATACCCTCTTTCTTTGACTTCCAGAAAATTGCTACTTTCGGGGAAATACAAAATCCCGGTAGTTAAGATGTGACCAGGAAATGAAAGTTGTACCAAATGAAATAATTTTATGAACAAATCGTACTTAATCAATGTCTTATGTCTGTTTGTTGGCCTAATCTCAATCATGCCTGTCAAGGCTCAGAAACAAGACACAGCGCCTTACTGGTTGGATGAAACAAAAAATGAGGAGAACAGACTTCCCATGCACGCCAGTTTTCAGGTCTATCCAAACGAAAAGGAGGCCATCCAAAACAGCTGGGAGAGTTCTGAACATAACTTGAGCCTAAACGGCACCTGGAAATTCAAGTGGTTTGAAAAACCAGCAGATGTGCCTATGAATATTGCTGAAACTGGATTTAAGGATACGGACTGGGACAATTTCAAAGTTCCTGCCAACTGGGAGGTGAACAACTACGGATTTCCCATTTATGTGAACATAGGATATGAATTTCAGCACCTGCAGGCACCCAATCCGCCAATTGTTCCGCTAACCTATGATCCGACTGGAGTGTACCGCCGCGAAGTAGACCTCCCCCAAAATTGGGTCGGAAAGAATATCGTATTGCACATTGGTGCCGCCAAATCGAATCTCATGGTCTGGGTAAACGGCAAATACATTGGGTACGGAGAAGATGGGAAGCTACCATCAGAATTTGATCTTTCAAAAGTGCTGGTTGGCGGCAAGAACCTGATCGTATTGAAGGTGATGCGCTGGTGCGACGGCACCTACCTCGAAGGTCAGGATTTCTGGCGGTTGAGCGGCATTACCCGTGACTGCTACCTGATCAAACGAGAAACAATCCATATCGAAGATTTTGCACTAAATACCCGATTGGATGCCAATTATCAGAATGCCAACCTCAATTTAAATATCCAACTCAGCAAAGAGGCTGTGGCAAAAGTAACTGCCAAACTGTTGGATGGAGAAAAGGTGATCTCTACCACCGATGTTGTCTTGAACCATGAAACAGAAAAATCAGTTTCCATCCCTGTTTCTGCCCCAAAACTCTGGTCGGCCGAAGAACCTAACCTTTACAAGTTGCTACTAACGCTCTTTGACAATACGGGAAAAGTCATCGAGGTCATTCCACAACAGGTTGGCTTCCGTGAGGTCAAAATTCAGGATGGAATGTTGCTTGTAAACGGCAAACCTGTGCTGATCAAAGGAGCCAACCGCCACGAGACGGATCCTGTGACAGGACAAACCCTCTCGAAAGAATCCATGCTCCGCGATGTCAAGCTAATGAAACAGTTCAATATCAACGCAGTACGCACATGTCACTATCCCAACGACGAATACTGGTACCAGCTTTGTGACCAATACGGAATCTATGTGGTGGATGAGGCAAACAACGAATCCCATGGAATAGGCTATGACATTGCAGTCACACTGGCCAACAGACCATCCTGGAAAGAGGCCCATCTGATGCGGGTACAGCGCATGTACCAGCGCGATAAAAACCATGCCTCCGTCATAACCTGGAGCCTGGGCAACGAAGCCGGCAATGGTTACAATTTCTACGAATGCTACCTGTGGTTGAAGAAAATGGATCAGTCACGTCCGGTTCAGTACGAAAGGGCAGTGAGCAGTTACAGAAATTTCGCCACAGAATTCAATACTGACATAGTCAATCCAATGTACCCTACTCCGACCAGTATGGTGGAATATGCAAAGAAAAACCTCCATCCAGTCAAACCCTTCATCATGTGCGAATATGCTCATGCCATGGGCAATTCGCTGGGTAATTTCAAGGATTACTGGGACATCATCCGTGGAAATCCGAAGAATTTTCAAGGTGGATTTATATGGGATTTCGTCGACCAGGGATTGCAAAAAATCACAGAAAAGGGCGATACCATTTATGCCTACGGCGGAGATTATGGCAAAGATCTGCCTTCCGACAACAATTTCATGTGCAACGGACTGTTCTACCCAAACCGCAATCCCAATCCCCATGCCTGGGAAATGAAAAAAGTGTACCAGAACATCCATACCACCCTTGTTAATCCATCGACTATCTCCGTTTACAACGAGAATTTTTTCAAAGATTTGTCGGATGTTACCATGGAGTGGAATATTACAGTCAATGGAGCTGTGAAACAATCTGGGAAAGTGGATAAACTCGATGTAAAGGCACATGCTACCGCCGAATTTAATCTACCTGCAAAACCACAACCTGATGGAGAGGTCTTTCTCAATGTTGTGTACAGGCAGAAATCTGATCACCAGCTTATTCCTGCAGGATTTACAATAGCCGACGAACAGTTGTCATTGGCCGGATCTTACAAATCTGACCATCAGATCAAGCCTGCTGAGAAAATCATTCTGACAGAAAACACCTCGGTCTGGCGCATCACTTCAGCCAGTCTGATCATGGAGTTCAGCAAAACCACCGGACTAATCACCAGGTACGAGGTGAACAAAACCAGCATGATGGACACCGAAATGGGTGTCAGACCTGCCTTCTGGAGGGCCCCAACCGACAACGACATGGGAGCTGGACTTCAGAAGAAATTGAAGGATTGGAAGGCTGCACAAGCCAACCTGGTATTGGATCAAATGTCGGCAAAAGACTCCGCAGGCATGGTAAAAGTGAAAACAACCTATTCATTGCCGGATGTATCGTCCAAGCTAATCCTCGCGTACACCATCCAGGCAAAAGGCGAAATGTTTGTGGATCAACAACTTGTTGCAGATCCTTTAAAGATTATATCCATGTTGCCTCGTTTCGGGGTCAACTGGATTCTTCCAGAAGGATTTGAAACAATTGAATATTATGGCCGCGGACCCGTCGAGAATTACCAGGACCGTAATTATGCCTCCAATATTGGCATCTATCACCAGAGTGTAAAAAGCCAGTTTTATCCTTATGTCCGTCCACAGGAAAATGGCAACCATACCGACATCCGCTGGTTCAAAATTTTCAATACCAAAGGTGTGGGCCTTAAAATTGAATCCATTGCGCCTTTAAGCATGAGTGCATTGCACTATTTTGATGCCGATCTCGACGATGGTGAACAGAAACACCAGCGACACTCCGGAGAACTCGTTCCACGCAAGCAAACGCAGTTGCACATCGACTACAAACAGACCGGCGTGGGGGGCATCGACAGCTGGGGGCAATGGCCATTGGAGAAATACCGCCTTGTTTATCAAAATTACAGGTTCTCTTTTAAAGTCAGTCCCATTAAAAAATAGGAAATCCAAATCATCCGGCTGATCTCACCCCGTCACTCTTAGTGACGGGGTGAGTTTTTATTAGGCAACTGCCAATTCCCCTGTTGATCAAAGTGTTCGGACGAATTTATATTTAATAATTTCCAAAAAAATTCGTCTACTTTGAACGCATCCTAAATTGAATTTATTAGTTTTAGAAAAAAAACACCATGCAACAGAAAAATCCTACTGCTATCGATGGAACCTCCATCTTCGTTCAAAAAAATTCTGCCGCCATCCGTATCTGGCACTGGCTGACTTTTCTGGTAGTTACTTCGTTAATTGTCACCGTTTTAATGGCCTCAACAGTATTAAATCCAAGGAAGAATGTCCCGGTAGTCCAGAATATCCTGAAAGAGAAGGGAATTACAGTCGACAACAACCAGTCATTCGCTGTGGCACACCTGTATGACGACAAGATGTGGGACCTTCACAAAATATTGGGATTTGCCCTCACCTTCCTTTTTCTTTCCCGAATCATCGTTGAGATCACACAACCCACAGAGGAGAAGATGAGATACAGGGTCAAAAAAACACTGCTATCCTATCTGCAATCCCCAAAGGATAAAAAGGATGAGAAGCATTACCTGATCGTAAAATACAGTTACATGCTGTTTTACATGTTGTTGCTGACGATGGTCGTCACAGGGCTGATCATTGCCTTTGGCGGTGATCTGGGAATTGCCGGACCGACGAGACATTACATCAAAGAGGTTCATGCATTTGTCCAGTACTTCATCTATGCGTTCATCTTTTTTCATCTGTCTGGTGTCATACTGGCCGATATTGGAAAGGTTAAAGGCATCGTTTCCGGGATGATCAACGGAGGTAAATAGCAAAAGAACTGCCTCAAATCAATTTCTGCAGGGAAGTTCCTTCCCAATTTTTTGTCCTTCAGCTTAAAATTCGTAACCGTAAAAACACTCAAATGACCTCCAGAAGATCTTTCATTCAAAATAGCGGAACTGCTGCCGCCGGCGTTGGCTTGGTCTCCTCATTTTCAGCCACAATGGCCTCCTGCGCCCCAAGCGACAAAATCAAAGTTGGCCTGGTTGGCTGCAACGGCATGGGATTTAGTGATTTGACGGCATTTCTTGCCAATCCCCAGGTAGAATGCATCGCCTTGTGCGACATCGATGAATCAGTGTTGAACAAACGTGCCGCAGATGTAGAGAAAATCCGAGGCAAAAAGCCGGCGAATCTCTACAAAGATTGGCGCAAACTAATCGAAAACAAAGATATCGATGTGGTGATTGTTGGCACACCCGACCATTGGCATTGCCTGATCATGACTGCTGCCTGCGAAGCCGGGAAAGACGTCTATTGCGAAAAACCGCTGGGAAACAGCATCGAAGAGTGCAACCTCATGGTGAAAGCGGCGCATAAATACAAAAGAGTCGTTCAAGTGGGACAGTGGCAGAGGAGTGATCCGCACTGGCTCAGCGCTGTCGACTTTATCCGCTCGGGGAAATTGGGAAAAATCAGGCTGGTACGCGTCTTCTCTTACCAGGGATGGTGCCCCTCCATCCCGGTGATCGCAGACGAACCGGTACCTGCCGGAGTCGATTACGACATGTGGCTTGGACCTGCCACCAACAGACCCTTTAACAGAAACAGGTTCCATTTCACCTTCCGCTGGTTCTGGGATTATGCCGGCGGTTTGATGACCGACTGGGGAGTTCACCTGCTCGATTACGCCCTGTACGGCATGGATGTGACCACACCAAAATCCATCATGGCCATGGGTGGGAAATATGGCTATCCGACCGACGCCTGCGAAACCCCCGACAGTCTGCAAACCATCTACGAATTCGATGGCTTCAATGTGCTTTGGGACCATGCCATTGGAATCGACGATGGTGGCTACCGACGCAACCACGGACTCGGTTTCGTTGGCGAAAATGGAACCCTGGTCGTCGACAGGAATGGTTGGGAGGTCATTCCTGAGGTCGTTAACAAACAGAAAAGAATGGAAGCAGTGGCCTTACAGAAAGGTACCAACGAAGGGTTGAAGAACCATGTCCAAAACTTCCTGGAGTGCATGAAAACCCGCAATCCAAATACGAACGCCAGCGTAGAGATTGGGGCCCATATCGCCAAATTCTCTCACCTCGGCAACATCGCCTACCGCTCCGGAAAAAAACTGGTGTGGGATGGCCTGCGCTTTACAAACGACGAGGAAGCCAACAAATACCTTCTTCCCAGCTACCGCGAACCCTGGAAGCTGCCTGTGGTTTAAATGCGACTCCAAAAATAAACCATATTATTGTCCAATAACGTTGAACATTTTTTATTTTATTTTGTTGATTGATAGAAGTGTATGAAAACACAACTGTTTTCTTTGAATTATCAATTATGGTTAATAAAAATAAGATATGAGCACTACTGTTGCACGCAAGAACGTTCGTTTTACGAGTGATCCCAAGAGAGTTATTGTTAGGTTTTTCTTCCCCGGCCCCGACTCCCGTGTACAATCCATAATTAAGAAGGTTGTGGATATGCCTGAAGAGGCCGCCCAACTGAGTCTGAACCAGGTGTTGAGAGATTTCTCCTCGCGGCACCGCAACATTTCAAAGATCTTTCAGAAACATTTTGACAGGACCCGGGATATCATGAATGGCAGGGCCGGAGAAATAGGAAGTCTGTCCCTGATCAAAAAATTACTCATTGGAGCCTTCTTCTCTTCAGAATATTCCATTGAATCAGCAGCATTCTTCAATCCTTCCATGGTTGAAGACCCTGACCAGACTGGTCTTCAGGAAGGACAGAAACGTGTGGTAATCAGCTTCCGGGCTACCGGAGAGGGACACATCTCGTCCATCGCCTTTCGTGGTGGGATTCTTGATTCGCACAACAATCTGGAACTAATCCCCACGGGTCGGTTGATTGATGAAGCAGAGAATGTGTACAACTACATCTATAACAAAGAGGCTTTTGTTCAGAAACTTCGTGAAGTATATGGCATAATCGAATTATCCTCCGAAGAACATACTGTCAATGAGGTCATGGGAAAGTTGAGATTCGAATTCGATTACAATGAACTCTGCAGGGCCATCGACGAAACCAGGAGATCCATACAACCAAACGACGCACAGCGCAAAATGCTGAAACTCATTGGTTGGTTGGGCGATTCGCACTATAAAATCTCCTTCTCCCTCGACACAAGCATTTCCGATCGGGTAATTTTTCCCATTTCAGCCGCAGAAAGCAACGGAATTGAAGATGCTCGTTTCGTAAAATTCACAGACGATGATGGTCTTGAACGCTATTATGCCACCTATACAGCCTACAATGGCGTAAGCATCATGCCCATGATGATCACCACCAAGAGCTTCTATCAGTTCGAAATCATGCCGATCCATGGTGAGAATGCCCAAAACAAAGGAATGGCCCTCTTCCCCAGAAAGATCAAAAATAAATATGTGATGTTGTCGAGGATTGATGGCATCAACAATTACATCATGTTCTCAGATACCATCAACATCTGGCATGAAGCCATCCAAATTCAATCACCAAAATTCCCATGGGAATTTATTCAATTGGGCAACTGTGGTTCACCCATCGAAACCGAATTTGGTTGGATCGTCATTACACATGGCGTAGGACCCATGCGCAAATATGTAATAAGTGCCATTCTGCTTGACCTGGACGATCCAACCATCGTTATTGGCCAGTTGAATGAACCGCTCCTGGCTCCCAACGAGCAGGAACGGGAAGGGTACGTTCCCAATGTGGTCTATTCTTGCGGCTCCATCATTAACAACGACGAACTGGTGATTCCCTATGCCATGTCTGACACAGCCTCTTCTTATGCCACTATTTCACTCAATGAATTGCTGACAAATTTGCTTCCTTCAGATATCAGGAAAGGACGTCCCAATCTTGAAAAAGTGAAATCTCGAATTTTAATCGTTGAAGATGAGATGATTAATCAAAAATTAATCGCAAATTTATTGAAGTCTGAAGGTTATGATGTTGAGGTTGCTTCCGATGGTGTCATTGCTCTGATGCAAATTACCAAGGAGAAATTCGACCTGATCCTCTCCGACATCGCCATGCCGAATCTGGATGGTTACCAGATGCTGGAATACATGAAATGCAACAATATCAACATACCGCTGATCTTCCTTTCCAGTCATACCGATCCCGAATTCGAAGCCAAAGGACTTAGATTGGGCGCTGCAGAATACATCAAAAAAACAGCCAGCAAGAAAATCATGCTGGCGTGTATCGAAAAAATATTGAAGCTAAATCCTTAATCCAGATAGTCCTCCACCATTAACCTTGAAATGAGATAAGCAATATTGCTTTCAGCCCCCTGGTTGAGATTGATGTTGAACTCCTCAATGCCATCGTGGCATCCTTTGGTCTCTTCATCAAATAAGCTGATATTGAGATCATTCATTCCAAAAAACCAATCAAAAGACAACCGTAGTCTTTGGACGAATTCCTGGGTCCCAGTGGCTTTCCCTGCACTGTCATACATGACAATGACTGCCATGGCATCGATGGGTTGTTGTGCAAACATCTCATAGTCCTCCTCCAAATGGAGCCATTTCCGATTCCCGATTAAGGAGAGCCAGTTCCCTTTCAAACATTTTGATTCAAGGAAAATCCTGCTTTCATCGGCTACCTCCAAATAGACTGGATCGCACAATATTTCATAAGCCCGGTACAATGCTGCAGGCAAAAGCCCGTTGTCGTAGGTCATCTTATCATCAAACCATCTCCAGTTTTTCTTCTTGTGCTGATCGAATTTGCCACACAATTGGTCTGCCAAACGTTTTAAGAGCATCAAATACCGTTCCTGATCCGGAAACCTCTTTAGGTAATGATAAATTCCAAGGATGCAGTTGGCAAATCCGCGCGTGTGAGAAAGCTGGTCCATCTGGGGTAAGGAATGTTCAAATAATTCGAGACCCAGTCGTGTGATTGAATTTAAAGGTGCGAGTTCTATCAGCATTCCCAAAGCCCAGTAAACACGGCCAAATGCATCCTCTGAAGTCTCATCAATCAGCCGGTGATCATAGGTAACAAAATTGGCATAGCTGCCATCTTTGTGTTGCATGAAAGTCAGGTAGGCCATGTATCTGTTCAAAAGATCCAGGTATCTTTGTTCATGCGTCTTTTCCCATGCAAGAAGGCATACCATGATGGCTCTTGCATTGTCATCCAAACAATATCCTGCCTTGTAAAATGGCACCGAGGACCTTGCATGCTGAAGCAAACCTGTCTGATCGGTGAGTCGCTCCAGATGGGAACTATCAAAATCAGGATACTGAATTTTAAATTTTGCATGTATTGGAGTCTCTGCCCGCTTCCCCTGTAAATTGATTGCCATGAACAGATTCAGATAGGCTTTGCCTATCAAAGGCCAGGAAATTGTCTTTCCGTAATCGTATGCTCTCTCCTGCAGATCAGTCAAGTGCGAAGGTTCATCCAACAACTGGTTGACGATTTCGGCCAAACCCTTGAAATCTCCGAATCCAAATAGATGCCCCCTCCCTTCGGCAAGCAACTCCTCTGCATGCCAATAGGGCGTTGAAAGTACCGCACAGCCACCACTGACAGCATAACTGAGCGTTCCACTCGTTATTTGCGCCTTGTTCAAATAAGGCGTTACATACAGATCCGCCGACTTCAAATAGGACATCAGCTCCAGTTCACTTACATACTCATTGATAATCTGAACATTATCTTCGAGATTCAAGTTCTTGACCAGCACCTGCAAGCTGTTTCGATACTCTTCTCCCGCATGGTGCAAGATGTGTGGATGCGTTTTACCAAGAATGATGTACAAGATCTCAGGATGCTTGCAGACAACAGCCGGCAAGGCCCGGATGGCCGTTTCAATTCCCTTGCTGCGACCAATCAATCCGAAGGTTAACATCACTTTGCGGTCCTTCCAGGCCATAGGAGTAGGCAACAAACATGACTGATTAACTTCAAAATCAGGCACCCCGTGCTCAATGCAGACAATTTTCTCACACGGAACGTCATAAATATCTTTTAAAAAATCAATGGCAAGTCTGTTCATGACCACAATTTTGGACGAATATGCCGTAATCTTCTTCATCACTTCGAGTTGATGAAAACTTGGCTTCTGCAAAATGGTATGAAAGGTCGAGATGACTGGTATTTTCAACCTTCGAAGGAGCCCAAGCAGCAATACCCCGCTCTCTCCCCCATAGATCCCAAATTCATGCTGAAGCAGACAAATTCCTGCACCGGAATGGTTAACATAACCTGCCATGTGTATGTAATCATTCATCACATTGTGCCTGATCACATTCTTAACGACCGGCGGATAGGCATAGGTCTTGCCACAGTCATTCATGGCAATTACCTCCAAATCAAGCGAAATGGAATGGATCTCAGAGGCTTTTAAAATTGCACCAACCAGGTTTTCTGTGAAAGTTGCAATTCCACACTGCCGTGGCGGAAAGTTCCCAATGCAAATGACTTTCATGACGCTTCAATTAATAATTATGTAAAATACAAAATATTTATCTCAACCATTGGAGACAACCACAAATAAAAAATATTATGTCAATGAAATAGGTAAACAGAATGCTCCGCAATTTGTTCAATCTGCTCATTGTTTTTATTATTTTTACGCCTAATGTTGTCATCGAAACCATCTTTCTCTTTGCATCCTACCGGGATTGATAAAGAAAAGCAGATCCGCCCTCAAAGAAAAACCATGAAAATAAAATCACTGTACATCCTGCTGTTTTTACACCTCCTGTCCAACACCTCCTTCGCCCAACAAAAAAATTTCCTCGAAAATATCTACAGCTTCATCGAGGATCCCGGAATGTTTGCCCTTCACCAGGAGATCGGCCATGTTCCACTGGTTCCGTATACTTCCAGGGAAGAGGCCTTGAAAAATGATTGGTCCAAATCTTCGGGTTACCAATCGCTCAACGGTACATGGAAATTCAGATGGTTTGAAAATCCGGAACTTGTTCCAAAGGATTTTTTCCTCGAGAAGGTCCAAGACCAGGCCTGGGACAACATCAAAGTACCCGGAAACTGGGAGATGCAGGGTTTCGGCGACCCGATGTTTCGCAACGTTTCACAGCCTTTCCGGTCAAATCCACCATTCATTCCCCACGACTACAATCCTACCGGATGTTACCGCAAGACCTTTACTGTACCCGGAAACTGGTCTGGCAAACAGGTGTTTCTGAGGATGGAGGCGGTAACTTCTGCCTCATTTCTCTGGATCAATGGTCAGCAGCTTGGTTTTAATGAGGGAGCCAACGAACCGGCCGAATACAACATCACCAAATTTCTGACGAAAGGAATAAACACGCTGGCCGTCTGCGTGACCAAATATTCGGCGGGAACCTACCTCGAAGACCAGGATTTCTGGCGCCTGTCAGGCATTTTTCGCGATGTGTACCTGTTGGCAGTGCCGGGTATCCACCTCCGCGACTTCTTTGTAACCACAGATACCGACAACTCCTACCGGGATGCTGTACTTTCCATTTCTGCTGAATTAAAAAATTATGGCAAAGCCTACGAAACCGGCTATTCCATCTGTGCGACGCTGTTTGACAAAGACAGAAAACAGATCGGAGCTGCCATGCAATCCGAAAAAATTGTACTGAAGAAAGAAGGAATCGCTCAGGTGAAACTCTCAGCCAAAATCAACAATCCTGGTAAGTGGTCGGCTGAGAATCCAAATTTGTACTCCATTGTATTTGAATTGATTGACCCAAATGGAAAAATCACAGAGGTGCTTAGCAACCGGGTCGGATTCAAAAAAGTTGAAGTCAAGCACCAGGTATTGATGGTCAACGGCATGCCGGTGAAACTGAATGGTGTCAACTCCCACATGCAGCACCCCGAGCTGGGACATGCCATGGATGTTGCAACCATGCGCAAGGACCTGATATTGATGAAACAGTTCAACATCAACTGCGTACGAACGAGTCACTATCCACCCAACATCGAATACCTGAACCTTGCGGATGAACTGGGAATGTACATCGTAGACGAAACCGGCGACGAGTCGCATGCCACCGAATACATCTCCAAGCTTCCCCAATGGCGCGACGCCTATGTCGACAGGGTCAAAGGAATGGTCCTTCGAGACCGCAACCACCCTTCCATCCTCTTCTGGAGCGCCGGCAACGAGAGTGGAATTGGCAACAACATTTGTGAAGTCATCAAGGAAGGGAAAATACTGGATCCTACCCGCCTCTTCATGTATGGCGGCAACACAGACGATGTGGCTTGGAAGAATGAGGTCCCCTGCGAAGAGATCATAGGACCCAGGTACGCAACGCCCTATGAACTGCGCACCAGAATCGCCCAGGTTCCCGAGACCCAGGACCCAAGACCCTCCTTCATGGACGAGTACATCTCTGTTGAAGGCAATGGCGGTGGTGGTTTCGACGAATACTGGGACCTGATCTGGAACTATCCGCGACTCTCCGGCGGAGCCATCTGGGACTGGGTGAGTCCGGGTATCCACGAGAAAATACAACTGCTTACCGACGATTCCAAATACCACATTTCAGCAGCCATCAAAGGCCGTGGCAAACTGGTTGATGGCAAATTTGGCAAAGCCGTCGAACTGAGCGGCCACGACCAGTGGATAGATCTCTACCGCGATCCGGCTTTGGACCTCACCGGCAATGAGCTGACCCTTTCACTCTGGATTTTCCCCCGCAAATGGAATGGCAATGGCCAGATGATCACAAAGGGAAGCTACCAGTTCGGGCTGAACCAGTTTAGCAGAGACTCAATCGAATTTTTCGTGTCGGATGAGGCGAAAAGGGTGCTGAAAACACACCTGCCGGGAAACTGGGAAAACAACTGGCACCACGTTGCCGGAACCTGCGACAGCAAGAACATGGAAGTGTACATTGATGGCACCAAATATGGCAGCAAACCCTTTTCCGGATCGATCTCCAACAAGCCTTTCCCTGTGAATATCGGTAGGTTCTCCGACATGGAAGGTCAGGAATATCCGGACAATCTGAGCAATGCCGTGTTCGACAGGCTATCCATCTTCGACAAGGCAATACCTGTTGACAAGTTGATGAATCCTTCCCCCCAGCTCAAGGAAAGTGCACGGCTGTGGCTCGAATTCGACGAGGTGAAGGAAAAAGGGACATTTTACAGCATGGGTATCGGCGGCCGAACCTATGGCCTCATCTGGCCCGACCGCACCCCGCAACCCGAATTGTACCAGGTAAAGAAATCAAGCCAGCCAGTGCATGCCGAACTGGTCAACTCCTCCGACGGAATCGTCGAAATCACCAACCGCTACGCATTTACCAATCTGGATGAATTAAAAACTTCGTGGCAGCTGCAGGCCGACGGAGAGATTCTGCAACGGGGAGACCTCAACTATTCACTTGCTCCGCTTGAAAAAATAAAAATAAAAATCCCGTACCAAAAGCCTGCCATTCGACCCGGCTTGGAGTACAGGTTGCTTCTGAGTTTTTCACTCAAAAAGGCAAATACTTACGAAACCGCTGGGTTCGAAGTGGCCTGGGACCAGCTCGAACTTCCGTGGAACATTCCGTTGCCGACCAAAGAAGAACCAAAAGTTTCCGGAATTGGCACTACTGATTCAAAAGAGCAACTGCTGATTTCGGGCAAAGACTTTGAATATGCCTTTGACAAGGAGTCCGGACAACTCAATAGCATGAAATACCATGGAATAGAGCTTGTTAAGAAAGGGCCCAAATTAAATGTCTGGCGGGCACCCCTGGCCAATGACCTCGACAATTGGACCAGTTACGCGGCCAATCTGGCCAAAGGCAAACCCGGCATGGGGACCTTCCCGGCAGGCAATTGGTACACCCTTGGGATTGATCGGATGAAGACCAAACCCGACCATTTCAAAATTGTGAAGAACGAAGCCAATGCAGTTGTCATTGAGGTCGATGATCATGCAGAAGGCAGCAGCTACACCACCGCCTTCGACAACCATTATCGCTACACCATCAGCGGAACAGGCGAAATTACCATCGACCACACGGTCACACCGCAGGGAACAATGCCGGCCTGGATGCCTAAAATCGGAGTGCAATGGGTCATGGACAAATCTTTGAACCATGTCAGTTGGTACGGTCGCGGACCATTTGAAACATACCCCGACCGCAAGACAGGGGCCAAAATTGGAGTCTACAAAAAGAGCGTTCAGGAGATGGCCGAATCCTACCTGGTTCCCCAGGATTATGGCTGTCGTACCGACAGTCGTTGGGTAAGGCTCGAAACGGCCGATGGCACCGGGTTGGAATTTTCGGGCAGCAATCTTTTCAATTTCAGCACCCAGGAATATGCCACCGATCAGCTCTCCAGGGCACGCTATCCTTATCAGCTTCAATCTATGGACGGCTATACCTTCAACTTCGATTATGCCACCAGCGGCGTCGGCTGCACCGCTATTTCTGTTTTGGACAAATACAGGGTTTTACCGCAAGAGTATCACTTCGTGATGCAGGTAAAACCATACAAAAATTAATCTGCCTAAATTTGATTTTTGCCCGTCAAAGGATTGAGTGCTGAATACAAAACAACACGAACTTCCTAAATTAAAAATCGTAGTGCCTTTTCTCGATTGGGATTAGTCTAACTTTGGCAATATTTATTGAAATCTTATCGAGTGCCTTTGCTAACTTGATTTTCTCCGGCACTTCACCAAAGAAAATATCATTTAATAAGGCATCATCCGCTTTTTGGACCACACTTACCAACTTCATGGATTTCTCGATAAATTCATTCTCATCTTTGCATTGATAGGAAAGCAATCCAAACCGTAAAGTTAGATCATGGTGAAATTTCTCCGCTTCTATTATTACTGCTTTATAGGTCTCTTTTGACAAATCGTCCGTATCCATATTCTTTGTTTTTTCTACTCCCAAATGGTCAGGTGATCCCTCATTCCATCAATTAATTGACTAACCGACTAATCAGCTAATATAAAAATACCTGATCCTGCAGGCATTTCCTTTGCTTTGGGGATTTTTCTCTGCCAAAACCCTGAGTCTTAACAGATGTTTTCCTGGTACCAGATTGTATCCAAGCGTAATGAACCAGGGCAGATGCAACTGCGCACTCCAGGCTGTATAGAGCTCCTGCTTTTGCCAGGGACTCTTGTCGATGGAGTATTCAATGATCCCCGCATCCAGGCCTGCCGCAACGGCAATCCCAACCGCGTTGCCAACAAAATTGTATTTCAATATCCCGGTAGGTCCTTCTGCCACCAGCATCGGCACATTTGTAAAATCGGGGCGTGTACCTGTTTTGTCGGCAGGCTTCCAGTCAGGCATAACTTTCCACCCCTTTGTGGTCCTGACCTGAACCGCCGGGATCAATTGACCCTTGTCGTAGCAGCCGGCAGCCAGCTTACCAGGAAGGTTATATGCCACAACTTTGTCATCGTCAGCTACGAATCCGCTCCAGCAATCATCCATGAAGCACTTCATCGATTGGAAATAGACATGGTGCCCGAAAGGAGAAGGATGAAGGTTCTTGAAATCCTTCTCCCAGCTGAATTCACCGTTGTCGATGCGGTCGGTCACCTCTTTGGCCAGGTTGAGGGTAGAAAGTCCGTAATGTTCGGCCACCCTCTCGTGGTTCAGAATCTCAGTTGGCACAGCTCCTTTCCGGTACTCAGCCATTTTATCAGGATCCACAAAATGCATCAGCACCACCTCCATCGCCGGATTGGATTCGCGGGCATGCCGGACGATCCCTTCCATGCCCAACACCTGTGTCTCGGTAGAAAATCCGTTGGTACGGTCGTTTACTGCCGCCTCCTCGAACAAAAGATCCACTTTGCCCTTGGACAGGACATCCCGTTCGAAGCGGAAAGCCCCCGGTGTGGAACCCATGGAGGAGATCCCTGCGGCAACAAAATCAAATTGTGTCTTTGGGAAGCGCTTTTGCAAATAGGCGCAAATGCTGTCGCGCCATCCGGTTCCTTGCGTGATGGATCCTCCCAGGAATGCCACCCTGCCTCTCTTTTCCCTTTCAAACACAATTTGAGCATTGTGAAGTTTGCTCCGGTAAACATGGTAATTGCGGCTATCCAGCGGAATTGCCGTGGCCGGATAACTGTTCAGGACAAAATCTACGCCTGCTTTGAGGTTATCTATGGGGTAATGATGCCCCTGAAGACTTTGTTTCCCTGCCGTGTTGGAATAGACAGTTGCCGGTCCTCCCAGGCGAATGTACCTGTTAAGTAAGATATAGCTGTTTTCTTCATTGGGAACAATGCTGTCGTTTAAGCCGATGGAATGAAATACCGGTACCTTCGCGGCAGCCATTTTCTCCAGATGGTCGATGGGGTTATCCTTGAAATCGAGCGCTTCGGCCTCATTTTTGAACCCATAGGCTGTCATCAATTGTTTCCACGATTCGGCATCTCCTTTGCTGCTCCCCTTTCCGCCCGGCCAGCTCTTGAAATCACAGACGGGCCCCTCTGCATAGAGGCAACTTACATGTTCGGGGTATTTCTTGGCATAATTGTAGACGTACAAGCCTCCCCTACTCACTCCCTCCAGCGATACTTTTTTGTTTAATCCATGTTGAGAAGTCAGATAATTGTAGAAACCATTCCAGATCTCGACACATTTTGGCGATCCAAAAAGGTAATCGGTATTGATGTATACCACATGGAACCCTTTCCTTACCAGGATGCTGTCCATTTCACAATGCCAGTCGGGAAAACGGGCACGCCAGATCCAGGGTTTCCCTGGGGCAGCCTTGTCTGGCACGATCATCCGGCAATCCCGGCGATCCAGCTGAAAATCGTACCGGGTAAATCCATGCCATTCAGATTTTTTGCCAGGATACTGTGCTTTCACTACCGTGATATCGCCACCCATCAATTGTTTGGCAATGCATTTGGCCATTAGTCCGGCTCCTTCCGAGTTGGGATGAATCTGATCGGGGAAAAGATGACCCATCCCTGAAAGCGCCGAATAGAGATCAATTACCTGTAGCTTCTCCTCCCTGGCCAGTTTCTCCACGGCCGGCACAACCCCGTGCACCACAATCGAATCGTTGATTCCCCACCGATTACCAAAGGCAGGGACCGGTTTGCAGAGATAAATAACAGGATGTGAAGACAGATTTTTCAACTCCCTGACCATGGCCCTGCTGTCTGCCAAGAATTCTTCACCATATTTCCAATTCTGGGGTTTGGTATCGTTGGTACCCAATTTGATGACCACCACATCCGGCAGAAATTCCTTTGCCTCGGCCCACGCATCTTCTTTCCAGTAAGGGAAATCACCTTTCTTCAACATGGTGCGGCCGCTCACCCCAAAATTGCGCACCATCCACTTGTCGCCCAGCATCCTGCCCAACTGTGCCGGATACGAATCGCGTGGCCTGTCGGAAATACCCGATCCAAAAGTGATGCTGTTCCCAATGCAGGCAACCCTAACGGGGGCCTTGTATTTTGAGAGGTCAATGGATTGTGAGAATCCAGATATGCTAGAAAAAACGGATAAAAGAAGGAGTAAAATATGCTTCATGGTTTTTTCAATCCGCTTCTGCTTTACAAAAGATCCAATTGTTCCGAGCAATGCAGCGTCGCTCCTGGCAACCCATTCCATGTTGGATATTTCAGACATTAAGTATGCTTTTTATAGTTAATGTTGTATTTGCACAACAAATATGGAGACAATTAATCAAATTGCAAACAACATTCTCATTTATGAGATCCGTGCCAGCAGGGGAGCTGACTACCCCTGTAAGTCGTCAAGGAAGGATCATTCCCGCTCGGAAACTCCCTTCATCTCTTAAATAGCAGGTAAAAGAACGCTCTTTACGGCCAAATAGGAAGAAGATCAAAATGCGTTCAAATCATTTCTAACCACCAACATCGGACATCTTGTCATGAATAACGCAACATGTTCTATCTTTGGATTCCAAATGCATGGATGCCCCCTCCAGTGATGGGCCAATTAAACTGCCAAAATTTGAGTCATGAGATTACCCTTTATCTTCTTCTGCAACCTATTACTGGCCCTTGCGCTGCAGGCACAACAAAAACACTACCAGTTTCCGGAATCTCCCCGGACCGTGAAATCGATTCCAACCAACTGGACCTTCAACTACTTCCCAGATCCGGAAGGTGACAAAAAAGGATGCGAAGCCGTGCTTTTTGACGATTCAAAATGGCCTGTCATCTGCCTGCCACATACCTGGCAGACCTTCGAAACCACGCGCGAATTGCACCCTTACATCCGGAGTGCCTCACAGGACGACGATCCTTATTGGTGGAACGGCTGGGGCTGGTACCGCAAACACATCACCATCGGAAACCAATTCGCGAAAAAAAGAGTCTGTCTCGAGTTCGATGGGGTTCAGAAATATGCCAGGATCTTCCTGAATGGCAAATACCTCGAGGAGCACAAGGGCGGCTATACCAGTTTTTATGTCGACATAACCGATGCAGTGAAGTTTGGAGAGGACAACCTGCTGACCGTAGCAGTACAAAATTCGCTCAAGGACCGTTTCAGCATTCCTCCCATGAATGCAGGCAATTTCGATGTGTATGGAGGGATTCACCGCACGGTGAGACTCGTCATCAAGGAGCAGGTAAACATACCTTTCCAGGGATCCTACAAACACGAAGGCGGGTGCTTCATCACCACACCCGCAGTCAGTGAGAAGGAGGCAACCGTAAGGGTCAGGACTTTCGTCCAAAACAATTCCAAAATGACCCAAAAAGTGCAACTTCTGACCTGGATCACAGATTCGTCAAATTGTGTCGTCGGCAAACTCGATACTTCAATACTTATTCCTGCCAACCGGCTAACTGAGTTTAACCAGCTTTCCGAACGGATAGGCAACCCGCACCTTTGGTCGCCTGAGACACCCTACCTTTACAATTGCTTTTCCGAAGTTTACACGGATGGGAAACTGATGGACAGCTTCACTTCTACCTTTGGCATCAGGTCAGTTGCATGGAACTTCGAAACACACAGACTCATTTTAAATGGAAAGTCTACAAATTTGCATGGCATCAACCGCCACGAAGAGTACGTTTGGTTGGGTGCAGCATTCCCCGAATGGGTGGCTTTGCGCGACATGAATGACATCAGGTATGGGCTGGAGGCCAATTTTATGCGCACGGCCCACTATCCGCAGGCACCTTACATCTACAATTTCACGGACCGCCATGGAATCTGCATCAATGAAGAGCTTCCCAACATCAAAAAACAGGAATTCAACGATCTGGTGCAGGAACAAAACTGCCGCGAGATGATTCGCCGCGACCGCAACCATCCCTCCATTCTCTTCTGGAGCATGGGCAATGAAACAACTGATGCCTGCGATTCACGTTTCGCCATGGAGGAAGATACAACCCGGATCCTGACTGTCAGACAGCCATACAACGATTCCTACAACCCCAAGTATGTCCGCCACACCGACAAGGAGATGCCACTCGAGAGTTTTCTCCGCTGCACCATCAAAGGGTGGTACGACACCGACGACAAGAATCTGCAACCCGATGACAACCAATGGGCAGGAACTGAAGAATGGCAACATACTCAGTCAAACAAGAGTGTCATCTCCGAACACAACGGAGCCGTTTGGCTCTATGCCGACCACGGCGCCGACCGCGAATATGTGAACTCCCCACTCAAACACATCAATCCAAAAGGTTGGGTAGACAGCTGGAGAAATCCAAAGTACGCCTACTACCAAAGGCAGGCCAATTTTGCAAAAAGACCAATGGTGTTTGTACATCCTCATTTCTGGCGAAGTACTTATCTTGGACAGAAAAAAAATTTTATCGTCGATTCCAACGCCAGAGAAGTGGAACTTCTGGTCAATGGGAAGAGCATGGGTATCCTGAAACCTTCAAAATCAAATAACTTCTGCGTCTGCTTTGAGAATGTTTTGGTAACTGAAGGTGAAATAGAAGCCATCGCCACTGCTTCAGATGGATGCAAAGTAAGCCATAAAACGGTGATGTCGGGCAAGCCTGCAGCCCTGACCATCACGCCTACTGCCAAAAGCATGAGGGCAAGTGCTGACAATGTCGTTGAACTTAAAGTGGATATCGTAGATGCAAAAGGCATTCATGTGGTTGGTGCAGGCAATGTTCTGAAATTTGAAGTCGAAGGTCCGGCCCGGCTCGTGGGTCCGGGAATGTACCGCAGCGACCGCGACAAAAACGAGGAGTACGAAGGAACCATGTACATCGATGCACCCGTAACCAACCTCATCCGGGCTACCGGAAAAGCAGGAACTGTCACAGTGAAGGTATCCTCCACAGGTCTGAAAAGTGCATCCGCAGTGGTTGCAGTGAACGCTGCACCCGATCACGATCCAATCAAAGGAATTACAGAACCCCTTCTGGATTCAGAAGGTCGGGAACCGGTCGCCATCAACCTGAAAAAAGCCAACTTTATCAAAGCACCTGCTGAGATGAAAGAGTATGCAGGTGAACTTAGATTTCCTGTCGACAAAAAAAATGAGTACCCCCAACTGATGCAGGCATTTGTCCAAAAGGAGAATCCCTCTATCAATACGCAATCAACCGAATTTAAACTTTCTATCGAGGCCCTTGTGGCCATTCTCACATCGACAGGCAGCTACAACAACCTGTTCGGGTACATTGTTGCCGATGATTACAACTACATCGTCACACAGTACAATCTCTCGCGGGCAATCTCCAGACAGATTGAGGGCAGGAATTTCCCTGAGGCCTACAGGGAAGAGCTATCCTCCTACTATGCGGGGCAGATTATCAGCCAGGGAAGGAATAAAAATCTGGCCAATGAAACACTGTCGATTTCCAAAATACCGCTGGGAGGGAGAGTTTATGTGATAGGCACCCAAAAAATATTCAAAGAGGCCATCCATGATTCAGAAACAGATCTGATGGTCCTGCTTCAAAAGATCTATCCATCCGTTAAAAATTACAGCAAAGAGGAGTTGAAAAAAGCGCTCGGACTGGTACTAAGGATCAATCCAGGTGTGAGTTTCAAGAGTGTGCGCGACAAGAAGACCAAGGAAAGAACCGATTCGTATGCCATCGAACCTGGACGAGCCATTCTGATACCTGAAGAGAGACAACTGCTGACTACGAACTTCCCGGATACAAAACTGTAAGAAGATCTACCATGAAAAATCTAATTCTGCTACTTTTTTTGCTGCCATGGGCATTGGCAGGCATCGGGAAAGAGATCCCCAAATTTGTGCTTCACACTTCAAAAGGAGAGCTGGAAATTTCCCGATTCAAGTCCTACTATTTTGTATCATTCGATCTTTCAATGCCGGAAACCGTTACCCTGGTTGCAAAAGAGCCCATTGCCAATGCAACCATCAGTCCCAAAAATTACAGAACCTCCTTCGCCATCGATGACCGTCAAATCAAAATAAAACTCGACAAACCCGGATACATTTTGGTGAGAATCAACGAAACTGAGAAAATATTTCTCTTCGTGGAAAAGCCGGAAAAGAGTCCGGGAAAGGATGATTTCATAGATATTGTCATCAAATACAAGGTAGACAGTACCGGAAAAACGAATGAAACAGCAAAGATTCAACTGGCGCTCGATGAAATTGCAGGAACCGGAAAGACACTCTTTTTTCCGCATGGAACCTACAAGAGTGGACAGCTTCAGCTCAAAAGCAACAGGACCATTTTCTTTGACAGGGGTGCCCTTTTGAAAGCAGATACTGCATCAGTCGAATTCTTCAGGTCGAAAGACGAAGTAGCTACAAAGCGCTTCATTTCCCTATATAACGTTCACAATATCAGACTATTTGGATATGGTGCCATCGACGGTTGCGGCCGCATCCTCCGGACGAAATTCGGAGATGAAGCACGAATGCGGTTGTTGATGGCAATAAAATCCAGGAATATCACCATCGAAGGGTTACAGTTCAGAGATCCCGGCTCCTGGAATACCCAGCTCTTACTTTGTGATGATGTTACAATGAAACACATCAAGCTCATGAACGATCCCGAACTGAGCAACACAGATGGTTTTGATCCAGACGCTTCGCATCGTATCCTGATACAAAATTGCTTTGCTTATTGCAGCGACGACAATGTAGCCATTAAAACAACTGGAAATTCTGGTCTTCTGGGTAACGCCAACGATATCACGGTCTCGGGGTGTGTATTTCTTACCAGGAAATCATCACTCAAGGTTGGGACTGAAACCAGGGGAAATGAGATGAAAAATATCCTTTTCGAAAACAATGAAGTCATTGAATCCGACCGTGGCATAGCCTTGTATGTATCCGACGGGGCTGTTTTAAGTAACATCACCTTCCTGAACAACCGATTTGAAAGAAATTTTCCGGATCAGCAGCGCAAAGCCATTCATGTTGTTGTGAACAGGCGGAATCCTCAAAGCAAACTGGGAGAAATCAAAGATGTGCTGATCAAAGATTGCTCTTTCGACGACAATTTTCCAAGGAGATCGATGATCAGGCACGATGGCGATCGGATTGGTATCCGCATGACCATTGAAAACCTGGTTGTCGCGGGGGTAAAAATCAACTCTGCTTCCGAAGCAGCCATGGAAACAATGCAGGCAGAGGTAAAATTCAGGTAGGTGATTGGTTGCCAAACGAATTCTACAAAAACCACGGACAAACGAAGTTTTCAAGTTCCGTCACCGTTTTGCTTACCAGGAAATTAGATTCGATCCCTAACTCTTTGGCCAGGCTTTGTAGCCGCTTAAGATCGACTTCCAACCCCGTTTGCTTCACCTCAAATGCGATCACCTTATTCAGGATACAATCAACCTCAGCAGTGTTTCGCTTGTTGTAAAAGCTGAGCGCTTCATAATTACTTTCTGAACTTTAGCAATTTGACAACTACATTAAAGTGTAAAATAGCTCTTTGCTAGCAATGGGCTGGTGACAAGTCCAAAACACACTGCTGCTTACCAAGGAAAAGTAACACCGGCCTTCGAAAACCAATGTGTTGTAAAATAGTACTATCATCCATAAATTAATCCAATCATTCATTCCCGGGATCCTTTCTATTTGATACTTTTAGCCAACTAAATTCTGTTCTCGTGAGCCAATCCAATTTCAACCGGCAATTTATTCTGGGGATCACCCTGATTTCTGCCATGGGCGGACTCCTTTTCGGTTACGACTATGTTGTCATCGGAGGGGCAAAACCCTTTTATGAACGATTCTTCGAAATAACCAACGCTCCCTACCTCCAAGGTTGGGCCATGAGCAGTGCCCTCATCGGCTGTTTGACAGGTGCAACCTTATCAGGATATCTGACAGACAGGTTTGGCCGGAAAAGACCACTGATCCTGGCTGCAGCGCTCTTCACGATTGCTGCGATAGGTACAGGAGCCTTTAATTCGTTCACACTTTTCATCGCATTCAGGTTGATCGGAGGATTGGGAATTGGTCTGGCTTCAGCCGTCTCCCCCATGTACATTGCAGAGATTTCCCCGGCTTCCATGCGGGGCAGGCTGGTCTCCGTCAACCAACTCACCATTGTAATTGGGATTCTGGCCGCCCAGATTGTCAATTACCTCATTGCCGAAAAGGTTCCGGCCGGAGCTTCCGACTCATTTATTCTGCAATCGTGGAACGGACAATCAGGTTGGCGTTGGATGTTCTGGTCAGGAACATTCCCTGCGCTGCTGTTCCTGATTCTCTCCTTCTTCATTCCCGAAAGTCCCAGATTCCTGGCCAAGACGGGGAACTGGACAGCTGCCAAAGATGTCCTGATGCGCATTGGCGGCGTCCAATATGCAGATGAAGAACAAAAAGAGATCGCAGCAACTTTGCATGGGAACGTTTCAAGGATCAATTGGAAAGTCCTGAAGTCGGCAAAGGTCCGTCCAATATTGATCTTAGGTGTAGTTTTGGCAGTTTTTCAGCAATGGTGTGGAATCAATGTCATTTTCAATTATGCAGAAGAGATATTCTCCTCAGCGGGTTATTCAGTGAACGACATGCTCTTCAACATCGTCATCACCGGGGCCGTCAACCTCATCTTCTGCGTGATCGCCATGCGAATGGTCGACAGCTGGGGCCGTCGCAAACTGATGCTGCTGGGCTCTCTTGGCCTGGCCCTTATCTTTTTCGCATTGGGAGCTTCTTATTATTTCGAATTAAAAGGATTGGCCATACTCGTTCTGGTGCTGGTTGCCATCGCCACCTATTCTATGACTCTGGCACCCATCACCTGGGTCATCCTCTCCGAAATTTTCCCCAATAGCATTCGCGGAACATCCATGGCCATTGCCACTACTTCGCTATGGATTGCATGTTTTGTCCTTACCTACACTTTCCCGATCCTCAACAAAATGCTCCATGCCAGCGGAACATTTTGGCTGTATGCGGTCATCTGCTTGTCGGGATTCCTCTTCATCCTGAAGAAACTTCCCGAAACAAAAGGCAAATCACTGGAAGAGATCGAAAACAGGTTGATCCGTTGAATTGCAAATACTTTGTCTATAAATGATTTTCAATTAACAACCTGGAAATAAATCATGAAGCTTAACAACCAACCAGATATGAAGAAACTCAGACTCCTCTCCCTGCTGCTTCTCCTGCTTTCGGCCGCTTACAGCCAGAACAAAGCAAATAAAATTGACCTCTCAGGATCCTGGAAATTCGCCACAGATTCCGGAGACAAAGGCATTCAAGAAAAATGGTTCAACCGCTCACTGCCAGATAAGGTAAGCCTACCGGGATCCATGTCGACCAACAACAAGGGAGACGAAATTACTTTGAACTCCCAATGGACCGGCCAAATTGTCGACAGCTCCTATTTCAAAAACCCCGAATATGCCAAATACCGGGTGCCGGGCAACATCAAAATCCCATTCTGGCTGCAATCACTCAAACATTATCAGGGAGCTGCCTGGTACCAAAGAGAGGTAGTTATCCCGCCATCATGGAAAGGGCAAGATATCAAACTATTCCTGGAACGCTGCCACTGGGAAAGCCGTCTTTGGGTGGATGATCTTGAAATTGGCATGCGAAATTCTCTGGGAACGCCCCACATTTATGACTTAACACAGAAGATCTCTCCCGGCAGGCATCTCCTCACTGTCTGCATCGACAACCGCACAAAAGATATTGACCCCGGAGTCAATTCGCACAGCATCTCCGACCACACCCAAACCAACTGGAACGGCATGGTCGGTCAACTCTATCTCGAAGTAAAACCGCTGTTGCACATCGCTTCTCTTCAGGTATTCCCCGACCTTCAAAACAAGCTGATAAAAGCCAATATTGGGGTAAAAAACCCTGCCGGGAAGGCAGTCAAAATCAGTGTGGCGCTGACTGCCAATGGAGCCGGGTCGTCGAAGGAGCAAATAGCCTTTTTCGACCTGGTTCCCGGCGACAACCTTCTCACCATGCAATTTTCCATGGGAAGCAAGGTTAAACTCTGGAGCGAATTCCACCCCGATTTGTACCATCTATCAGCCATCCTCTCAGAACCTGCATCTGGCCAAAAAGATTCTATTGAAACCAACTTTGGAATGCGGGAAATCAAAGCGGTTGGGAAAGAACTCCAAATCAACGGAAAGCCATTGTTCCTTCGCGGAACCCTTGAGTGTGCCATCTTCCCAATAACAGGTTATCCTCCTTCCAATGTGAAGGAGTGGCAGCGGATCTATGCCGTGGCCAGGGCCCATGGCCTCAACCACCTTCGCTTTCACTCCTGGTGCCCGCCTGAGGCCGCCTTCGAAGCCGCCGACAAGGCAGGATTTTACCTGCAGGTCGAGTGTTCCTCCTGGTGCAACCAATCAACAAGCCTGGGGGATGGAAAACCTTTCGACAAATATCTCTACGAAGAGAGCCAAAGAATGGTGGAATCTTATGGAAATCATCCCTCTTTCTGCATGATGGCCTATGGCAACGAACCCGGCGGTCGAAAATACATCCCTTTCCTAAAGAAATTTGTCACTTTCTGGAAAGAAAAAGACCACCGCCGGATTTACACCTCAGGAGCCGGATGGCCAAATCTACCGGAAAACGACTATTTGAGCACCTCGAATCCCAGAATCCAGGGATGGGGGGAAGGCTTGAAAAGCATCATCAACGGAAATGCACCTTCCACAGATTACGATTGGCGTAAGAAAATTACGGGTCTTCCACAACCGGTGGTGAGCCACGAAATAGGTCAGTGGTGCGTCTATCCCAATTTCAAAGAGATTTCCAAATACACAGGAGTCGTACGCGCCAAAAATTTCGAAATTTTTCAGGAAACCCTGACTGAACATGGCATTGGACAATTGGCAGACAGCTTTTTGCGCTCCTCCGGAAAACTACAGGCACTCTGCTACAAAGCCGACATAGAAGCAGCTTTAAGAACTCCGGGGTTCTCAGGCTTTCAGTTGCTGGATTTGCATGATTTTCCCGGACAGGGCAGTGCATTGGTTGGTATACTGGATCCGTTCTGGGATGAGAAAGGATACATTTCCCCAAAAGCATACAGTCGCTTCTGCAATTCAACTGTTCCGCTTGCGAGAATGAAAAAATGCATCTTCACCGAAAATGAAACCTTTGAAGCCTCCATCGAAGTAGCGCATTATGGAGATATCCCATTGAAAACTTGCACCCCATACTGGAAAATCACCGATCAATCGGGGAAGGTTGTTCAATCAGGAAAACTAAACACGACAGACATTGCATTAGGGAACTGCATCCAGCTGGGAACCATTGCCTTGCCATTGTCCAAACTGCCCGTTCCCTCGAAAATGGCACTGGAAGTCACCATCAATTCCTTCAGCAACAGCTGGGATTTCTTTGTTTATCCAACCCTGAACAAGGGGGTCCCAAATTCGGAAAAAATCAAAGTTGTCTCTTCCATGGATGCCGAAACAGAACAATTTCTTGCGGAGGGCGGATCTGTTTTGCTCACCCTCAAGAAAGGAACTCTCCAACCTGAATACGGCGGAAAAATTGCCATCGGATTCTCTTCCATCTTTTGGAACACGGCATGGACCAGGGGGCAGGCCCCGCATACCCTGGGGATCTTGTGCAATCCCAAACATCCGGCACTGTCTGAATTTCCAACAGAATTTCACAGCAACTGGCAATGGTGGGATGCCATGAGCCACTCGGGTGCCATTGATCTGACTTCATTCCCCGATGGTCTGAAACCCATTGTCAGGGCCATCGACGATTGGTTCACCAACCGGCCACTGGCACTCATCTTTGAAGCCAAAGTTGGAAGAGGCAAGATACTGGTATCGGGAATTGATCTGACAACGGACGCCAGCCAAAGACCCGAAGCGCGACAACTTCTTTTCAGTTTAAAGAAATACATGACAGGCCATCACTTTCAACCTGAAAAAGAGGTGACTGCTCAACAACTTCAGAGGCTGACAAGTTTATGAAGCTGGTCTGAAATATCCATAACTTACGAAAACTTATAACTGCCACTGCCACCGTGGTTTATCTTCCTCCGGGAGGACAATTTTCCAACAGAAATTTCTTACAGATGGTGGTCAGGTGCTGAGAAGTTCCTTCTCCTTCGTAGATGCCATGCGAACGCATCGGATAGGCCATCATCTGGAAAGGCTTGTTGTACCTGATCAGCTCGTTAAAAAGTTTCTCGGCATTTGCAAAATGCACATTGTCATCTCCGGTGCCATGAATGTACAGCAAATTCCCCTTTAGATTTTTTGCGTGGGTGTATGGAGAGCCGGCTAAGAAATCCTCTCTGGTCTCTGCTGGAATTCCCATGTATCTTTCCTGGTAAGCATTGTCGTAAGCCAGTTGGTTGGCAACTGCAGCGACCGCGATTCCTGTTTTGAAGATTTCAGGGTACTGGAACATCAGATTGAGGGTAGAAGATCCACCACCGCTCCACCCATGCACAGCCACGCGACTGGTGTCACAGAAATTCCATTTCAAAACCTCCCTGGCACCCATGGCCATGTCGCGGATGTTCAATCTTCCTATTTTTCTGTAAATGGACTTCCTCCATTCGCGTCCGCGAGGGGCCATACTTCCCCTGCAATCTACTGATACATAGAGATATCCCATGTCGGCAATGTTGCCTCCGAATTGACCTGAACGGCCCAGGCGGGAGTTGTCAAAAACAGTACAACCCCACGGCTCGCCATAGACATAAAAGAAGACGGGATATTTCTTTGCAGGATCAAAATCCTTCGGTTTTGCGATCCATCCATCCAAAGTAATGCCATCTTCTGTTGTCACTTTGAAGAAGGATATCTGCTTCGAAAAAGGATCTTCCTTCAAATTCTTTGAGATACTCTTTTCGGCATCAATTGGTGCATGCATCGGCAAGGAGACCCATTCGGAAGCCGGCACAAACTTATGACTCGAGAGCGTATGCCGGGCCCATTTCCCATTGGGCGAAATCGTGTAATCGTTGGTGCCCGTAAATTCTGCCGGAGTAACCCTGTGTGGCTCCTCGGATCCATCAAGCCTGGTAGCAAACAGATACCGCTGTGTCGCATTTTCGGGAGTGGCCGCAAAATAAATGGTATTTTCTGGTTCATCAATTAGAAGAACCTTGATCACATCGTAATTGCCCCTGGTGATCAGGCGCTCACTGCCATCCATCCCGATGCGGTAGAGGTGTCGCCAGCCATCCTTTTCACTGGCCCATACAAAAGCCTTGCCTCCTTCAATCCAACTCCATCCGACATTGTTGTTGGAGTTCCAGGTAGCCTCCAGATCAACCCAGGCTTGGTCTGTATCGCTCCAAAGCAATCTCACCGATCCTGTCTCCGTATTGGTCAACCAAATTTTTGAAACATTCTGTTTCCTGTTAAGCTGCTGAATGATCAGTTCATTTTTCGAAGACCATTCCATCTTGGTGAGATAGTTCTGACGTGGATCGCCTTCTA
This sequence comes from uncultured Tangfeifania sp., assembly GCA_964528535.1. Lineage (GTDB taxonomy): Bacteria > Bacteroidota > Bacteroidia > Bacteroidales > Prolixibacteraceae > CAINVV01. Next base: position 72,313 of record CAZGSQ010000001.1, on the reverse strand, counting down.
CATTCATCCACACAGTTTTAGCGGTCGACAGCGAAACCACACCGATTTTAGCAGGTGAAGGATCTTCTCCTGCCTTTGGATATTCTACAGGCACTGTGAAAGGATAGATCGAATCGGTAGTATTCAGCATCAGATAATTGCGAACCTTTGAAGCATCAATATTCCAGTAGGCAATGCGGGTTCCGTCCTCACTCCAACGAAAACCATCCGTACAAAACAACTCTTCCGAGTAGACCCAGTCAAAAGTTCCGTTGATGCTTCTGTCCTTGGTATCGAAAGTTAATTGTTTGATTTTAGATGTTTTTAACTCCTCTACATAGAGGTTGTACACCACCCTCAGCGGAGACTTATCCTGCAACACATAAGCGACCTTTGTTCCATCTGACGAAAATTTGGGGTACATCAGTCCGTCAGCTCTCAAACCTTTCCCCAACTGGAAAATCTTTCCATTTCTTGAATCATAGACCCATACCTCTCCAGTAATTTTATGGTATTGAGTCTTCGTATTTATTTTCAGTAAAACCTGTTTCAAATCCTTCGACAGCACAAAGGAGGAAATTGTCCGGGGATGTGCCTGGTCAACGGGAAATATTTTTTCGAGATCAAACAATACAGTTTTTGCTTGAGAAGGCAGTTCTGTTTTAACTATTGAATATTTATCAAGGGAGGTATAACTGTTCCCATCGGGCATCCAGTTGACTCCACCCATTCCAAATGGCTGACAAGTTGCAGATTGAAGGATTGTAAAAAAGACGATGACGAACAGGCATTTTTTCATTTTTCTCAAATTTGGAGTTTTAACTTTCAACGGAACATGGCTGAAAAACGCCAAATTCTGACAAGATGGGATTCCTCAGACAACCTTTGTAACAAAGGTATCAAAAGTATTTAATTTGTGGAAAACTGGGGATAAAAGTGGTTCATCTTTAGGACAACCTGGCGCGCAGGTATTGATCGGGCCAGGCGATTTCATCACCAAGATCGGCAGCTGCCTTCAGCGGGAAATAGGGCTCCCTGAGTGATTCACGCCCAAAAAGTATCAAATCGGCATCACCGCTTACCAGGATCTCTTCTGCTTGTTTTGCCTTAGTAATCAATCCCACAGCACTTGTCAGAATACCTGTCTGCCTTTTAATCTGAGAAGCGAATGCTACCTGAAAGCCCGGCCCTAAAGGAATTTTAGCATCCGGGACCAAACCTCCTGATGAGCAGTCGATCAGATCGACCCCCATCTTTTGCAGCAAAGTACAGAGATTTACAGCCTCCTCCTGGTTCCATCCTCCTTCGGCCCAGTCGGTTGCGGATATTCTGACAAATAGCGGCAGATTTGCGGGCCACACTTGCTGAACTTCTCCAACAACTTCTAACAACAAACGGATCCTGTTGTCAAAACTTCCTCCATAGGCATCCTTTCTGAAATTACTTAGCGGAGAAAGAAACTGGTGCAGCAGATACCCATGGGCAGCATGAATCTCCAACACCTCGAAACCGGCCTGAAAAGCTCTAATTGCAGCCGATTTAAAATCTTCTACTACTTTTTGAATCCCTTTCAAATCCAAAGACTTGGGAGCTTCATCTTCCCGATAGAAGGGCTGATCCGAAGGCCCCACTGTCGTCCATCCGCCGGCTTTTACCCCAAGTTGCCTGCCGCCTTTGGAGGGATAATTGCATCCGGCTTTTCTTCCAGCATGGGCCAATTGAATACCTGCAACGCATCCTTGCTGCTTGATAAAAGCGGTGATCTGAAGCAATTTCTCTATCTGCTCATCCTTGTAAAGCCCGAGATCTCCCGGACTGATGCGCCCTTCAGGCGAAACAGCGGTTGCCTCTTGTATGATCAGTGCGGCACCGCCTACTGCCCTGCTGCCCAAATGAACGAGGTGCCAGTCACTGGCAAAGCCATCTTTCGCAGAGTACTGACACATGGGCGATACTACGATTCTATTTCTAAATACAATACCTTTTACGGTAAGAGGCGACAGCAATCTGGATATCATAGTTTTATGGTTTTTTTGAAGCAAATATAGCGCATTACTAAAGTAGAACCCTCACCCACTTTACCATTTACCCTCATTTCCCTCTTGTTACATACTTGGTAACCTGTAACGTTTCAGTACTGGAGAGGTTGGCTCTTGGAGCCATGTTTGGAATGATGGTCTTCCAACTTGCTGCGGAGTAGGCATCAGGTGAATATAGATTGTGACACCGGCCACACGAATTGATAAAGACACTTCTCCCTGCCTGCAGATCAGCCAGCGTAGCGGTAGACGTAACGTCGGTAGCACTTGGTGTATAAAGTGAACTGGTATCTGTGTTTAAATTTTTGCTGCATCCATTCAGGATGAATACCAACGCACCAAGAACCAACATGGCTTTCATTGATCCCTCCAACAATTTCCTACTTTCCATAAAATAAAAATTAGCATTTTTAACTCATTACATTTTTGCAAATAAAGTAGAAAAAGAGAGGAGAAGAGGTATTTTGGTAGTTAAAAAAATATAACGCAACGATAAATCCGAAAATAACTACGTTAAAAAACTGAATTGCGTACTAAGGGGCATCTGCCTTACATTTGGGTAGGTATCAAGCAGTAATTAAAAACTCCAAAAGAGTTTTGTGTTGAGGTCGGTGGTAAGATGATCAGAGTTGAATATCTTTTCAGTAAGGGAGGGAAGATATTTTCTGAAATGATTCTGACTACCGGCCTTAATTTCATTTAGGGAGGTGGACCAATAACTATCATGAGTAACATTATTGAAAAAACCAAATCGGCCTACGAATATCCACTGCTCATCAAGCAGCTTTTTGCTGCTCCTCTGGCAAATAATCCTGAGCAGGAGATCGTATACAGGGATCAGCTGACCATCACCTACAAGACCTGGCAGGAAAGGGTACACAGACTCGCAGGAGCATTGGCCTCCATAGGTGTTGGGGAGGGAAGCACGGTTGCCATCATGGATTGGGATTCCCACAGGTACCTTGAGGCATATTATGCCATTCCAATGATGGGTGCAGTGCTTCACACCATCAATGTAAGGCTCTCACCGGAACAGATGGTTTACACAATTGATCATGCCGAGGATGACGTGATCATCTGTCATACAGAATTTCTGCCCTTGTTGGAAGGCATCCGTGGTCGAATTGCTGAGGGAAGAAAATTTATACTCATCGATGAAGGAGGTGAAATTTTCAAAAATCACTTTCAATTTGAAGGAGAATATGAACAGATGCTGGCTGCCGCTTCCCCAAAATTTGCTTTTCCTGAATTCAACGAAAACACAAGAGCTACTACTTTCTATACGACAGGTACGACAGGCCTTCCGAAAGGGGTCTACTTCTCGCACAGGCAGCTGGTACTTCATACCCTAACCACAGCCGCAGCTTTGGCTTCAAATGCCTCCCAGGGGCGTTTGCACAAGGGTTCTGTTTACATGCCGCTCACACCCATGTTCCACGTGCATGCCTGGGGAATTCCTTACATTGCCACCTTTTTGGGTACAAAACAAGTTTATCCGGGAAAATACATTCCTGCCATGCTTTTGAAATTGTTGGAGATGCACAAGGTTTCCTTTAGCCATTGTGTCCCCACGATCCTCAATATGTTGCTGAAGGATCCCTCCTCAGCTCAAATTGATTTCTCACGCTGGACCTGCATCATTGGCGGGGCAGCTCTTCCAAAAGCCCTTGCCCTCGAAGCACTTAGGAGAGGAATTGACGTCTTTGGAGGTTATGGAATGTCAGAAACCTGCCCTGTTTTATCGCTTTCACAACTCTCCGATGAAGAGCTAAATCTCTCACTCGAAGATCAGACAGATATTCGATGCCGAACAGGCATTCCAATCGGTCTGGCCCAAATGCGTGTGGTTGATCCGGATGGCAATGAAGTATCCAAAGACGACAAGACTCCGGGAGAAATCATTGTAAGATCCCCTTATCTGACCCAGGGTTACCTGAAAGATCATGTTCATTCAGAGAAACTTTGGGAGGGTGGATGGATGCACACAAACGATGTTGCCTGTGTCAATGCCAACGGTAGTATCCGAATTACTGACCGCACCAAAGATGTGATCAAAGTTGGAGGAGAGTGGCTCAGCTCTCTTGAAATAGAAGATGTCATTGCCAAATACGAAGGAGTCTCTGAAGTAGCCGTTATTGGAGCTCCAGATGCCAACTGGGGAGAGGTACCATTGGCAATTGTTGTCGCAAAAACAAACAGCATCTTCGATGATCGTGACATCATTCAAATCGTCAAAGCAAGTGTCGACTCTGGAGTCTTGCCCAGGGAAGCCATTACCATGAAGGTCCTTCGCGCAGAAACCATCGACAAAACGAGTGTTGGGAAAATAAACAAAGTGGCACTTCGTCTAAAGTTTCTACAACTCTAAACCCACAAAAAAAGGGAGCTGAATTCAGCTTCCTTTTTTTGTGGGTTGTACTGGAATCGAACCAGTGACCCCTACCCTGTCAAGGTAATGCTCTAAACCAACTGAGCTAACAACCCATTCTTGTCATGCAAAAATACACTTTTTTCTGAAAAAATCCCTGTAGAAAAACTTGCACTGATTTTTTCTTTGTGCTGTAGGTTATTCGCTTAAGAAGATATACCTGATCACCACCAGGGCGAAGAGCAGGTACATCATCCAATGAACCTGTTTGGCCTTGCCTGAAGCAACTTTAAGAATGGTATAAAAGAAGATGCCACCTGCAATTCCATTGGCAATGCTATAGGTGAAAGGCATGAGGACAAAAGTCATAAACGCTGGGAATCCCTCAGTAAAATCGTTGAAATTTATGTCAAGAACGGAAGAAGCCATCAGTACACCAACGATAATCAGCGCAGGCGCCGTTGCTGCACTCGGAATCATTGTCGCCAACGGAGATATCAGCAAGGCCAATAAAAACAATACACCTGTAGTAACAGCTGTCAAGCCAGTGCGCCCACCCTCTCCAATACCTGCGGCACTCTCGACATAGGCAGTCATGGTAGAAGTGCCCATCAAAGCCCCAAAAGAGACCCCGATCGCATCTACCAGCATGGCCTTTCCAATCTTGGGAGAGTTGCCTTCCTTGTCAATGAGTCCGGCCTTGTTTGCGGTACCGACCAGGGTGCCGAAGGTATCAAAAAGCTCTACAAATGTGAAGGTAAAAACCACCGTCCAGATGCCCATGTTCAATGCTCCCCGAATATCAAGTTCACCGACCGCCAGGTTATGAAAATTAGGTAGCGAGACAAAAGCGAAATCCTTAGGGATGATGGTAACACCCATGGGAATACCTATCAAAGTAGAAATGACAATTCCTATCAGCAGTGAGCCTTTAATATTCCTGGCCATCAGTACGGCTGTAATCGTCAGACCAATCAGACACAGTAACATCGCGGGATTGTGAAAATTCCCCAGACCTATGTTCCACTCAAAGAATTTAAGGGTAGCCATACCTCCCGATTTTGCGACTGCCGATACTGTAAGAGGAATCAAGCTGGTTCCAACCACCATAATTTCAGATAGTTTCAAACCAATAATGGTAATAAAAAGACCGATTCCAACAGTAATGGCCCTTTTGAGCGAGTTGGGGACAGCCACCACCAGAATTTGCCGTATTTTGGTAATGGTCAATACTATGAAGATAATCCCGGAGATAAAGACTGCACCCAATGCAATTCTCCAGGGCATACCGATGCCAGCAAGTGCCACCGTCGCAAAGAGTGCATTCAATCCCATACCGGGGGCGAGCGCAATGGGGAAATTAGCCACCAGTCCCATGGCAATAGTGACAAAACCGGCAGAAATCGCTGTGGCAAAAAAAACTGCATCCTTATCCATCCCGGTAGCGGCAAGAATATTCGGATTGAGGAAAAGAATGTAGGCCATCGTCATAAAAGTGGTGATACCTGCCACTATTTCAGTCCTTACATTCGTGTTGTTTTCGGATAATTTAAAATATTTTTCGAGCATTGGCTAAGATAATTGGTTTAGAATGTCCATTTGGCAGATAGGTTGGGATTGGTCATGAACCCCTTGTGACCCGAAAAATTAGCACTGATATCCACTTCTGAACCAGCAGAAAAGTGTTCCGTAAAATTGTACCACAATTGTGGTTTTGTCAAAAAAACAAATTTTGTCTCATCGGAGGTACCCACAAAATTGTCTTCTCTCCAGAAATCAGCAAATCCCGAAAAAGTAAGCTTCTTCTGAAACATCTGAACTGCCCAAACACCCGTAATCTGAAAGGCTGCACTGTTCTTGTCGCGAATGTTCTTGTACATTGCCTGAAGTGTGAAAACCTTGGAGAAATCGATCGTATTCCATGTATATTCACCCCCGACAAGCCATGCATCATTGATCTGATAAGCCCCATTCAATGGTGTGGAGGTTTTAAATTGACCAAACCCCCCATTGTACTCTACATGCAATGCAAAAGGACTCTTCCAGAATTTGAGTGCGCGTGAAATCTCCCAATAAGCCATGGATACGCCATGGTTTCCACCCTCTCCATAATTCATGTCGATGAAGAAGAAAGTACTTCCCCATTTGTCGGGTTTAAACATCTCCACATGGGTCCATGGGAATTTATGGTCTTTGCCAAGATCGTAAAGCAATTGCACATTTTGCGCCTTTAAGGCTGAAAATGAAATCAACAACATCAAAATTAATGCGTTTTTCTTCATAGAAAAAAATATATGTGTAGGATTAATGAACTCTCATTCAGGACTGTTCTCATCAATGGCGCGATTTAAAAATTGATTCATGGGTTGAATCATTTTGAAATAGGCAATGCACCTTTCGGGGAAATCTTCGGCCAACACCTCCTCCTCTTTCAATTGATGCCCAAATCCGTAAGAGCGATTTTTAATAAGATCCACATGAGGCCAATCCTTTGGATAGCCCTTTGGTCCAGTTTTCAAAGCATCGAAATAGTGCTGGTCAAAGGTCGATTTAAAGGGCTCTCCAACCATCAAATTAATGTAGTCCTCGTGGTGATAATAGATCTCCTGCCGGATGGCCTGCAGATGTTCTGGGGGAGGCATGTAGTTGCCTCCAGCAATAAAATATTCGCCTGGTTGCAAATGCAAATAGTAGCCTGCAAAGCCTGATTTTCTGCCACCCCTGGCCATGTAACTTCCATAGTTTGATTTAAAAGGACGCTTATCATTCGAGAAACGAACATCTCTGAAAATCCGAAACATACAATCTTTTGATTGCAGCAATGGCACTGTAGGATCAAATTTTCTGATCTCACCGATCAGCCAGGCAGTCAATTCCAAAAAATCAAAACGGGTTTTTTCGTAGCGACTGCGGTTGGCTTCGAACCAATCACGTTGGTTGTTGGCATCAAGCTCTTTTAGAAATTGAAGAATTTCTTCCATAAGGCAGTGGAAATAAATAATTCTCAAAAATAACGAAAACAGAGAAGAGAAATGGGGTGAAGAATCAATTTTTGTTAAATTTAGCTTGAACAAGCAATTAGTTTAACTTTGGATAATTGTTTCGACTTCTGACCCATCTTTTCAAGTGGCAGGAGAATTTTTGCCTGATGCAGATCATAAACAGATTTTAAATATGAACAAGAGCGTTGTTATTGTTGCAGGTGGTAGTGGACTGCGGATGGGCAGCGAAGTGCCCAAACAGTTCATTTTGATAGCAAAAAAGCCTGTTCTCATGTGGAGCATCTCTTGTTTCCTTCAGTATGACACAAACATCCAGATCGTGGTTGTTTTGCCAGAATCGCAGATTCCGCTTTGGGAAGACCTTTGCAACCAACACTCGTTTCACATCAAGCACATGGTAGTAAAAGGTGGAGAAACACGCTTCCATTCCGTCAAAAATGGGCTGCATGAAGTATTTGGGTCAGATCTGACCGCCATTCATGATGGGGTTCGGCCCTTGGTATCCCAACCGACCATCCACAATTGTTTTGAACAGGCAGCAAAAACAGGCGCTGCCATTCCTGTATTGCCTGTGAATGAAACGCTCAGAAAAGGTTCCATGGGAAATTCCGTTTCTGTAGATCGATCCAATTTTTATACTGTCCAGACACCCCAGATCTTTCGTACTTCAATCTTAATTAAAGCGTACCAACAAGAGTGGAACAGTTCATTTACTGATGATGCCTCGGTAGTTGAGAAACAGGGCTTTCCGGTAGTAATGGTGCCTGGCAATCCGGAGAACCTCAAAATTACCCATCCCTTGGACCTGCTAATTGCCACCGAATACCTAAAAAAAAAGAAAGACACCCTATGATGTCTTTCCTATATTTGGAGGGGAATTAGAACCTCAACCAAAATTTTGGAATATGCCTTATCGAAAATTAACTAATTGGCTCGCTGTACAATCCGGGATAATAGGAGGCAATCAGGTTTAGATGTTCGATCGTACCTGTCAACTCACTGGTGAGTACCCGCTGATGGTAATACTCTTCTTTGTTCAACAAAACCAGCGAATTATTTACCCCTTTGTTCGCAAGCTCTTTGTCCAGCTTCTTAATCCCAAAATAGACTCCGTTGCATTCATACTGGATAGGAAGTTTGTCAGACAAGACATAATATTTTTTGCACTTTTTCTGTTTGTCGACCGCTACGACCACTTTCATATCAGATCTTTCATAAGTAATAAGGTATTGGTCCAGCTCCTTGTTTTTGAACATCAAATGATCTTCCAATTGCTCAATTTTATATGCTCCAAATGAAGAATTGGATTGACCTTTCGCAACAATGGTGTTGCCCATGGAAACCAAACAGACCGTAAGGCTGAAGATGGCTGCTAATAAAAATTTTTTCATGATAATAAATTTTAAAGATTTAAGAAAAATAGAATGACTTCATATCCGAAAGTCAACCATAGGACGCATGATCGTTTCAATCGTTACAACTCCCAGGATTCTTTAACTAAAGTTTAACTAAAATTCGAATTCACGACCTATTCGAAAAGGATTCGATTGCAATCCTCGATGTACTCTAATGAAAATAAATTCGTTAAATTTGTGATCATAAGTGCATCTCTCTTAAATACCAAACACATTTTAAATCTTTAACTGACAAAAATGAAAAAAAATCTGGAAGCCGAAAGAAGGGAATTTTTAAAGAATTTGGCGCTGCTCACCAGTGTCATGATGCTGCCAACGGGTCAAGTCGCTTTTGCAAAAACCAAGAAGGCAGATATGAAACTAGGGTTTGTTACTTACTTATGGGGAAAGGACTGGGATCAGGATACGCTGATCAGGAACCTGTCAGCATCCGGCATTGAAGGAGTTGAGTTACGTGTTGAACATGCCCACAAAGTGAGTCCTGCGCTATCCAAGGAGGAGCGAATCCTGGTAAGGAAAAAATTCAGTGACAGCCCTGTACAAATCGTTGGGATGGGAACCAACCAGCAGTATGATTATCCCGATCCCGCCAAATTGCGTGAATCCATCGATCAAACAAAAGCATATTTTCAGCTTAGCCATGACATCGGAGGTTTGGGTGTAAAAGTAAAACCAAACCAATTCAGAGCCGGTATTCCACACGAGAAGACAATTGAACAGATTGGATTGGCTTTGAATGAATTGGCCAAATTCGGTGCCGACATGGGGCAAAAATTGCGCCTGGAGGTACACGGCAATGAAACTCAGGAAATAACCAACATCAAAGCCATCATGGATGTAGCCAACCATCCCAACGCAACAGTTTGTTGGAACTGCAATCCCGAAGATCTCCATGGTGGAGGGCTGGAGGTAAATTTTAATATGCTTAAATCAAGACTGGGAGACATCTGTCATGTTCGGGAGCTCAACGATACTTCCTATCCTTACCAGGAGTTGATGAACCTTTTTCTAAAGAACCAATACCAGGGTTGGATCCTTCTGGAATGCCGCACTGATCCTGCCGACAAGGTGAAAGCCCTGATAGAACAACGGGAGATCTTTGGAAAGATGACTGGAAGGATATGAGACTTGAGATATGAGACATGAGATATGAGACATGAGATATGAGACATGAGACATGAGACATATATGAATTTATTTATATCTTTATCAAACTTGAAACAATAAAAGCCAAAGATGATGATGAAAAAAAATCAAAACCCAAGAAGCTATCATTTCGCACTTGTTGCCGCACTGTTCTGTTGTTTTTACCTGCTGCCGATTGCGATGCAGGCCCAGACAGAAACTATCGTCGGGAAGACGATGACTGCTCTGATGATCTCTGATGCAAACAATCAACCAAAACAAATTCCATTTGTAGGTGAAAAAGTCTTGCTGATCCAATACACTGACCCAGATGTGAAAGATATCAATGACAAGCTTTCTGATGCTGTTAAGGCCAAAAAATTTGACGAAAAGCTTTATCAGGGAATTGGCATCGCAAATTGCAAAGACACTTGGATTCCCAATGCAGGTATCCGCATGAAAGCCAGACAGAAAGAAAAACAGTACGCAGGTTCTGTTATTTTATTGGATGAAGCCCGTATTCTTCCAACGTCATTAGGGTTGGGCGACTGCAACAGCATGGGGGTATTGTTGGTGGTTGGCAAAGACAAAGTCATCAAATACATGAAGAAGATCTCTTCTGAAGAGGAAAGCCAAAAATCCATTGAAGAAGTAATCAAACTACTGGAAGCGGAGATAAGGAAGTAAGCCCAAGAAAAACCATCGTTTTAATACTAAAGTTCAGATAATGAAAAATCTAGTTGACTGGTTTCATTGGATACCCAGGTTACTTTGTATCGCAGCGATCCTTTTTGTCAGCTTGTTTGCTCTTGATTCATTTGCCCCAGATCTTACCCCATGGGAGCAAATTCGTAACTTTCTGATTCACCTGATCCCCTCCTACATCTTGTCAGCCGCATTATTCGTGGCCTGGAAATGGGAGAAAATAGGTGGAATTCTACTCATGACAATTGGATTGGGCTTCAGTCCTGCCATATTTCTGATGAATTACCACAGAACCGGCTCCATCTGGATTGGATTGGCTATCGCATTGATGATCAACCTTCCCTTTGTAGTGGTAGGTGCCTTGTTTCTGGTCAGTAATTTTCTGAGGAAAAAGTGATATTCATTGTAAAATAAAAAACCCGGTCGATGGCCGGGTTTTTTATTACATCAGTTTCTCAAGAAGCTTCTTTAGATTGACCTCTCCGGCAATAATTGACTTTACCCTTTCTATAGCTACCCGTTCCTGTTCCATGGAATCGCGGTAACGAATAGTAACCATGCTGTCCTCCAAAGTCTGGTGATCAACAGTCACACAGAAAGGTGTTCCAATGGCGTCCTGTCTGCGGTATCGCTTGCCAATTGAATCTTTTTCATCGTATTGACAATTGAACTCGAACTTCAGCTCATTCATTATTTCCCGCGCCTTCTCCGGTAGTCCGTCCTTTTTAATCAAAGGCATGATTGCCAATTTCACAGGTGCCAGTGGGGCCGGGAGTCTAAGCACGACACGGGTATCTTTTTTTCCGTCTCCCCCGTCAATCTCTTCTTCAAAATAGGAAGCCGACATGACCTGAAGAAACATCCTGTCTACACCAATTGAAGTTTCTACGACGAAAGGGACATAAGATTCATTGAGTTCAGGATCAAAATATTGAATTTTTTTACCCGAGAATTTCTGGTGCTGAGAAAGATCAAAGTCAGTTCTTGAATGAATTCCCTCCACCTCTTTGAAGCCAAATGGAAATTTGAATTCAATATCTACAGCAGCATTTGCATAATGCGCCAGCTTTTCGTGGACATGAAAACGATAATTTGATTCTCCGAATCCCAGAGCTTTGTGCCAATTGATGCGGGTTTCCTTCCATTTTTCAAACCAGTTGAGCTCAGTGCCGGGACGGACAAAAAACTGCATCTCCATTTGTTCGAACTCCCTCATGCGAAAGATAAACTGTCTGGCAACAATTTCATTGCGAAAGGCTTTGCCTATCTGAGCGATCCCAAATGGAATTTTCATCCGGCCAGTCTTCTGAACATTGAGGTAGTTCACAAAAATTCCCTGAGCCGTTTCAGGACGTAGGTAAATTTTGAGCGAACTGTCAGCAGTCGAACCCATCTCGGTAGAAAACATGAGATTAAACTGCCTTACCTCTGTCCAGTTTCTGGTTCCGGATACAGGACAGACGATCTCATTGTCTTCAATAATCTGTTTCAACTCCACCAAATCAGAATTATTCAGGGCTTCAGCAAAACGGTTGTGAAGAGCATCCCATTTTAACTGATTCTCCAACACCCTTGGATTTGTCTCTCTAAACACCTTTTCATCAAACGATTCCCCGAAGCGTCCACGAGCCTTCTCAACCTCTTTGTCGATTTTGCCTTCAATCTTTGCAAGTTCTTCTTCGATGAGCACATCTGCGCGGTACCTTTTTTTAGAATCCTTGTTGTCGATTAGCGGGTCGTTGAACGCATCCACATGGCCGGATGCCTTCCATATCGTTGGGTGCATAAAGATAGCCGAGTCGATTCCAACCACATTTTCATTGAGCAGTATCATCGAATCCCACCAGTATTTCTTGATATTGTTCTTCAGCTCAACACCGTTTTGACCATAATCGTAAACAGCGCCAAGTCCATCGTAGATTTCACTGGAAGGAAAAATATACCCGTATTCCTTGCTGTGCGCAATCAGCTTCTTAAAAAGATCCTCCTGGTTCATATTGTAAGTTGTTGTATAATAATATTATCTATCAGAATTTTACAAAAGTGGGAAAATTTGGTTTGCTACTTTTTCACCTCCTCAAAATCGACATATTCACCATCACTCTTTCTAAAATTCTTATCTCTCCGATTGGTGCGTTCTACGGTCACCTTGCCGGCAGCAGAAGGTTCCGGCCTTCTCCTCGCATCTTCCTGCGACTTGAGATCCCTGTATATTTTTTCGGCTGCTTTTTCAACTACCCTGGGCCCAAAATACCTTAGAAAAAATCTAAATCCATAATACAACAACAACAGGATCAAGATGGTATCGAAGAATGAAACAATATTTAAAATTACAAGGTGAATCATGGTGACAATGCATTTCAACTGAGGACAAAAATAGTAATTTTTTTGAGGTCAGTTTTACTAAAACGGACAACCGGGGGCAACCCGCTTGGGACGTCTGTTGTAAACCCCTTTCCTTTGTTTGGATTCATCCGGGAAGAGCAAATTAATTCCAATCCTTAAATTGGCATTTCGGGCGGTAGTTGGATTGGCAAATGCAATTACATTGTCAGAAGCGGCGTAAATTTGAATATGCCGCCATTTGTAGGCAGCCGCCAGACCAAAATTATCAAAGGTGGCTTCCATGATGGAATAACTGGCCGAGAGTGATAAATTTTTGGCAGTGATGGCATTAACAGAAGCCGTGAAAGAGGTATGAATCATGTTGTTGAACATCCTAACCCGGGCAAGTCCGCCAAATGCTAAGTTTTCATTGAACGAATAGGATCCGGCTACATACAATTTTACAGGCAAAAGGGTAGAAAATGAGGAAGATGTCTGATTTGGATAAAAAGCTGCCCGAACACTGTCTCTCAAGGCAAGGAACAAATCGTTAACACCAGTCACGGGTGCGGGTGGACTGGTCACCGGAGCAGGTGTATTCAGATTGACACCACGAAATAAGAAATGACCATTCTCATTAAAAACCGTTACATCTTTTGTCCATGAGATATATCCAAAATCGATCAGACTTACAGAAAGATCAAATTTCCTGCTAAGCTGGGTAGAAAGCCCCAGATCCACCGCAAATCCGGGATTGCTGAAGTTCGACAAATAACTCCCGGTACTGAATTTATTGTTTGTTACCAACTGATATCCGGACAGAAGTTGATAACTGTTGTTGTTTTTCAATTGAATGTCAACAGGTGCCGAAAGAAAAACCTTTCCGGTTGCTCCCATGTCTATCTGATCGCCACTGATGGGCATTCCCGCCACAACATTGAGACCGGTGGTCTTTACTCCGGCAAGTCCAAAAAGCAGTTTCCCGGTAATACCTACATGCAATTTTTTGTTCAGATCCTTTGCATAAGTGAACGCAAACTCGCGGTAGTGTTGGGCTCCTACACCAAAATAGCCTGACAGATAGGTGCTTCCCAAATAAGGAACATTCCCATAATACATGAGGTTCACCAAATTCTTGGTGAAAAAAGTCTCCGAAAATTCATGCTCCGTCCATGAGAATGCAAAAAAATTGGACTCTTTCTTCCAGCCGAATTCAAGCAAAGTTAAGGAGACGGCTTCATTAATAAAATTATTGTTGTCAAGAGCAGAGATGTATTTCTTAAAATCATATACCAGTGAATCTTTTTGCTTCCCACTTCCCATGTGAATTAAATCGTTGTAACTCCAGTTGTTGGTATTAAGTGAAAGATCGAGCTTGGTAAAAAACGGCATTCCAATGTAAAAACCATTCTCAATGCCGGGTCGCGCCGGATTCAGATCCTTGGTCTGCGGAACACCTTTCAAAAAATAAAGCGAATTTGGCTGCCCTTTTGATTCAATAATTCCTCCAAAAATCAATACAACAGCGAGAATAAAATTAATTATCTGCCTCATAATCTAACATTTAGCAGATTTAAAGGGGCCCTGAATCCAATTTTAAAAGTGATTTGAGATGTCTTTAAAACATGTGCTACAACAGTTCCCTTATCGGGTTGATAAAGGGTGATGGCCATATCTATCTGCGTTGCAGCCCCCAGATTCTTGACATCAGCCGGTTTTAAAAAATATTCAAGCGAATCCGCAGAAGTTGACATGACATCTCCCTGGGAATTGATGGCGGCAGCATTCAAAAATTTACTCTTTGTTCTTGAATCAAGTATGGTTCCGTTAAATGACAGTGAATAACGGTATTTCATGGGTGTTTCATTGATTGTTTTGATGATCACCACCATCGAATCTGTACCCGTCGTATTGAAAGTCATTCCGTTAAGAGGATAGGAGATAGGTTTGTAAACAAGTGAATCCTCCAAAACCGGCATAAATGCCGTCTCTGGAAAAGTTGCATAATCCTTTGCAGGATAGACCCCCGTGGTGAAAGGTCTGTAAATCATTGGACTCAACTCGGTGATTTTTGCAAATTTATTCAGCTGAAAATCATTGAGATTACATGATGTCATGGAGATCATCGCCAGGCAAAAAAAGTATAGAAAGAAATATGTCTTCATTTTAAGATCGTTTGAAAGTTGGACAAAAACCCATCCTGAGAACAGGCAATTACACTGGAAACATCCCTTCCCCGATCAAAGGAACCAATTGTTAAAAGATTGTATGATGCAGGCAGAAAAGAATCTAAAATTAAACCATTTTTTCCTACCAGGAAGGCTTTCCCGGTCTCAGGACAATAAATTTCAACCATTTCCCCTTTTTTATCAGTAGAAATGGAAGGTGTTCCAGCTAACTTCTCCTTCAACAAGCGCGAAGAGATCAATTTCCCGTACCCATCCAACCTGGATAACTTATCCCTGTCCAGAAAAATAAAGTCACTACTTCCAACTTCCATCTGACTTGCCGGGAAAAAAAGATGTGCGTTGGAAAAACCAGTGGCAACTATTTTCTTCCCAACACCATCAAACCCCGTTAACCTGATATTCCCAAGCTCGTCAGTGGTAACAAGTTGAGGTGTCCCGGTGTGGCCATAAATCAGAAAAATATCGTTTTTAGAGTGGACAAACTGTTCTTTTAACTTTACCCTCACTTTACCCTGCCTGTCCAAGATAAAAGTTGTCGTTTTGTCGAAGTAGACAAGATAATCTTTGGCATCCACCCTAAAATAGTGCACCGGAAATTCAACCAAATGCTCCGTTACTTTTGGTTGCCATCCCGTTACCGACCTACCACTTTTGTCAAAATTGCAGACGCTCCTGTCACGGCAGGCGATGAGAAACCTAAATTCCTTTTTGCCTTCATAATCAAACGCAACAACCTCATTTGCTGCAGGAGATTTAAGCTTTATTGGGAAATTTTTTAATTCAATCCCATTCCTATCAATCAAGTGAATGGCCTGACTCGTATTAAAAAGAAGCTGAAATTCACCGCTCTTGACACTGGCGATTTTTTTAAACTTCCCAACAACAGGAGCCTCCAACCGTATTCTCCATCGCTCCTGACCATCCTTGTCCACTGCAGTCAGAAAATTGTCCACACCCTGGAAAATCAAATCACTGAATTTGCCTTTTTCTGAAAAATTGACGAATTGAGGTTGACTCAATAATTTAGCCTTTAGCCGGTAACGCCAGAAGGGCACCTGATATTGGTCAGCATCAGGATTCAGCGCCAGGGAAGCCGAATTATAGACCATCCCATTTTCAAAACCCCATTGCCAGGATATGTTTTCAATTTTTTTTAGGATTGATCCGGATTCATCCAATTTTGAGGCAAAGTCAGGCCTCAACCATTGCTTAAAAAATGGCAAAGAGTAACCTGGAGAAGTCCAAAGATAAAAATTCGAACTCCTGGTCAGGTTGGCGGAAAAATCTGAATAGGATGGCCTTTCAGACAGCAACTCGCCATTTTGCAGGAGGGTCTGGTATCTTTTCAGAGAGCCAGGTGTACAACCTATTAAAATATATCCATCGCCAATTGTCATCCAATTGGTTTGTACAGAACCAAAAAGCGATTCACCGATGAGACTCCCGAAGTTTTGATGGGGAACAGGAAAGATATTGCATTTGGCCATTTCTACTGCCTCAGGAATCTTTTTCCGATTTTCGGCAATTTGACCCCACCTCTTTAATGCGACCGCAAGTGGATCTTCCCCTTCGGATTTAGTCTTTACAAGGAGAAATCTGTTTTCAGATGGTTCTCCCAAACTAAAATTGGTACAAACCACGGCAGCCTCCCCAGTCCAAATTTTCTTCAAATAAGACGTTACATCCATTTTTAGATCACTTCCAAAGATCACTGATATTTTCTTGAATGTGTCTAATTGATTGCTCCTTAGCAAAAAATCACAATAATCCTTGAAATATATTGCAGGATCAGACAATTTGATGGAGACAAAACCGCTGGTTGTAGCAGGCATGAATCTTGTCAGATTGCCTGACAAGGGTTTTTGGTGCCTAAAGGCGGCCAAATAACCGGACATGATTGTGTCCATTACAGTGAATCCATTCGCAAGAAACTGACGATCTCTTTGAATCAAGTCAATTTCAGTCCATTTTCCACAAGATGAAAGTCGCTGACCCACCTGAATTGTGTCAATATAAAAGCGGGCCAAATAATTAGGCAACTTCTTGTGGTTGAGATAAATATTGATGTCAACATTCTCCGTTGAATTCTTCTTAATTTTCAGAAAATCAATGTCATCCATCAAGGAGGATCTGTCCAACTGACTAAATGCCTTTTGCAGGTCAGCACCGTCACTGCCAACGATTAAGAGTCCCCTGTAAAAAGAGGTGATCAGCTTCCTCTTTTCTCCCTTCTCGAGCCAATCATAAACCTGAACAGATACATTCCCTATCCTTGTCTCAGTGGCTGTAATATTTTTGGCCTGGAAGTAGTCCCGAAAGATGGCATGTGCACTATTTTTCTCTACAATACTAACAATATCAAGTACATATACATTCGAAATAGTTCCTGGCAGAAGAATCAACTCTTTGTGCTCAAGAAAATTACCGACAATTTTGTTGTGCGATTTTAGTGAATCTACGATGGAGAGATCATTGAATAAATCCGATAATCCGGGGATGGATTGAATTGAGTGCAACCCATTGTTATTCATTGTTTTGGATACAAAATCACCCAAATTTCGAATCCGAATAAAGTATGGGGTATCTAACGAAACTGCTTTGACAGGAGAATTCCCCATGTACTTCGATTCTTTGGCAAAGAAATACCAAGCGGTAAATATCCCAGCAATCAGAAGGATGGTAATAAAAATCAAAATTCTTTTCCCCATGATCGTATTTAGATTCAAGGGTAAAAATAGCATTTTAACGAGGAAAACCAGTGGTTTCAACAAATATTCCCAAAACGGGCAATTATAACTTCCTACTGGGATTTCACCTGAGAGGCATCCACAATTTTGTAAATTTTATCTGACCTTCTCACCTTGGAAGGTACAGTTACGGAACAGTACGATCCTTTAGGAGCCTCATCAACAGGCAACATGGCAACCCTCACCTCGGTTACTATTGTTTGCATAACGCCACTGCTAGGTCCGGTAATTTGTATCTCATCGCCAGGCTTCAGCGTTCCTGTCTCTAATTTGAACTCCCCAACACTGATATTGGTGAAAAAATTGGTCACTTTTCCAAGATATACGCGTCGTTTGGAGGCCAGTGAACCATAATTTCCACTCCATTCTCCCAACTGTTGCCCAAGATAGTAACCATCCCAGAAACCTCTGTTAAATACAGTCGAAAGTCTCTCGTCCCAATTGGCAACTTTCTCTTTGTTAAAGGTCCCTTCCAGGTAGGCATTGGCAGCTTCGCGGTAGCATTGAACTACACATTTCACGTAATCAGCACTTCTGGCACGACCCTCAATTTTCAAAACCGTCACCCCGGCGTCCAGGATTTTATTAAGAAAATGAATTGTTTTCAGGTCTTTGGGCGACATGATGTACTCATTGTCTATCTCCAGTTCTGCCCCGGTTTCCTTATCAGTGACAGTATAGGCACGGCGACAACTTTGCATGCAAGATCCCCTGTTGGCAGATGAATTCATCTCATGCAAAGAGAGGTAACATTTGCCTGAAGTAGCCATACACAAAGCCCCATGAACAAACATTTCAAGCCGGATCAATTCACCACCCGGTCCGCGCAGATCATCCGCCTTGATCTTTTTCGAAATTTCCCAGACCCGTCCGATATTCATTTCTCGAGCCAGTACCATCACATCGGCAAATTGTGCATAGAATCTAATGGTTTCATAATTGGTGATATTCAATTGGGTGGAAATATGAACTTCCATTCCTATCGACCTGCATGCTTGAATAACGGAGAAGTCGGAAGCAATTACTGCAGAGACACCGGCCTCCTTGGCTGCCTGAACAATCCTGTGGACTGTATCTGCTTCCTCATCAAAAACCACTGTATTCAATGTGAGATAAGTTTTGACGCCTGCCTTTCCAGCCCTTCGGGCAATCTCCTGAAGATCTTCAAGCGTAAAATTATTTGCAGATCTTGCCCTCATGTTCAGGTGTTCAACGCCAAAATAAACCGAACCTGCTCCTGCTTGGATTGCCGCCACCAACGATTCGTAAGATCCTACCGGCGCCATTATTTCGATGCTATTGTCCATTTGCTATCTTTTATTGAGTGACTAAAGCTTTCTAAAGTGACTGGAGATGGATACTTTTGGTAAATTAAAGAAAGCAGACAAGTACATTTCAGACTTCAGGCACTTCATTCAAGGCTCAAAAGTAAGATTTTATCTGTTGTGAGATTTATAGCTCTATCCAGGATAAAGTTTCGTATAAACTGTATATTTGAAAAATTCCGTGAAGAATGCTAACAAAGCTAAATTTCCTGATTTATGATTCGACCAATATATTTACTCCTTACTGTTCTAATCCTAATGGCTGCCAAGTCAGATAGTAGGTATTACAATGAGAAATATCGACCTCAAGTCCATTTTTCACCTGAGAAGAACTGGCTTTTTGAACCAAATGGATTCATTTTCTACAAAGGTGAGTACCATCTTTTCTATCAAAATGTTTCAATCAACGACAAAGTACTCAACAACCAGCTGGGGCATGCAGTGAGTAGCGATTTGGTGCACTGGCAGCATCTACCCTTCGCTTTTACCCCTGACTTGAAAGCAACCGATGTCACTTCATGTCGACCGATGGCTGGCTCAGCCGTATTTGACTCATTAAATGTGACAGGCTTGCAACAAAACGGGGAGAAACCGTTGCTGCTGTTCTATTCGGATAGTCAGGGCAATCAACATCTTGCCTTTAGCACCGACAATGGCATTGGCTGGAAAAAATATGCCAACAATCCAATTCTGGAAACTACAGGGACGGATGCACATGATCCAAAGGTCTTTTACCATGCACCTTCCGCAAAATGGGTTCTAACTTTGTACCATGGGAAAAGATCCGATACAAAAAAAGGAGGAATCTCTTTTTACAACTCTTCTGATTTGATTCATTGGGAATTGAAGAGCAGTCTGGAAGGATTTGACGAATGTCCGGATATCTTTGAAGTAGCCTTTGAAGGAAAGCCGACCCAAAAGAGGTGGGTTCTTCTCAGCGGAGAAGGGGAGTACAAAATCGGATCTTTTGATGGATTAACTTTCATACCGGAGACACAGCTTCAAAAACTCGATTATGGCAAAAATTTCTTCGCTTCCCAAACCTTATCCAATGCACCGGATGGGAAGGTGATACAGATAGCCTGGATGAGAGGAGGAGAATATCCGGATATGGCCTTTAATGGCCAGATGAGCTTCCCAACTGAATTGTCCCTGCGCTCAACATCCAAGGGCACAGTTTTGTGCAGAAAACCTGTATCCACCCTTTCCAGCTTGTACGTTCATGAAATCATCAAAAAAGACAAGAATCTGATTCCAGGAATCAAAGGAAATCTCCTTGGGGGAATGAAGGCTGATGTAATTTTCATTAAGACCACCTTGGTACAGAAGAATGCCGACAGTTTTGGTTTTGTCGTACGAAATGGGAAACAATCAAATGGCACAGATATCAAATACGACTGCGCAAAAAAAATATTGGATATCAATGGTGTAAAAATGCCTTTGGAACCCATTCAAGGTAAAATACAACTTGAGATTCTGCTCGATCGCTCTTCCATTGAAATATTTGCCAACCAGGGAGAATCTGTAACAAGCACCTGTTTTACCCCAACTCCAGGAGAAGAGGAGTTGATACTTTATACCCAGGGTGGTGAACTTATGGTAGAATCTTTGGAGGCACATACCCTTAAATCTGCCTGGACAAAAAAATAAACTTATTAAGCCTATCTTTGTTTCCTGAACACTACAATTAACATTGGTTTTACATAAGTCTGGTTTTAATGGCAAATTTGCTCGAAAATATTGACTATCCATCCGATCTTAAAAAAATTAAAGAAAGGGATTTGCCAATAGTATGTGCAGAGCTGAGAGAACTGATTATCCTTGAAGCATCTTGCAATCCAGGACATTTTGGAGCAAGTATGGGTGTGGTAGAATTGACAGTCGCTTTGCATTACGTTTACAATACACCGTACGATAAACTTATCTGGGATGTTGGGCACCAGGCATACGGTCATAAAATTCTCACAGGTAGAAGAAAACAATTCCACACCAACAGAAGATACAAAGGGCTCAGTGGCTTCCCCCTTCTCTCTGAGAGCGAATACGATGCCTTTGGGGTAGGTCATTCCTCTACCTCCATCTCTGCAGCTTTGGGAATTTCCATCGCAGCCCAGTTAAATGGAGAAAAAGAGCGCAAGGTAATTGCTGTTATAGGCGATGGATCAATGACTGGAGGCATGGCCTTTGAAGGGTTAAACAATGCCGGTGGAACCAATGCAGACCTTTTGGTGGTTCTGAATGACAACAACATGTCTATCGATCCAAATGTGGGAGGCATCAGCAAATATTTCGTCAGGATGCAGACTTCCAGGGCATACAACCGCTTGAGATCGGGGGTTTGGAAGGTCTTAAAACATTTTAAGCGCGCAGGACGAAATATGCTCGCATTGTTGCGCAAACACCAACATGCCGTTAAATCAATAGTCTTTGACGACAGCAATTTGTTTGAAGCTCTTGGATTTAGATATTTTGGACCTGTTGATGGCCATGATGTAGTGGCACTTACCAGGACACTCAAGGATCTGAAAGAGATTCCTGGCCCCAAACTTCTTCACATTCTGACTAAAAAAGGGAAAGGCTTTATCCCAGCAGAAAATGATGCCACCAAGTGGCATGCCCCAGGCAAATTTGATGTTGTGACGGGTGAAATTTTCAATGATCCGGATTGCTCACCCAAAGTGTCTAAATATCAGTTTGTTTTTGGACAAACGCTTCTTGAGCTGGCCAGAAAAAACAGGAATATCGTCGGTGTCACTCCTGCCATGCCAAGTGGCTGTTCCATGAACATCATGATGGAGGCTATGCCCGACAGGGCCTTTGATGTTGGAATCGCCGAACCACATGCAGTAACTTTCGCTGCCGGGTTAGCCGTCTCGGGAAAAATACCTTTTGTAAATATCTACTCCTCCTTCATGCAAAGATCGTATGATCAGGTAATTCATGATGTTGCGTTACAGAAGCTCAATGTTGTTTTCTGCATGGACAGGGGTGGATTGGTTGGGGCAGATGGAGCCACCCACCATGGAGTTTTCGACCTTGCCTTTATGAGGAGTATTCCCAATATGACCGTCTCAGCCCCTATGGATGAGATAGAACTGCGGAACTTGATGTATACTGCTCAACTTGACAACAAAGGACCATTTGCAATTCGCTACCCTCGGGGAGATGGCAGGCACTATGAATGGCAGCATCCATGGGAAGAAATTTCTGTTGGGAAAGGGAGAAAATTAGCTGATGGCCAAGATGTTGTCATTCTATCCATAGGTCATCCCGGCAACTTTGTCTCAGAAGCTCTCAAAATTCTTGCCACCGAAAATATCTCCGTAGCTCATTTCGACATGCGCTTCGTAAAGCCAATCGATCAAGGAATTCTGGAAGAAGTAGCCTTACGCTTCGATCACATAATAACCGTCGAAGACGGTATTGTAGATGGTGGTTTTGGTAGTGCAGTGCTGGAGTATTTTGCTACCAAAGGTTGGAAGAAATCCATTGTACGACTTGGAGTACCCGATCGTTTTGTGGAACAGGGGACCCAACAGGAACTCTACCATGAGTGTGGGTTCGACACGGAAGGTATCTGTCAGGCGGTGAGGAAAATGAAGATGTAACAGTTGAAAAAAATGTTGTGGCAATTAAGTTTTATCCGCAAATGCTCACATTTTCTCATATTCTGATTTTCATAATTGTGATTTCCCTTTTTGTGAAATATTTTTTATACCTTTGCCAAGCTTTTTAAGCAGGTTAATTATGAACTACCTTTCGCATTACACCCTTCCTTTTTCTGGATTGAGTGAGGGGAAGCATCAATTTGACTTCAATGTCAATGATCGTTTCTTTGCTGAATTCGAAAACTCGGAAGTAACAGAAGGTGAATTGGAAGTTCAGGTAGAACTTGAAAAACGTTCGACCTACCTGAAATTGTCTTTTGCTATCAACGGAGCAGTTACTTTGATTTGCGATCGTTGTCTGGAAAATTTCAGTTACCCTCTGAAGAGCGAAAGAAAACTGCTGGTCAAATTCAGTGATAAAACTGTCGAGGATGAAGCCGAATTGATTTATCTTCATCCAACTGATTTTCAGGTTGAGATCGCTCAGTATATCTATGAATTCGTGATTTTAAGTTTGCCAATCCGGAGAATACACCCGGTTGGAAATGATGGAGTGACGTTGTGTGATCCGGTTATGATGAAAAAACTGGAAGAACTTCGGCATCACCGTAGCAACTTGGATGAATCGGACGACCCAAGATGGAATGATTTAAAAAAATTTAGTGGTAATTAAGTAAAGTATATTAAAATGGCACATCCTAAGCACAAACATTCCAGTACCAGAAGAGATAAGCGCAGGACGCACGACAAAGCAATTCCAGCCCAAATTTCATCCTGTTCCAATTGCGGCGCAGCGGTAAAATATCATACTGTATGCGCTGAATGCGGTTATTACAGGGGTAAGCTGGCTATCGAGAAAAGCGCATCCGTCTAATTGTTCGGGAAAACAAACTGTCAATTTTGTTTTGGAACAACTTTTAAAGAATCCCGAAAGGGATTTTTTTGTTGTCTATTTTTGGAGATAATCCTTGTAAATTATTATCTTCATAGGCATTTTAAACAGATCAATACAAAAAACCATGTCAAAACCAGTCATTAACGAAGTCAAAGCCCTGAATACTATTGCTCAGGACACTATTATCAAAGGAAATATCGAGTCCAACGGTGACATTCGCATCGATGGGATTCTGGAAGGTGACCTTGATTGTAAAGGAAGGGTGGTGGTTGGTCCTGATTCAAAAATAAATGGTATAATTCGATGTACGAGTGCCGAAATCATGGGTTTTGTTACTGGTGAAATTGTGGTCAAAGAGCTCCTCTCCTTAAAAGGAAGTGCATCCATCGTCGGGAACCTGACCATGGGAAAACTTTCTGTAGAACCCGGAGCCCGATTTGTTGGTCATTGCAAGATGATCAATGATGAAAAATTCTTTGCTGAAACAGAACCGGACACGAAGTAAGCCATGCGCACTTTTCAGCATCTCAAAGATTCTTTCGAAAAAATATTTCAGGAAGAGGTGGATGCTATCCGTTTAACAAATCCGCTTCATTTATATGAACCCATCTCGTACTCGCTGGAGAGAAATGGGAAAAGAATCAGACCTGTGCTGCTTTTACATGCAGCTTCCCTATTTACCTCCGAACTTGAGGCCATCTATCCGGCAGCCTCTGCCATTGAGTTTTTTCACAACTTCACACTGCTGCACGATGACATCATGGACAATGCCTTCATTCGTCGCGGCAATCCTTCGGTTCATGCAAAATATGGTGTCAACAGTGCCATCTTGAGTGGAGATGCCATGTCAATTCTCTCTTTTCGATTGCTATCAAGATGTGATCCCTCCAAACTTAAGCCAATACTCTCTCTCTTTTCGACTACCTCCCTGGAAGTATGTGAAGGACAGCAATACGATATGGAATTTGAAGAAAAAGAAGAGGTAAATATCTCTGAATATCTGGATATGATAAAATTAAAGACTGCAGTTTTAATTGCTTGTAGTCTCAAAATGGGGGCTATCCTGGCGGGTGCGGATGCTCATAGTTGTCAATTACTTTATGATTTTGGCATCAAAATAGGAATTGCATTTCAGTTACAAGATGATTGGCTTGACGTCTACGGTACAGAGGAATCCTTTGGAAAGAAAATTGGAGGTGACATCTGTGAGAACAAAAAGACCTTTATTTTACTCAAAGCGATTGAGTTGAGTGATGCTACCGACCGTTCCAAATTGCTAACATGGATCAACAAATCAGTTTTTGATCCAAATGAAAAAATCGAAACTTTCAGGGAGATCTACAGTCGCTCAGGAGCTGCCGAAGCTACAAGGATCTTGATGAATACTTACCATGACAAAGCCATTGAATCATTAGAGCTTTTAGGCATTGAAGATTCCGAAAAAGATGAACTCCGTCGTTTTTCCGGACAGATCTTGCTCAGAACAAGTTAGCGTACCTGTTCAACTTCCCAGTTCCCGCTCCATTCGAATCAGTGCTTCTTCCAGTACCTGTCGCGGACAAGCAAAATTCAGCCTAAAAAAGCCAGCACCTTCGATCCCATATATGGATCCCTTGTTTAAGACAATCTCTGCCTTGTCAATCAGCAATCTGTTCAGATCCCCTTCCGAAATTCCATATTCGCGCATATCCAGCCAGGCCAGATAAGTGGCTTCTGTAAAGGTCATCCTTACCCTGGGCATCTTCTTTTCAAAAAATGAAATCATGCCATCACGGTTGATTTCAAGATAGTTATTTTGCTGGTTCACCCACTCCATTCCATGATGATAGGCAGCTTCTAAGGCAATATTACCAAACAAATTGCCATTTTTTAGGTGAAGCATCTGCAAAAAATGATCAAATTTATGCCTGATCTTCCTGTTTGGAATAACTACGTAAGATGTTGAAAGTCCTGCAATGTTAAACGTTTTGCTAGGAGCCATACATACTATGCAATTTTCTGAAAGTTCCTGACTGATCTTTGGCAGTGGAAGATGTTTAAATCCCGAATAAATTAGGTCCGAATGAATTTCATCAGAGACAATCAGAACATTGTTATTCAAGCATATATTGCCTAATTTCGCAAGTTCTTCTTTAGTCCAAACCCTGCCCACGGGATTGTGAGGATTGCACAGAAACAGCAACTTTGTATCCTTGCTGATCTTGGCCTCTAAATCTTCAAAATCGAAACGATACTGACCATCCGTATTGATCAGGGGATTTTCAACTACTTTTCTTCCGCATTCTTTGACACAAGTAAAGAATGGTGTATAAACAGGTGGCTGAATTACAACTTCGTCCCCTGGTTCTGTAAAAGCCATAATGATCGACGAAAGAGTTGAAACGACTCCCTGGGTAGGCAGAATCATCTCCCGCTCAATATGCCAGTCGTGCCTTTGATACTGCCACCTGATGATCGAATTGAAATAGTTGTCAGGGCGAAAGGAATAAGCATAAACCTCATGATCAGCCCTGTAGCGAATTGCGGCGGTTATAAAATCAGGCACCCTGAAATCACTGTCTGCCACCCACATTGGGATGGCATTTCCATTGCCAAAATGACTTTGGAGATGATCGTATTTTTCACAATCTGTTCCCTTCCGGGAGATTATTTCGTCAAAATCATAATGCTTCATGAGAAAGTGAGCTAACGTGACTAAAATGACTAATCTAATTTATGATTTGTTCTTCTCCGAAGAAAGAGTCCGGAAGTTGAGTTGAAAACAGGTGTTCATGGGTTCACCTCAATCTTCCTGAGCACTTTCCATTCGCCTTCATCCACCAATTGCAGGACAAAATTAAAGCTGTCCAATGCCAAACAGAGGTCAAAATCACTGGCAGGAGAAAACTCATGATTTGCAGGATCCAGCAACCTTGCCCCATCACCTTCACGAAGCAAAGACTTTATCCTATCAAAATCGGTCGGATCATCCTGTAGCTTTGCTTTGATGTATTCCGCAAAAAAAGTATCTTCCTGGGTGGGTCTGACTCCTTCATAACCCATGCAGACCAGACTAACCCGAACTGGATTCTTAGCCCTTATATATCGGACGATTGCCGAAGCATTGACAAAACTCCCGGTAAGGATTTCAGAAGCAGAAGCTGCATTCATCAGACCTTTTGTACCGGAACTTGTGGTCATGATGATAGTTTTCCCTTTCAAATCCTTGGCTTGAATATGAGATGGAGAATTCCCAAAATCAAATCCAGAAACTTTTCTTTCTTGTCGCTCACCAATTAATATGGCTTCAGGAAAGAGTGCTTTCATTTTCATAGCCTCTTCGACTTGTTCAACCGGGATGATCCGCTCTGCGCCTGCAGCGATGAGGTAACACGCAGTGGAGAAGGCGCGGAACACATCAATGATGACAGTTGTTCCGCTTGCCCTTTTTGCACCCTCTGTCAATTGTAGAATTTCTATTTCCATTGAATTTTTTTATCCGCTCACCTGAACCGGGATGGAGGTCTCTTTAACGACAAGTCTCCCGATGCGTTGCAGTTGTTTCAACTCTACTCCTACCAGATCTGTGGCAGGAGTATCTCTTGCCACAGAATAGATCATCACCATCTTTGGACGAATCTCTTTCAACAAGGCAATCCAATTTTCTAACTCCATCTTAGAAGTATTGTCAAACTTTATTCCTTCGAAGGAGCCCTTCAGGAACATCGTTTGAATGACCAGATTACCATCAAATTTTTTAAGTTGGCCCGTTAACGCCATCAGATCAAATTTTCCAATTGGTTTGTTTAACAAAGAAATGGTTTCCAAAGTCCCTGAATCGAGTTTAAGGATGTTGTCATCAACCCTTTTGAGAGCCTCTACCACCTTGGTTTTATGCAACATGGTGGCATTGGAAAGAACCGCAATCTTTGACCCTGGTGAGAATTCATCCCTCAATTGGATGGTGTCATCAATGATTTTGTCAAATTCAGGATGAAGGGTTGGCTCTCCGTTTCCAGCAAAAGTCAGGACATCAGGAAGTTGCGAAGACAACCCCATTTCAATTAATTTATGCATCAATTGTTCTCTTACCTCTTCGCGATTGGGCAACACTGGCTTAATTTTCCCCTTCTTGGGATTCCAACCACATTCGCAGTAGATGCAATCGAAGGAACAGAGTTTTGTATCGTTCGGAAGAAGGTTGATTCCTAACGAAATACCCAATCGACGACTTATCAAAGGTCCGAAAATTGTTTGGTCAAAAAGAAAGGTCGCCATAAACTGAAATTCTTTTGGTGTGCATCTTTAAACAATTTTTCTTACCCTGGTACCTGGCAAGAGCCTCTTTCCTATCAGATCAGTTCCCGAAAGCAAATTGACACCTGGTCGCTTCCCTACTTCAAATGAACCTGCCCAATGATCTATTTTTAAGGCCTTTGCTCCATTAAAAGTAGCCCAGCCAACAAGTTCATCAACCGGAATTGAAGGGTAGACGAACTGTATTATCTTCATCTCTTCCAGAATTGAAAGCTGGTGATTCGAACACAAGCCATCTGTTCCAAGACAAATTTGCACCTGATTTTTTCTGAAAAGTTCGACATCGGCAATTTTATTCTGTATGTATAAATTTGATCCCGGACAAAGTACAAACCAGGTATGATTGAGGTCTCTGGTTTGCCTGATGTATTCTATGTCATTTTGTGAGGAGAAAATGTTATGCACCATTAACAAATGATTCTCTGACGGCAACAATTTTAGGGTACTCTTCAAAGCACTTTCCCCGGTAGGGGTGAAAAAGGAGGTATCAATGGCCAGGCTATCTTTGAAAAATTCAAACATCTCTCCTTCTCCGGACTCGAACAATTCATCTTCGGCAAGACTTTCCTGACTATGAATTGTTAGTATTGAATCTCTTTCAACAGCTTCGCTTGAAATGGCGTTGAATAGTTGAAGGGAGACAGAGTAAGGGGCATGTGGAACAATAGAGGCCCTCAATCCCAATCTGTCGGCCTCCCTCACACAACCTCTGGCAACTTCCATTGCCTTTGCTGCACCAGCAGGAACGAATCCCAATACTTCCACAAAAGTATGGTAATCGATTTTAGAAATTTTCTTTGTTTCAAAGGCCGATGTCCCGTTGGCTACATCACCCACTGCTACGATACCATTCTTCTGCATCAAAACATCGGCTTTTTCGGCTGCCAGTTCGATTATTTCAGATGGACTGTTTCTGTTCCTCGTTACTTGTCGAATGAAGTTAACAAAACCTGTACCTTCTGTCGTGGCATCCTGAAGGTGCGAAAGTTCCAAGTGGCAATGGGAATTAACAAAACCAGGTACCAAGATTCCACTGTAAAATTCGACCTCGGCTGATTCGTGAAAATCCCCATTGGTTTCTTGAATATCAATGATTGTCCCGGTCGCATCAATTGACAATATGCCTTTCGTGAAACTATTGCCCCTACCATCCAATATAAGGTGAGCCGAAATTTTACGCATGCAAAGAATTTTTCAAAATAGAATTCAATGATCTGCTGTTTTTGTTTTCACAGCCGTGGGTGAGGTTTTTTTGATCTTGGAAGTATCCAGATCATACCCACCCGAATGGATCGGCCGAGCCGAATCGCTCTTGGCTTTGATCTCCATCTCACTCAATATATTAAGCACTTCATTGTAAACAGGGACAAATTCTTTGGTGTGCTTTCCATAGTAAAGCAGCGATTTTTCTATATCTGCCCTATCAACCTGATGCTTTTTACAGATTGAAAGATAAAGATCTTCGGGAAGGCTGTCTCTG
The DNA here is from genome assembly GCA_964528535.1 of uncultured Tangfeifania sp. GTDB lineage: Bacteria > Bacteroidota > Bacteroidia > Bacteroidales > Prolixibacteraceae > CAINVV01. The sequence continues at coordinate 42,815 of CAZGSQ010000001.1, read as the reverse complement.
ATCATGGAGATATTGTACTTATGGTTGTTTATGGCTTCAGAGAGATGGATGTCTACAAGAATAGAAACCATTTTCTTTGAGGGTAAAACACCTGAAGGCAGATTATGCCCTGAACAAGCTGTCAATAGCAGCAATACAAACAACTTTAGAAAAAATCTACCTCTCATTCATCATCCTCCCTTTGCTTTAAATCCCGGATTCGTTTCGACAAAGGAGACGCAAATACAAACTCGTTGAGTTTTTTGTTTCTTGTAAAAAGCACCTGGGTATTGTTCCCCTCCCATCCTTTTTCCCCCTCCGAGATAAACAATATGTTATCGCCAATTTCCATTACAGAATTCATATCATGGGTATTGATCAGCGTAGTAATGTCGAATTCAACAGTGATCTCTTTGATTAGATTGTCAATCAAAATCGAGGTAACAGGATCGAGTCCGGAGTTTGGCTCATCGCAGAAAAGGTATTTAGGATTGAGGGCAATGGCTCTTGCAATGGCTACTCTCTTTCGCATTCCCCCTGATATTTCAGATGGGAAAAGATGATGCGATCCTTTGATATTGACTCGATCCAGACAGAAATCGACATGCTTATTTTTTTCTCCAGTTGTCTTGGTCGTAAACATATCCATGGGAAATCTGACATTTTCAGCAACACTCAAGGAATCGAAGAGGGCTCCCCCCTGAAAAACCATCCCCATTTCCTGTCTAAGTTTTATAAGCTCACTGAAATTCATCAGCCTGATGTCCCTTCCATCAAACAGGATCTCGCCTCCATCCACCTCAATCAGCCGCACTATCGATTTAAGCAACACTGTTTTACCTGATCCACTCTGACCTATGATCAAATTGGTCTTGCCTTTCTCAAAAACTGTTGAGATATCCTTGAGAATGTCCCTTCTTTCAAACGACTTCTTAATGTTTCTTATCTCTATCATTTGAAAAGCAATTGTGTCAATATCAAATCGAAGAAGAGTATCAGTATGCTGGTGTTTACCACAGAACGCGTACTGGCACGACCTACCTCGAGGGCTCCGCCTTGTACATTAAACCCCCAATACGCTGGAACGGTTGCAATTAAAAACCCAAAAACCAAGGTCTTGACAATGGAAAAGGTGATAAAGAAAGGGACAAACATGGTCTTGATACCATTCATGTATTCAGCAACTGTAACAATTCCTGAAATCGGCCCTGCTATTAATCCCCCTACTATTCCACAGAAAACACTTAAGATAAACAGAATCGGACTAATGAAAACAACCGCAACCGTCTTGGGAAGTATCAGAAAAGCTGCTGCATTGACCCCCATCAGTTCCAACGAATCTATCTGTTCGGTCACTTTCATACTGCCTATCTCAGAGGCAATATTTGAACCGACTTTCCCTGCCAGCATCAAACTTAAAACAGTACAGGAGAATTCAAGAATGAGGGTATCACGGTTCCCAAGCCCAATGAGATAGGTAGGCATCAGGGGATTGGACATGTTGTAAGTAAGCTGAAGAGTTATAATTCCACCCATGAAGACGGAGATGATGGCTACGATTCCCATGGACTGAATTCCCAGTTTTTCAATCTCAAGCAGCAACTGACGCCAATAAATGAGGCCCTTCTCCGGCCTGCTGAAAACCCGGTACATCAACAAAAAATAGTTTCCGATTTCATTGAATGCCCTCATGAAATTTTTTGATAAAAGTACAAATTATTTAAATAATGGCTTGATTCTATTTGTAATTCAGTTTTGATGACAAAGTGAGCAGGAATTGAAAATATATGCTAATTTTGGTAAAAATAGCCTGATCATGGGAAATTGTAAAAACTATTGCGTTATTATGGCCGGTGGAATCGGAAGCAGGTTCTGGCCATTGAGTACGGCCGACAGGCCAAAACAGTTTATTGATATTCTGGGAATTGGAAAAACGCTGTTACAGTTGACTTTTGAAAGATTCAACAGAATAATGCCAGCAGAGAATGTGTACATTGTTACAAGCGAAAATTACAAAGATCTGGTTTTGGAACAATTGCCACTGCTCAAAGAATCACAGGTTTTGCTGGAACCCCTTCGTCGGAATACCGCCCCGTGTATTGCTTATGCCACCCACAAAATAATGAGCATTTGTCCGACCGCTAAAATTGTAGTTTCACCTTCTGATCACCTTATACTGAAGGAGGATCTTTTCCTCAACGAAATTGACAAAGGCCTGCAGTTTGCGGGCGAGAATGAAGTGCTTCTTACCTTAGGCATTCAGCCATCCAGGCCAGAAACCGGATATGGTTATATTCAGGTCAATGAGAAAATTGATTTCAACCATTATGACAATCTTTATAAAGTAAAGACCTTCACAGAGAAACCTGATAGAGCAATGGCTCAGGTTTTCGTTGATACCGGCGAATTTTACTGGAATTCAGGAATTTTCGTCTGGTCTGTAGTGGCCATTCAAAAGGCCTTCGAGAAATACCTGCCTGAAGTAAATGCCCTTTTTGAAAATGGCAAAAAATTGATTAATACTTCGGATGAACGCTCTTTTATCAACAAGACCTATTCTGAATGTCCCAACATTTCTATTGACTACGGAGTCATGGAAAAAGCTGACAATGTTTATGTTCTGACCGCAGATTTTGGGTGGTCGGACCTTGGAACCTGGGGATCGCTCTACGAGAACCATCCCCATGATAAAAATGGAAATGCAATTTCAAGCAAAAAGATATTTACCTACGAGACAGAAGGTTGTATTGTCAATCTGCCGCAGGAAAAAATTGCAGTTATACAAGGTTTACATGATTACATCGTGGTTGAATCCCAAAAAACGTTGCTCATTTGCAGAAAAAATGATGAGCAGCAAATCAGACAATTTGTGGCAGATGTGATGTTGGCCGAAGAGAACAAAAGCTGATTGGTTTAGAATAACAATTTCTTTTTTGAAGGAGTAGTTTTGGTACTCTTTAATTCTTTTAGGAGTTTATCCCGGATCGTTTTAAAATTTGCCATATTGTTTGAGGTCACCGGATTAGCCGGTAATGATTTCATTTTTAGTGGATCTACAGGAAACCCGTTCATAAAAACCCTGAAATCAAGGTGCGGGCCTGAGGCAAGACCTGTCGCGCCAACATAGCCAATTACCTGCCCTTGTTTGACACGTGACCCGGATTGAACACCACTTTCAAATTTTGAGAGGTGCATATAGGTCGTAGAATAGACCGAATTGTGCTTGATCTTGATGAAATTACCCCCTCCGCCCGGCTGGTAAGCCCTTGTCTGAACTACACCATCACCAATTGAATAGACAGGTGTCCCGGTAGGAGCCGCATAGTCCACACCAAAGTGAGGTCTCACAATCCGAAGCACTGGATGCATTCTCGCAGCTGAGAACCTGGAACTGATCCTTGAAAATTTCAAAGGAGCCTTCAGAAACTCCTTCCGGATACTCCTTCCCTGGTCATCAAAATAGCTCTGTCCGTCTTCCTGCTCGAAATGAATGGCATAAAAATCCTGACCGGAAGAGTTGAAGACCGCCGCATGAATTTTGCCTATACCTATTTTTTCCCCCTTTACAAAATCCTGATCATAAACTACCGTGAAATAATCCCCCTTTTGAATGGCAAAAAAATCGATGGTCCAGGCAAATAATTCAGACAACTGAATGGCCAGCATGGGATCCAGGTTGTTCTCTTTCATGGCATTCCAAAGGGATGAATTGATCACACCTGTTGCAATTTTTCGTTCAGTCTTCACCTCATTTTTGCCGGCGATCACTTTGCAAGAATCAAAGGAAAGGTTGTAAATGAAGTAGTTAACCGGATTTTCTGCATAGATGAAAAAGAGTGGTGTGCGTAATGAATCTCTTGAATAGAAGAGTGCATAATCATTTCCGACTTTCATTCGTCTGAGATCAAAAATAGAATTTGGCAGATGCGCAATACGGTCGATAACTGTCGATGATACACCCCTCGCTGTTAGAATGTCTGAGAGACTCTCATTTTTTCTTAGGGAATTCTCTTCTACATGGAAAGAATCGACTGGTAATCCATACAAGAGCTTTGGTTCTGCCAGCAATATATCTTCCCTGTAGTCCACTGCCGGAATCATGTAATTGTACCACATAATTCGGGAAAAGGTGAAAATCATCAGCAGGAACAGCGAGGTTCCCAAAAACCATTCAGGAAAATATTTCTTCCTTGTAGATCTGGTTCCGGCCTTTTTCAGACGTTTGAAAATTCTGGATTTAATGTCTGATTTCATCGAACCCCTTTCCATAAACACCCATGACAGATCCCTGTGAGATAAAAGCCTCGGGATCAATCTCCTTTATTTTTTGAAAGATCATCGGCGACTCCCTCTTCCTAACCACCGTCATAATCATCTTGACACTCTTTTTAGTATACCATCCCGTCCCATCAATGATGGTCAATCCACGCCGTGATTCTGTGTTGATGTAGTCGGCAATCAACTCATATTTTTCTGAAAATATAAAAAGTTGTACAGATTGCTGCGCCCCAGTAAGAAAAGCATCAATGGAATAGGCAACTACCCACATCGTTACATAACCATAAACCAGTTTTTCAACTGAATTAAGAACAAAAAATGAAGAGCTGATGATGATGACATCGCAATACAAAATGATCTTGCCCGGACTAATGTTCCTGTATTTGTTAATGATCATGGCAATGATATCAGTTCCGCCAGTACTGCCTCCCTGGTTGAAAGTGATGCCCAATCCGACGCCTCCCAGAATACCACCCAAGACAGATGACAGAAAAATATCTTTCACAAGTGGTTCTTTAATAAAAATCTGCATAATATTGAGCAGTATAGAGATAACTATCATACTAAATAAGGTTTTGAGACCAAAACCTGTTCCAAGAACCCGGATTGCAACAATGACCAGAAAGCTGTTGATAATGAAATATGGATATCCGGTTGGGATACCTGTCGCATAATAGATGAGCATTGAGATTCCCGTTACTCCACCCGCTGTAATCTTCAATGGAATCAGAAATGCCGTCACCCCAAAAGCATACAGAGCCAATCCGATGATCATGAAAGTGTACATTTGGATTTTAGAAAATAAATTCTTGCTCATGGGGAATATTTAGGAGTGCTAAATTAAATCTTTTTTAAAAATTTATTTAATTTCACATCGAATTAACAAACTAAACTTTTCAAGCAAAAAATTCGAATTGGCTAAAAATCAAATTTTTTTATTGACGAACTTATTTTAATCAAAATAGATAGATATGAAGATTCACGAATATCAAGCGAAAGAGATTTTTTCCCGCTACCGGATTCCGGTGACCGAAGAGGTTGTCTGTTACACTGTGACAGAAGCTGTTGTTGCAGCTGAAAAACTGGGACTTCCCGTTGTCGTCAAGGCTCAGGTACTGGTAGGTGGAAGAGGGAAAGCCGGAGGCGTAAAATTGGCCAGAACCAAAGAGGATGTACCCGAAATGGCGGGAAAAATCCTCGGTATGGATATCAAAGGCTACACAGTTGAGAAGATTCTTATTGCCCAGGGCGTAAAATTTTCATCTGAATTTTATGTAGGACTGACCATTGACCGAAATTCTAAATCGGTTATTTTCATGGCCAGTAGCGAGGGTGGTGTAGAAATCGAGGAGGTTGCCAAAGACAATCCGGATGCTATACACAAATTTATCATCGATCCGGATTTGGGACTTACGCCATTTCTTGCCAGAAAAATTGCCTTTGCGCTTTTCAGTGATTTCAACCTTGTGAAGCAGGGGGCCGATCTATTCCAGAAATTATACCGTATATTTATGGATACTGACTCCTCACTCGTGGAGATCAATCCATTGGTCATCACAGATGATGGGAAACTGTTAGCTCTTGATGGCAAGATGAATTTCGACGACAATGCCTTGTTTCGTCAAAGTGCAATCGAAGCACTAAATGAACCAACCGAAGATGAGTTAAAGGAGCTGGACGCTAAGGATAAAGGTTTGACTTACATCCGGTTGGATGGTTCAATCGGTTGTATGGTAAATGGCGCAGGTTTGGCCATGGCCACGCTCGACCTGATCAAATATTTCGGCGGTGAACCAGCCAATTTCCTGGATATTGGAGGGAGCTCCAATCCACAAAAAGTAATTGATGCCATGAACCTCATCCTTTCCGACAAAAATGTCAAAGTTGTCATGATTAACATTTTTGGAGGTATAACAAGATGCGACGATGTGGCCCGCGGATTGATTATTGCGCTCGAAAAGATCAAGGTAGAGGTTCCAATTGTCGTTCGTCTATCGGGTACCAACTCCAAAGAGGGTCTCGAGATTTTGAAACAAGCGAATCTGCCTATCGTTGAAACCATGAGTCAGGCTGCTCAAAAAGCCATTGAATTGTGTAAATAATTGTAGAACAATTTTATTTAAAAGACATGAGCATTTTAGTCAATCAAAATACAAAATTACTGGTGCAGGGAATCACAGGCAGGGATGGAAGTTTTCATGCAGGCAAGATGAAGGCATATGGAACAAACGTTGTTGCTGGAGTCTCTCCTGGAAAAGGAGGATCAAGTGTCGATGGCATTCCTGTTTTCAATACTGTTGAAGCTGCCATACAAGCCACAGGAGCCAATACCTCTATTATCTTTGTTCCTGCCCATCTGGCAGCTGACGCGATCCTGGAGGCCTCTGAAGCAGGCATCGGACTGGTAATTGCCATCTCCGAGGGTGTACCAACACTCGACATGGTCAAAGTGATGCCTTATCTGGCTAAAAAAGGGACCCAACTGATAGGACCAAACTGCCCGGGTTTAATCTCTCCGTGGGAGGCTCTGGTAGGTATCCTGCCAGGCAATATATTTCTGCAGGGGAATGTTGGGCTGATGAGCCGCAGCGGGACGCTGACTTATGAAATGGTCTATCAACTTACCAGCAATGGAATTGGCCAGAGTACTTGTGTCGGAATTGGGGGAGATCCAGTTGCAGGGCTATACTATCTTGAGCTGTTGCAAATGTTTCAGGATGATCCAGCCACAGAAGCCATCGTACTCATTGGAGAAATTGGCGGCGACGCTGAGGAACGTGCTGCCCAATTTATCCAGGACCATGTTACCAAACCGGTTGTTGCCTTTATCGCCGGCCAGTCTGCTCCACCGGGGAAAAGGATGGGACATGCAGGTGCAATCATCTCCAGTGGGAGTGGAACGGCCGAGGAGAAAATAAAAGCCTTTGAGAGAGTCGGCGTGAAAGTAGCCAAGATTCCTAGTGAAATACCTGACTTGCTGAAACAAGTGATGAAATAAGTTGTAAAAAAAGGAGGAAAATTTCCTCCTTTTTTTACAACTTATAGTTACTTACTTTTCATTTCTGGCTGCATTTAATACCTCGTTCACAGAACCATGCAGCAACAAAAGCCGTTTTGCTTTGTCTTCGCTATAACCCAATTCACTGACAATCATTCGGGTACCTCTGTGTACAAGCTTTTGATTTGTAAGCTGCATGTTGACCATTTTATTTCCCTTCACCCTTCCAAGCTTGATCATCACAGAAGTAGTAACCATGTTTAGTATCAGCTTTTGTGATGTACCGGATTTCATACGCGTACTCCCGGTAACGAATTCAGGTCCAACTACTGCCTCGATGGCAATATCAACATGTTTTGCCAAAATACTCCCCGGATTGTTTACAATACATGCAGTAAGTATCTTGTGCGCTCTTGCCTTTTTTACTGCACCTACGACATAGGGTGTACGACCAGATGCCGCGATACCGACGACAGTATCTAATTCATTGATTTCAAATTTCTCCAACTCTTTCCATCCAATCTCCTCATCATCCTCAGCAGCTTCCACTGCCTTGCGAATGGCTCTGTCGCCTCCGGCAATCATTCCGATCACCAATCCATAGCCAACGCCAAAGGTAGGAGGAATTTCTGATGCATCCAGAATCCCAAGCCTGCCACTCGTTCCGGCACCCATGTAAAAAAGCCTTCCCCCCTTCTTCATTCTAGTATAGACTTGTTCAACAAGTTCTTCGACTTGAGGCAATACGGAATGTACTGCTGGCAAGACTTTCCTGTCTTCCTCATGAATATGCTGAAGTAGCTCTTTTACAGTCATTTTCTCTAAATCGTGGTAAAGAGAATCTTGCTCCGTAATACTTTCAATCGTCATTTCTATTCTTCTTAAATGTTTATCTGATGATAATGGACTAGTCCTTCCATGGGTTCCTTTTCTATTGAAATGCATTCCAAATTATATTTGGAACAGATCTCCAGCAGAATCTCGCTGAAATAATAGGCAATCGACCCTACAAAACCAATCTGATAGTCGTTATAACCCCTGATTTTGATCACATTTCGTTCGAAAAATTGATTAAAACTTTCACGAATGAGCGTGTCAACATAGTCACAGGTTCTCTCTTCTGACAAGAACGAAGCAAAAGTGGCAAGAAACTGATTGGGTCGTTCAGTCCTGTAAACTCTTTGCAAGGTGTCTGCCATGGTTAGATGGTACTTTGCTTCAAATTTTTCTCTTAATGCATCAGGCATGACCTCCTTGAAAAAATCGCCAACTAATTTCCTGCCCAAAACAGCTCCACTGCCTTCGTCTCCCAGAATAAAGCCCAAGGGCGAGATCCCTCCCACCACTTTTTCACCATCATATAGACAGGCATTGGAACCAGTTCCCAGTATACAGGCAATACCTTTCGTAACGCCAAAAATCGACCGGGAGGCAGCCAGCACATCGCTGTAAAGTTCAATGCCTGCAGAAGGGTAGAGATACTGCAATGCCGCCTTAATGACATTTGCCTTTTCTTCGTTGACGATGCCCGATCCGTAGAAAAAAATTCTTTCGACAGGCATCTCTGTCATCGGCAACAACTCACGATACAATTCCTCCTGAATAGATGCCGTAGTGCGGAAAAAAGGATTCATCCCATCGGTAGAAACAGAGGTCATTTGTCCATTGCTGGAAATTATTTTCCAGGAACACTTTGTCGATCCACTGTCTGCAATAATTATCACTTTACCAAAGTTTTCGTTTTAACTCCAATTGATACAACATCCAAAATCAACATAAAAAGAGATCAATTCACAAATTGCCTCCCTTCAAGATATGCTTTTTTCAGCAATTCAAAGTAAGATTGCACAACATTTCCTTATATTTTGAACATACAAAATGAAATCTTACTGTAAAGATATAAAATTTAACAACACAATAGAGGTATTATATAACATGTATGACCAATGTTGTAATTTTCAATTTTTAGCCTACTTTTGGTAATTGCAAACGCCATATTTCGAGTGTTGAAAAGAAGTACCATGATGAGACTTTTGGGAATTGGAATGTTATTGTTCTGCTTTGTATTGCGAACTTCAGCAAAAGAGGTGATACGAATCAACCAGCTGGGTTATCTGTCTGATGGTCTTAAAATTGGAGTTTTCTTAAGTGATCAGAGAACCGTCTTAAAAAATTTCAGATTGGTTGACCAACTTACCGGGAAGGTGGTCTTTGAAGGAATTCCGCAGGAAGCTGACGCGGTTATTTGGGGACAGAGAAGTGCCTACCGGCTTGATTTCTCTTCTGTAGTACATCCGGGAGGATATCATCTTGAAGCTGCCGGGGCGATTTCCCCTACTTTCCCAGTCTCAGGCCTTGTTTACAAAGGGACATCGGACTTTATTCTGAAATACATGAGGCAACAAAGGTGCGGCTTCAATCCATTCCTGAATGACTCTTGTCATACCGCAGATGGAATAGTTGTTGATCACCCTTCAAAATCAGGAAAATGGATGGATGTTACAGGAGGATGGCACGATGCTTCTGATTACCTGCAATACGTCCTCACATCAGCCAACGCAGTCTACCAGATGCTTTTTGCCTACCGCGAAAATCCATTGGTTTACAAGGACGACTACAATGCCAATGGACTTCCAGGGTCAAATGGAATACCCGATATTCTTGATGAAGCAAAATGGGGATTGGATTGGCTGCTGAAGATGAATCCATCAAAAGATGAAATGTATTACCAGGTTGCTGATGACCGTGATCATCGTGGTTACAGGCTCCCTAACAAGGATACAACTTCTTACGGCTTTGGCAAGAAATTCAGGCCTGTATATTTCGTGACAGGAAAACCTCAGGGAAACGGAAAACGCCAAAACCGGACCACCGGAGTTGCCTCCGTAGCTGCCAAGTACAGCTCATCCTTCGCTCTTGGCTCCGAAATGTTTAAGAAAATCGATCCTGCCTTTTCTGTTTTGTTGAAGACTAAAGCAAAGGAAGCCTGGGAATTTGCATTGTCTGATCCTGGAGTTTGTCAGACTGCCTGTGTAGTTTCACCCTATTTTTATGAAGAGGAAAACTATGCAGACGATATGGAACTGGCTGCGGCAACGCTCTACCAGAATTCCAAAATTCCTGAAGATTTCAAATCGGCAGCAAAATGGGGTGAACTTGAGCAGGTAACTCCCTGGATGGAGCTACACAGGGCACGTCATTATCAATATTATCCATTTGTCAATTTGGGCCATGCTTTGCTCGCTCAATCAAGTGACACCTTGCTTGCCAGAAAGTTTGCCGGATTTATGAGGCAGGGCTTGACCTCATTGAAAAAATATGCTGCAAACGATCCATTTCCGATCGGCATTCCTTTTATCTGGTGCTCCAACAATCTGGTTGTGGCAGCAGCTACCCAAGCTCGACTTTACCGCAATATTACGGGAGATACCCAATTTCTGGAGCTCGAAACATCACTCACCGACTGGCTTTTCGGGTGCAATCCCTGGGGGACCTCTATGGTAGTTGGATTGCCTGCCAATGGCGATTTTCCTGAAGATCCCCATTCTGCCATCACCTATTGGCTCAAACAACCAACCTACGGAGGATTGGTAGATGGACCAGTCTCTCCACTAATATTCAATTCCTTACTTGGAATAACCCTGCATCGAACGGATAGTTATGCTGACTTTCAAGGTGGAAAAGCCGTATATCACGATGACAACGGTGATTATTCAACCAACGAGCCCACAATGGATGGGACGGCCAGCCTGAGCTACCTGCTTTCTTCACTGGAAGCCGAGGGCTCGAAGGCAGCTAAATCCATGGTGTTGCGGGATAAACAGGATGCCATTGTCAGGATGAATCCAAACGAAAAGAAGGTTTATCTCATTTTTTCGGCACATGAGTATGGAGAAGGAGGGTCCACCATCGAAAAATCACTAAAAAAATACAATGCCAAGGGCTCCTTTTTCTTTACAGGTGATTTTTATAGAAATAGGAAAAACGGTGCTCTTATCAAACAATTGAAGGTAGAGGGACATTATCTAGGGGCTCATTCAGACAAACATTTGCTGTATGCCGACTGGACCAAAAGAGACTCCTTGCTGGTGAAACAGGCTGAATTTGAAAAAGATTTACAAGCAAATTTCAAAGTGATGCAATCATTAGGAATTAAAGCCGAAGATGCCTCTCTGTTTCTCCCTCCTTATGAATGGTACAACAAGACCACTGTGTCATGGGGAGCTCTACTGGGACTTACAACGATCAATTTCACTCCTGGTGTCAGGTCAAATGCCGATTATACGACTCCCGACATGCCCGGCTATCGCTCTTCAGATCAAATCATGAGAGATTTGAAACAGTTTGAGGCTGTGAATCAGGATGGTTTGAATGGTGCTTTGATTTTGATTCATCTGGGTACTTCTCCGCTTCGCAAAGACAAGTTCTATGACAAATTGGATGAACTTCTGGAATTTTTAACCAGCAAAGGTTATCACATGAGCAAAGTAGGTGAGCAATGAAGTCTCTGTCAAAAACCCATGTTCAATTTTCAAACATAAATTGATTAATTTTAGCCTATGACCAGACAGATTTTATACTTGGTTACCCTATTTTTCCTTATTCTTAATAGCATTGGATGTCAACAAACGTCCAAACAGACAATTTATTCCAAAATTGATCGCCTTGTCAGCCTTGGCAATGTTGCTGAAGCTATAAGAGTAGCTTCTTCCATCGATTTCAAAAGACTATCAACTGCTGACAAGACTAAGATAGATTCGTTGCTGGAAATCGGGAACAGATATAAAATTGATTTTACACTTTCAGAGCGTGCCGTTCTATCAAAACTTACAAAGTACCAACCACTAATCACTCCTGGTGAACTTGATCGTCTGGAAAAGGCACACAAAATTGATGTCATGAGACTGGATGGCGAAAAAATGTATTTCAAGAATTGTGTCAGCAACCTGTTCTTGCTCGACTCAACCTATGCGAAATTGAAATCGCGTATCGATGTTCATGTGGCTGATTCACTTTCAATATTCAGACTTGAACACACTTCCGCGGCAGTGGAATTGTCCAAATCTTCCAGTCTACCAGTACTTCCAGTCAGGATGAAGCTCCGCTACACCATTACCGTAAAAGCAAATGCTGTGCCAGCAGGAGAGACTTTGCGCTGCTGGATGCCCTATCCACGTGAAAATCACATTAGGCAAAAGGAGGTACATCTCCTTAAAACTGATCCGAAGCAGAATTTGATTGCTCCTGCCCCCAATTTGCAACGAACCATCTATCTTGAGAAGAATTCTGTCGTCAACCAACCTACAATTTTTCAAACTGAAATTGAATTCACTTCTATGTCCCAATCATTTCAGCTTTCGACTGAAATGATCCAACCTTACCGAAGAGAAAGCGCACTCTACAAGGAATATACCTCTGAGAGACCACCTCAAATAGTCTTTAATAAAAATATTAAAGCATTAATTAAAAACATCTTACAAGATGAAAACAATCCCTTACTTCAGGTAAAAAAAATTTACAAATGGATCAATGATTCGGTCACTTGGGCGAGTGCACTGGAGTACAGCATCATGCCTGACATCCCAGGTTTTGTGATGGGAAACCGGCATGGCGATTGCGGTATGCAGACATTCCTGTTCATGACGTTGGCCAGATCAGCGGGGATTCCAGTGAAATGGCAGAGTGGCTGGATGCTACACCCTGGAGCAGTAAACCTGCACGACTGGTGCGAAGTCTATTACGAAGGAGTAGGATGGGTTCCTCTGGATCAATCATTTGGGCTGCAAAAAAGTTCTGACCAGCGTATCATCAACTTCTACATTACTGGCATCGATTCATACCGAATGATCGTCAACGATGATTTTAGCAGGCAATTAAGCCCATCCAAAAGCTATTTCCGGAGCGAACCGTATGATTTCCAACGCGGCGAAGTAGAATGGAAAGGCGGAAATCTCTATTTCGACAAGTGGTCGTGGCACATGGAGGTGAGTTATGAGATATGAGAAATGAGATATGAGTTATGAGATATGAGATATGAGTTAGGAGATATAAGTTAGGAGCGTGGTGATTAAAGAAATTGGAAAGGTGACAAATTTAATATTAAATATATAATCTAATTATTTATCAAACAACTAAACAATTTTACCTCGTGAAGAAGATGAAGTACTTAGTCAGTTTTTTTCTTTTGATAGGTTTATCCGTTTCGATGCTGGCCAAAGAGTACCCCAAGCGGGAAATGAGGGCAGTTTGGATTGCAACTGTTGAGAATATTGACTGGCCTTCCACCTCCCAGCTATCCACAGATCAGCAGCAAGCTGAAATGATTGCTTTGCTCGATTCGGTGAAAGCCTACAACATGAATACCATTGTATTTCAAATCAGACCAGATGCCGATGCATTGTATGCTTCTGAAATAGAGCCCTGGTCGGAATGGTTAACAGGCAAGCAGGGCAAGGCTCCAGATCCATGGTACGACCCGCTGTTATTTACCATCAACGAGTGTCGGAAACGCGGTTTAGATATTCACCTCTGGCTCAACCCGTACCGCGCCATACAGAACATTGACAAGACCAAGGCAGCCCCAAACCATGTTGCAAATACGCATCCTGAGTGGATGCTGACTTACGGAAAGAAAAAATATTTTGATCCGGGGATTCCGGCTGTCCGCAACCATGTTGCGAGGGTTGTGAGCGATCTCGTCAGAAGGTATGACATCGACGCCATTCATTTTGACGACTATTTCTATCCCTATAAAATTTCCGGTGTCGAATTTCCTGACGACAACTCCTTCAAAAAATTTTCAGGAGATTTTACAAATGACAAGGAGAATTGGCGCCGCAACAATGTGAACCTAATCATCAAACAACTTCACGACAGCATCAAATCAATCAAACCAACCGTCGAATTTGGCATCTCCCCATTTGGCGTCTGGCGCAACAAAAAAAATGACCCGGAAGGCTCTGAGACCAGAGCCGGCGTTTCCAATTATGACGATTTGTATGCCGACATTCTCAAATGGCAAAAAGAGAAGTGGATAGACTACGTTACCCCACAGCTTTACTGGCACATTGGGAAGGAAGTGGCCGACTATGCCATCCTTGCCAAATGGTGGGCAGCCCATGGTTATGGATGCAATGTATATACCGGTCAAGCATTGTACCTGATCGATCCAAACTCCAAAGACCAATCATGGCAAAGTTCAGAGGAAATAACCAGACAGGTTTCACTCAATCGCACGATTCCTGAAATAAAAGGCAGCATGTATTTCAGCGCCAAATTCCTGAAGAAAAACCCACTTTCACTGAAGGAAAACCTACTGAAAGAGCATTATCGATACTCTTCACTGACACCTGTCAATCAAATGGTAAGTCCGGTCATTCCGGCAGAACCAACGAAACCTAAGATTGAAAAAGATGGAAAGAACATCATCCTTTCGTGGCAAAAACAGGAGAACAGCAGCCTTTTCGTTGTTTATAAGTTTAGGTGGTTCCAGCGCAAGAATATCAACCATCCTGATAAGATAATATCAGTCACTTCCTATCAAAAACTTCTGTTAAGTGCTTCCAAAAACTACAACCCCGGCCATTACAGGTATCTGATCACCTCTCTCAGTCCAACACACCACGAGAGCATTCCCGTAAAATTTGTAAAGCAATAGACAAATGCAGAACAAAAATCAACGTTATCTTGCCTTGGATGTCCTGCGTGGAATGACCGTCGCGCTGATGATCCTTGTCAACAATCCAGGTAGCTGGTCACACATTTATGCTCCGCTGGAACATGCTGCGTGGCAAGGCTGCACCCCAACCGATCTGGTTTTCCCTTTCTTTCTCTTCGTTGTTGGAGCCTCCATGTTCTTTTCATTTTCTAAATATGGAAATGCTCTTAACAAGGATTCACTCGTTAAAATTTTAAGAAGGACCCTGCTGATTTTTGCCATTGGCCTATTTCTCAACTCCTTTCCGCAATGGAGTACCGATTATTCCAAATTAAGGATCATGGGTGTACTCCAGCGAATTGCGTTGGCTTACGGCTTCGCAGCCCTGCTCGTTTTGTCCGTGAAAAGAAAATACCTGCCTTGGCTTGGAGCCTCCATATTGCTGGTTTACTGGGGCTTGATAGTGTTTTTTGGGGCAAAAGATCCTTTCTCCCTTTCTGGGAATCCAACCATTGCTTTCGATGGTGCCATGTTGGGTGTGAACCACCTTTACAAGGGCTTTGGAACTCCATTCGACCCGGAAGGATTGCTCAGTACGATTCCTGCCATTGTTACCGTCTTGATTGGCTACCAAATCGGAGGGATGGTTAAGGAGACTGAAAAGGCAAAGGTGGCCTTAAAATTACTCCTTTTTGGCGTGGCAGCCATTGCAGCCGGTCTGCTTTGGAGCTTTGGTTTCCCTATTTCAAAACCAATCTGGTCGAGCTCTTACGTTTTGTATACTGCCGGGTGGGCTTCCCTGACACTGGCACTCTTGATCTGGCTGATCGACGTAAAAGGATACTCCGGCTGGACCTCTTTTTTCGTCGTTTTTGGCGTCAATCCACTATTTATCTTTGCCTTCTCGGGATTATGGGCGAGAATTATTGGCCGATTGATCCATGTAACCGGTGACGATGGCAAAGTTGTGACGGCCTCAACCTGGTTGTACCACAATCTTTGCGTGCCAGTTGCTGGAAATCTGAACGGATCATTGCTCTATGCCATCGCCCATGTGATCCTTTTCTGGCTATTGGGTTATGTTCTGTACAAAAGGAAAATATTTATCAAAGTATGAATTGGATGATGAAAGAAAAATATCGGTTCGCAGAAAGGAGCGGCCTCAAAGCGGCTTTTTTCAACACTTATGGCCTTTTGCTGCTGCTGATCCTTTTTACTTCACAAGTGTCGCGGGCAGACAAAGCCAACCGCCTCTACAAGAAAGCGAAAGAATCATCCATTCAGTTTGCAAAGAATGCTTCTGTAGGCAGGGGATATAAATTCAAGATCGATACCTTAAGGATGGACCCAAAAGGGACAAATCTACAGCTCCAGATGACCTCCTCCTTCGCTGAAATTCCTTTTCGACCGGATGATGTTCGAAAATATTATTCTGATTATAAGCTACTTCTCGGTAGGAAATTTAAAAAAAGCATACTCACCATCTCCTCCATGGGTAAAGAGATCAGTGAATTGGTTCCCAATTTCTATAGAACTGCCCCACAAAAAATTGATGCCATCAGACTTTCCGTACCAAAGGAACCACTTCCGCAGATAGTGAGAAATCTTACCAGGAACAATCTATTTTCGAAAGGACTGGACAACAGGAACATCTCCCTCTGGCAGAGCCATGGCTGGTATTATGAAAATACCCTGGACCGTTGGGAATGGCAAAGAGCACGTGACTTCCTGACCGTAGAAGATATTTGGACACTTGGCTTTGTGGTGCCTTACCTGACACCCATGCTCGAGAATGCAGGAGCGACTGTCTGGCTGCCGCGTGAACGCGACCTGGGGTCGAGAGAGGTCATTGTCGATTCCGAAAATTCTTCAGCCGGTTCCGAATATCTGGAGGAAGGAACCGGTTGGCAGTCTTCCTCACAACCGGGGTTTGCGTTAAAATATCCATTCTTGTTCGATGGCGAAAATCCTTTCGGATTCGGGCATTCCAGAACCATCCAAGCAAAAAATCAGCCTGATGCCACAGCCAGGTACCTTCCAAATATTCCTGAACCCGGCACCTATGCGGTATATGTCTCCTATTCGCCGGATGATCAAAACGCGAAGGATGCAAAATATACGGTGGTCCATGCAGGTGGGAGGACTACCTTTGCTGTCAACCAGTCGATAGGAGGTGGTACCTGGATCTACCTGGGTTCTTTCCAATTTGTCAAGGGGAAAAATCCAGTTATGGGAATGGTCGAACTAACCAATGCTTCGTCAGAACCCGGCAAAAAAATATCGGCTGATGCCGTCCGCTTTGGAGGAGGAATGGGAAACATCGTTCGTGGAAAAGAAGAACAACTTAAAAAATTGTTTGATTTGCGCGAAAAGGAGGGATGGAAGAGTGATTCTGCAACATGGATTCCCTACTCCAGCCAGCGTCCGAGATACCAGGAGGCAGCACGCTATTATCTGCAATATGCTGGATTTCCAGATTCTTTGGTATACAGCCTGAACCGCACCAAAGTGGATTACTCAGCACGCGGAACAGATGCTGCCTTGTTCGCCAACCGCGAAAGCGGGAAAGAAGATTACAAAGACGACTACATGAGCCGGGGTGAATGGGTGAACTACCTGATGGGGACGCCCAATGGCCCGACCAAGTCTCCCAACGCAAAAGGAATGGGTATTCCTATGGATCTCTCGATGGGATTCCATACCGATGCCGGGACAACAAAGGATAGTTCCATCATCGGCACACTGTTGATTTACGATACAACCTTCGACAAGGAGATTTTCCCAAACGGCCAATCCAAATGGGCCAGCCGCGATCTGGCAGATTTGGTACAAACACAGGTGGTAAATGATCTGCGCCTTCTCCACAAAGCCGACTGGACCCGCCGTGGCATGTGGAACAAAAGATATTTCGAGGCAGCCAGACCCAAAGTACCGGCCATCCTTTCGGAGTTACTCTCCCACCAAAATTTTGCCGACATGTACCTGGCCCAGGATCCAAGGTTCAAATTTGATGTCTGTCGCTCCTATTACAAGGGAATCCTCAAATTCATTGCATTTCAGAATGGACTTCCCTTCGTTGTTCAGCCTTTGCCTGTCAATGGGATGGGGATGAAACTGGAAGGCAATCAACTTCAACTTTCCTGGTCGCCTGTCAATGATCCGCTTGAACCTACCGCGCGACCAACCGCTTACAGGGTTTACAAAAGGATAGAAGAAGGCGGATTTGACGAGGGGTTTGTTGTGCAGGACAGCACTGTTTTTTTCAAAGATCTGAAACCAGGGACCATCTACAGTTTCAAAGTGACTGCGCTCAACGAAGGTGGGGAGAGCTTTCCCTCCGAAATCCTGGCCTGTTCTTTGCCTGATAACGGTTCAAAACCAGCCTTGGTGGTCAATGGATTCGACCGCATCTGCGCTCCGGCAGCTTTTGACAACGGCAAAGAGGCCGGCTTCCTGGTGTCGGAGGATGAGGGAGTGCCTTACAAAGAAAATATTGCCTACATCGGTGAACAATACGATTTCGACCGAAAATCCCAATGGCTCGATGATGACGCCTCCGGATTTGGTTCCAGTCATTCAGATCAGGAGACCCGGATCGTACCCGGAAACAGCTTCGACTATACTTATGTGCATGGCAAATCGCTTAGGAACAATGGCGTTGGATTTATTTCCATGAGTGATGAAGTGTTCGAAAAGCAAACCATTGAATCCAGTTCATTTGCACTGTTTGATTTCATCTTCGGCGAGGAGAAGACCACCATCCGGCAAATTGGCTTTCCTGGTAAGGATTTTACAATATTTACACCCGAAATGAGAGCCGCCATCACAAAAATTGCACAAACCGATGGAACAAAAATAGTGGTTTCGGGAGCCTATCTGGGTTCAGACTTGAAATTATGCGGCGATACGCTTGCCAAAAGATTCGCTGCCGATGTGCTTCACTTTTCTTTGCGCACCAATCATGGCAGTAAATCCGGAATGATCTGTACAGTGAATGGTCTGAAGACAAGTAACTTCGAGCAATATCCTTATGTAAATACCTGGAATCCTAAGATATATAAATTAGCTTCACCGGATGCCATTGAGCCTCATGGGAAAGGTGCATCAGTCCTTTTCCGCTATTTTGGAGACAACAAAAGCGCCGGCGTCTGGTACAAAGGGAAATACCAATCCATCGTACTCTCAGTCCCACTCGAAACGATCGCCACAGACCAGGCAAGAGATGCGCTGATGGGGCAATTGCTGAAGATTTTGAGATGAGTTATGAGTTATGAGAGATGAGTTATGAGAGATGAGCTATGAGATATGAGATAACGAAGTATGAACATTACTGTTAAAAGGGAAATAATACCATGAAGATAACTTGTTTTATTGCTTTTGGGGGTGAGAGTGAAACGATTGCAACGGTAAGGGAACTCAGCAGTTCAGGGTTGGTTGCAAAAATATATTTGGTGGGTTCAGATAAGGAGTTGTTTCCTGTGGAAGGTGCCGAATGGTTCAAATCCGGCAGCGTGACTTCCGGATCAACCATCCAAGAGCTGGCTGCATTGGGAAAAACCGAATATTCTCTCATTTACACAAGGCATAGTCCGCTGAAACTTGCACAACATGCACTCGAGCGATTCGTTCGGGTGGCGGAGGACACCCAGAGTGGAATGGTCTACTCCAACTACCTGGCTGTCAAAGGTGGAGAAATTACTTCACATCCTGTCACCGATTATCAGGAAGGAAGTTTGCGCGACGATTTCAATTTCGGATCACTGCTGTTTTTTCGCCAGGATTTACTGAAACTGGCAGTTGAAAGAATAGATTCATCCCTGAAGCACGCCGCATTGTATGCACTTCGACTGAATTTGTCGCTTAAATCTCCGATCTTTCGCATACCTGAATTTCTCTATACCGAGGAGGAGTCTGACCTCCGACTATCTGGTGAGAAAATCTTCGATTATGTGGATCCCAAAAACAGGGGTGTGCAAATTGAGATGGAACAGGTTTGCACACAATTTCTGAAAGATGCCGGCGCCTTTTTGAAGCCGGAATTCAAACCTGTCGATTTTTCCAAAGAAAGTTTCCCCTTTGAGGCTTCAGTGATCATCCCCGTCAGAAACAGGGTACGCACCATCGAGGATGCCATCCAATCTGTCTTGTCGCAAAAAACTAATTTTTCTTTTAACCTGATCATTGCCGACAACTATTCGACAGATGGCACAACCGAACTTATTGAGAAATACAGCGAAAAAGATGCCAGGCTCATCCACCTTATTCCCGACCGCAAGGATCTTGGTATCGGGGGTTGCTGGAATGCCGCTGCCGCTCATCCTTCCTGCGGAAAATTCGCTGTTCAGCTGGATAGCGACGACCTCTATCTGGATGATACCACCCTTCAGCAAGTGGTTGATACATTCTACAATGAAAACTGTGCCATGGTGGTTGGCTCGTACCGGATGGTGAATTTCGATTTGCAGGAGATCCCGCCAGGCATCATTGACCACAAAGAGTGGACACCAGACAATGGAAGAAATAACGCATTAAGAATCAACGGACTGGGTGCGCCAAGGGCCTTCTACACCCCGGTACTTCGCTGCATCAAGGTTCCCAATGTCAATTATGGCGAAGATTATGCCCTCGGACTCGCCATCTCAAGGCATTACCAGATTGGCCGAATTTACAATCCAATCTATCTTTGTCGCAGATGGGACGACAATTCTGATGCTTCGCTGAGCGTAGAGGTGATGAATGGTCACAATTTGTACAAAGACCGGATTCGCACCATCGAATTTTTGGCACGAAAGGCGATGAATAAAAAATAGACGAAGGGACTTGACGAGGAGACGAGGGGACTGGTACTCCGAAGTCATTCAGCAGAGGGGTTGAAGATGAAATGCCGTCGGGTAAGCGAATAACGGTTGTGAATCGTCCGCGGTGGCTTTCGAAAAAAAATGGTTAAGTAGAAATCCAGGTCCAAAAGCTTAGTCGAAGGGCGGATATGGAGAACAAAATGCATCAAAAAAGTTGGCATAGATAAAATGGATCTAAAGGACGATCGCTTCAAAGATTTTCTGGAAAAACAAAACCATACCTGGAAGTTGTCGGGAGATAACTACCAGGGATTGAATCATGTCGTAGAGAAAACATTTCTATTCGATGGTTTTCAGGTATCCGTTCAATTCAATCCGGAGAGAATGCGTTCTTCGGCTGCAAAAGTGGATAAGAGCTCGATTGCCGCCAGGAATTGTTTTCTATGTTCCGAAAATCGTCCGGTAGAACAATTTAGTCTGAATGTTGGCCATGATTTCCTATTGCTCGTAAACCCCTTCCCCATTTTTAAGACACATTTCACCATCCCATCACTTCACCACATTCCGCAGTACCTGGTTCCCAATCTCCGGGCAATATTCGATATCTCAAGGCAAATGGAAGGATATCTGCTATTTTACAACGGTCCTGAATGTGGTGCCTCTGCACCTGACCACCTCCATTTTCAGGCAGGAGAAAGGGGGCTTTTACCCGTCGAGTCAGAATTTGAACGGTTGAAACTGGTCGCAAACACTTTGTTGTTCCAGTCAGATCATCTCAGAATATGGGCTTTCGATAACTACCTGCGCAAATTGATATCCCTTGAAACGGATTCCCCGGAGTCAGCAATTGAAGCCATCGAAAATATAGTTTCCCGTTTCGGTGAATTACAATCCGATAAAGCAGAGCCAATGATCAACTTACTTTGCACCTTCGGCGAAGGAAAATGGACCATCCACCTCTTTCCCCGCCGGTTGCATCGTCCTTCGCAATTTTATGCACAGGGGGAGGATCGGCTTCTAATCAGTCCGGCATCCGTCGATTTTGGAGGTCTCTTTATCACCCCAAGGAAGGAAGATTTCGAGAAAATTACGGCTTCCGACGTCAAAGACATTTTTAATCAGGTAACTTTGGGTGAGGAGGCATTTGGGGAGCTGAAGAGCTCAATTACGAATAACAAATTACGAATGATTTGATGAACAATGAATTAAATGGGATTCAACCAAAGTTGAAGATTGGAATCATGGCTGAGGCTGAAATTAATTTCTGTCTGCATGGCAGCTATCTGTTGAACACGAATGGCAATAGCAATTCTGGAAAACAAGTCATTCGCCTTGCTGAAGGTAAAATTCACTTGAACGGACATTTGTACGAAGGCACCGAATTGCGCTTTGAACCTATCGACCCGGAAGTAGCATCTTTCGAGTTGTTCAATGTCACCATTGGAGTGCAATTTCATTGGGAACGCAAGGAAGATCAGCTTTTTAGAGGAGCTCTACAGTTTCTTTTGGATAAGAATAAGATACAGGCAATCAATATTTTGCCACTCGAAGATTACCTGATCAGTGTCATCTCCTCCGAAATGAGTGCCACCAGTAGCCTGGAGTTGCTGAAGGCCCATGCCATCACCTCCAGATCCTGGCTGCTCGCGCAAGTTGTGAAAGGAAAAGAACTGAGGCAAGCCCGCGACAAATACCAGACCATCTTCCAATCCGAAGGGGAATACATTCGGTGGTGGGACCGCGAAGACCATGCCCTTTTTGATGTTTGCGCCGATGACCACTGTCAGCGCTACCAGGGCATTACACGCCAAACAAGCCCACTTGTCGAAAAAGCGGTGCAGGAAACTGCTGGATTGGTGCTGATGTCAGGCGGTCAGGTTTGTGATGCCAGGTTCTCCAAAAGTTGCGGCGGAGTGACGGAGACCTTCGAAAAGGTTTGGGAGCCAATCGTGCACCCTTATCTGCAAACCTTATATGATTCCAGTGAAAAGGCAAGCAATACGGCATTGAAGTTGACCGAAGAATCTTCTGCTTCAGAATGGATTCGCTCTTCCCCACCTGCTTTTTGCAACACCACCGATCACAAGGTACTTTCTCAGGTTCTCAACGACTATGACCAGGAAACAGTAGATTTTTACAGGTGGAAAGTTTCTTTTTCGCAGGCTGAATTGACCGAACTTCTCCAACGAAAAACAGGAATCGATTTTGGTTCCATAATAGCCCTTAATCCAATACAAAGAGGGCATTCCGGAAGAATTATCAAACTGGAAATTGTGGGCACCCTGACGAAAATGATCTTTGGCAAAGAGTTGGAGATCAGAAAAATATTGTCCAACTCACATTTATACAGTTCCGCGTTTGTAGTAGATTACCACGATGTCACGGATGGAATACCTGCTAAATTTGTCCTGATAGGTGCCGGCTGGGGACATGGCGTTGGATTATGCCAGATCGGCGCAGCCATGATGGGAGAAAAAGGATATTCATACGAAGAGATCCTGATGCACTATTTTGTGGGAGCGAAACTAGAAAGAAGCTATGAGACATGAGACATGAGACATGAGAGATAAGACATGAGACATGAGACATGAGAGATAAGACATGAGAGATAAGAAATGAGAGATAAGGCGTGAGTGATAAGACGTGAAAGATTAGGAATTGGAAATCAGGTGGATGCATCAAACGCCAAAAGCCAGTCGGGGTGCGTGCCTTATGTCTCATGTCTCATAGCTTTGTATTAAAATGGGTAAAATTTAGACTATATGAAAAAAACGACCCGCAACCCCTGGGCCTGGATCCCGACCCTCTATTTCGCAGAGGGAATTCCATATGTGGTAGCCATGACAGTTGCCGTCATCATGTTCAAAAGACTGGGCATCTCGAATACTGATATCGCATTGTATACCAGTTGGTTGTATTTACCCTGGGTCATCAAGCCACTCTGGAGTCCGGTGGTGGATCTCTTCAAGACGAAGCGCTGGTGGATCGTTGTGATGCAGCTGCTGATCGGTGCAGGACTGGGCGGAGTAGCCCTGGCCATACCGATGCCTGGCTTCTTCAAAATCACACTGATCTTTCTCTGGCTGCTGGCTTTCAGCTCGGCCACACACGACATCTCGGCAGATGGATTCTACATGCTCGGATTGAATGAGCACCAACAGGCTTATTTTGTGGGGATTCGGAGTACTTTTTACCGCATTGCGATGATTACCGGTCAAGGATTGCTCATCATTCTGGCCGGCTATTTCGAAACGGCTTCAGGACTTCCGCCGATTGAGATTAACATAAAAGCCAATCCGGGAAACAAGACAACGATCATTATTCCTGAAGTCGATAAGACTTCATTGGTTCAATCCGGGAACACCTATTTCACGTCGTTTCCGGAAAAAATCGCACTTTCTACAAAAAACATTCCCTCCCGTCAGATGGATTCGATCCGTAAGATCGTTGTACATCACAACCTGACGCTGGGCTTTGTGGGAAATGGTCGTCCTTCTGTTGTCAATTCATCCGGCGATGCTTCGTGGTGGACAGATTACATATCCAGTCCGTTGAAAGGCTTTTTGCAAAAGCACTTTCAAAAATCGGCAACTCCTCTTTCAGGCGAACAACTTACCGGAAATGTTACGGTGGTAGCGATCAAACTGAATGGCAAGCCTGAAGCGGGAAAAGAGATGATTCTCAATTTCAAATTTAAAGACGGAGACAACAGTTTGAAATTAATTGAAGGTGAACGTCTTGCCTTTAACCTGGAAAACTGGGAACAACCAGCCTATCTACTCTTTCAGGCTGATCCAAAATTGAATACGGCCACGGATGCGCAGTTCAAAGGAACTTCAGGGAACATCCATCTGGCATGGAGCATTACCTTTGTCATCCTTGCTATCCTCTTTGTGATCTTCTCCTTTTACCATCGATTTATTCTCCCTTTCCCTCCTTCCGACAAAAGAGTCGTCAAAGGCGGTGAAAACCTTTTTCATGCCTTCTTCAAAGCATTTAGCTCCTTTTTCAAAAGAAAAGAGATCTGGGTGATCCTCCTTTTCCTGATGTTCTACCGTTTGGGAGAGGCTCAGCTTATCAAAATGGCCTCGCCATTCATGCTCGATTCCAGGCAATTGGGTGGTCTGGGGCTCACTACCGGGGAGGTCGGACTGATCTACGGCACTTTTGGCATCCTCGCTCTTACGGCCGGAGGTATTCTTGGTGGATTGGCAGCTTCCCGGAAGGGATTCAGGTACTGGCTCTGGTGGATGGTACTTGCAATCAATATTCCGCATTTGGCCTATGTTTACATGGCTTTTGCGCAACCTTCCAACTACTTGGTCATCAGCCTTTGTGCTGCCATCGAACAGTTCAGTTATGGTTTCGGTTTCACAGCCTACATGCTCTACATGATCTACATCTCAGAGGGCGAAAACAAGACCGCTCATTTTGCCATTGCAACCGGATTTATGGCATTGGGAATGATGCTCCCGGGAATGTTTTCGGGATGGCTCCAAGAGATCATCGGCTATCAATATTTCTTTGTTTGGGTGATGCTTTGCATGATACCCGGCGTGATACCCGTCTTCTTCCTGAATGTGAAACCGGAGTTCGGGAAAAAGGAGGCGAGCGAAGCGTGAAGAGCGAATAGGGGAGTTGAGGGTTTTTGGTGCAGGAAGATGGGCCAGACAATGGGTGGAAGGATAGAGGCGCGGCCCTGTGCAACTGTCCTAATCGCATGATGTGATTGGCCCTTGGTAAAGCGGAAAAGGAGTGAAACACAGGGTTAAGGAACAACGATCAATAACCATCCGCAGGAAAATGATATAATAAGTGATAGGATCGTTTTGGAGGAATATGGAAATATTAGCAGATTTGAAAATGAGAAAAATATTGATTTTGATGATGTTGTTGTTGGGACAGAAGCTAATGGCCCAAGTGGATCTTGAAAAACTGTTGTACCATCCCTGGGTTGATTCAGTCTATCAATCGTTAACCCCCGAACAAAGGATTGGTCAGTTGGTATGGATCGACGTTACCGCAAAAAACAACGCTGCAAAACAGTTGAAGGATGCTGAGCTTATCAAAAAATATGGTTTCGGTGGAATCATCTACTTCGAAGGCGATCCTTTGACCCAAGCCGGTCTGACCAATTTCTACAGGTCCATCTCCACCACGCCATTGTTGGTGGTCATGGATGCCGAATGGGGCCCTGGCATGAGACTTTCAGGCATCATGCCTTTCCCCTACAACATGGCCATGGGAGCCACCGGCGATAGTTCATTGGTCAGGAAAGCCGCCAGCGAGATGGCCGCTCAGATGAAAAGAATTGGGATCAACATCGCACTTGGACCCTCCTGCGACATCAATACGGAACCCTTGAACCCGATCATAGGCATGCGCTCATTTGGAGAATCACGCAGCATGGTAACCGACATGAGCCTCGCTTACATGCGTGGACTTCAGGAAAATGGGATCTTGGCTACGGCAAAACATTATCCTGGTCACGGTGATACAAAAACGGATTCGCATTTGATGCTTCCCATGTTGCCATTTTCCAGGGAAAGACTTGATTCACTCGAACTTTACCCTTTCCGAAAGCTCTCGGAGAAAGGCATTGGCTGCATCATGACTGCTCACTTGAACGTGCCCGCCATGGATTCATCCAAAGAGATTCCTTCAAGCCTTTCTTCTACAATAGTTGATCAGGTTCTTCACAAGGTGTGGAAATTCAAAGGGTTGGTAATTACCGACGCCATGAACATGAAAGGGGTCAAAGGATATGAAAATCCCGGCAGATTGGAAGTACTTGCCCTCAAGGCAGGCAACGATGTGGTCGAATATCCTGCCGACCCCGAGCTGACGGTAAAAACTATTGTTGAAGCGCTGAAAAACAAAGAATTAACTACATCAGAAGTTGAAAAAAAATGCAGGAAAGTGCTGGCAGCAAAGTTTTGGTGTGGGTTAAACCGGCCAGTAAAGGTTGATTTGAATGACCTGATCCGCGAAATGAATACCCCTCAGGCCGAACTGATCAAACGAATGATAATCGAATCATCGCTCACACTGCTCGAAAACAAGCAGTCGATTGTCCCGGTAGGACATCTCGAAAACACGCGAATCGCAGCACTGTCGATTGGTAGTGAGCGGGTTACTCCCTTTCAACGGATGCTGGCAAAATATACCAGGATGGATTTCTTTCAACTAAAGCCTGATTTCTCTGAACTGGACCGTCTTTCTCTTCAAAAAAAATTAAAAGGTTATGACCTGGTCATCGCCGGCATTCATTCCATGTATGAGAGTAAACTGAGGCCTTCCTTGCAGGTGGGCATCTCCAGGCAGGTGAAACCTGCAAGGTCTTACGGCATCACCAGTGACCTGGATTCGCTGTTTGCCTTCCTGTCTGAAAAGCAAAAAAGCATCCTCGTACTATTTGCGAATCCCTACGGAATAGGGGAATTGCAAACACCGCACCATCCGGATGGCCTCCTGATGGCGTATCAAAATGATTCGCTGGTTCAGGAACTTTCTGCACAGCTGATCTTTGGCGGAATAGGTGCAAAAGGGAAACTACCTGTTTCAGTAGCCGGGAAGTTTAAAATTGGGGATGGAATTCACCTTCAAAATTCGATCAGGTTAAAATATACCATCCCGGAAGAGGTTGGGATCTCATCCACTAAATTAAATTTTCAAATTGACTCTATCGTCCTGATGGCACTTGAAAAAAAGGCCTTTCCCGGATGCAATGTACTGGTTGCCAAGGAAGGAAAAGTAATTTTCCACAAGGCTTACGGCTTTCATGGTTACGACAGGATCATTCCGAACCAGGAGGAAGATCTTTTCGACCTGGCCTCTGTCACAAAAATAACCGGGGGCACAGCTGCCTGGATGAAACTCTACGACGATGGGAAAATCAATCCGGACGAAACTGTCGCCTCCTATTATCCCGAATGGAGAAGCCGGCTCTTTCACCGGTCCAACAAGTCCACAATTACCATCAGGGAACTGCTGTCGCACCAGTCGGGTCTCACACCTTTCGTTCCATTCTGGAAAAAAAGTTTGAAGGATGGCAAAATATCCTCCGATTGGTACAGATTTGAACCCGACCAGGGGCACTCACTTCAGGTCGCCCGCGGGCTCTACCTCGACAACCGTTTTCCTGATATTGTTTACAAGGCCATTCGGAAATCGGCATTAAAATCAAGAGGCACTTATGTTTACAGTGACCTTCCTTTTGTTCTGACCCCCAAAATAACTTCACTTGTTTCGGGGAAATCCTATGTAGAGGAACTCGACGAAAATTTTTACAAACCGCTGGGAGCTTACCGGATTACCTATCATCCATTGTTGAAATTTCCTGACAATGAGATCATCCCCACCGAAAATGACACTTATTACCGCAAACAACAATTGCTTGGTACGGTCCACGACGAGTCTTCGGCGGTATTGGGGGGTATTTCGGGAAACGCAGGGTTGTTTGCTTCTGCCAACGATCTGGCAAAATTGTATCAAATGTACCTTCAGATGGGAACTTACGGAGGAAAGGTATACCTGAAAGAATCTACCCTGAAAGAATTTTCGCGCGTCCAGTTTCCCCAAAACAAAAATCGTCGTGGATTGGGTTTTGACAAGCCTTCGCTGAACAATCCCGAACTTAGCGAGAAAAATGCCTATCCCATCAAGGCAGCCTCACCCGAAAGCTTCGGCCATTCAGGTTACACAGGCACTTTTGTATGGATAGATCCAAAATTTCATCTCGTATATCTGTTTTTATCCAACAGGGTCTTCCCAACCCGGGAAAATAACAAGATAAGTGACCTAAATATACGAACTGAAATTCAACGAGTTATCTATCAAAATATGACAAAAAATTAAATTGGTATTATATCTTACAAAAAAACTTAAATAATGTAAAAATTTGTTACATTAGTACCCATTAAAAGAGTCAGCTCATTTTGAGCTGTACTACCCAATTTTAAAAATATGATCCGTCTTTACATTTGTCTGGCAACTGCTTTTCTTTGGATGGCTTGTCATTCAAATGTCACTGCCTTAAAAGAGGCCGGGGAGATTTCCGAAGCCATCGCCAAACAGTATGTTCCGGATTCCCGGGAGGAGCTTTTCCAAATACATTTCAATTTCAGCGGGTCATCCTTGGTGGTTGAGGGAGAGACCACCAAACCGGAGGCCAAGGCCGCTCTTCTTTCCAGCCTGGCTAAAAAATTCACAATTGCCGACAGCCTGAGAATCCTACCCTACCGCTCCTCCGGAACAAAAAACTGGGGATTGGTAAACATCAGTGTTTGCAACATTCGTACCCATCCCGGACACAATGCCGAAATGGCATCCCAGGCGATATTAGGTACGCCTGTCAGGGTATTGAAGAGGTCGGGAGGATGGTTCCTGATACAAACTCCAGACAGCTATCTGGGTTGGGTCGATGACGATGCGTTGGTTCTAAAGGATTCTGCAGGCATGTCCAACTGGAGACAAAACAAACGGATGATTTATCTGCCTTCTGTTGGCTCGGGATACAGTCCGGTAAGCCGCGAGGAGGTAACAGACATGGTCGCAGGCAGTATTCTCAAAGTAGATGATCTCACCAAAAACGGAGCACTACTGGAGATGCCCGATGGCCGGCAATTGCTCATACCGACAACCGATGGAATAGATTTCGATTCGTGGAAAAATAGTCCGGAGCCTGCACCCTCAATTTTGAGCAGCAGTGCCAGAAAGCTGATGGGTCGCCCCTATTTGTGGGGTGGAACTTCAACGAAAGGCATCGATTGCAGTGGTTTCGTGAAAACGGTCTATTTCCTGAATGGCATTGTTCTCGCACGCGATGCATCCCTACAATTCCTTCATGGAAAAGTAACGGAGCCAGAGGAGGGATATGTAAAACTGAAAGAGGGAGATCTGGTTTTCTTCGGAAGGAAAGCGGATAACAACCATCCGGCCAAAGCGACACATGTCGGTTTCTATTTGGGCAATGGCGAGTTCATCCATTCTTCGGGTTTCGTCCGGCTCAACAGCTTCGACCCAGGTCAAAAGGATTTCTCAAAAAGCCGGGCAGACAGCTGGCTCGGAGGCAGAACCATCCTGGGATCAGAAGGAACAAAAGGAATTGTAAGGGTGAAGGATCATCCCTGGTATTGAAAGAAGGCTAAAGTCCAAAAGGGAAGTAGGGTAATGCTTCTCAAAAAAAACGAAGTGAACCTAGAATAGTTTTAATGAAAACGAACCGCAGATCATTTATAGGGGCAACAACCTTGGCAGCCGGGGCAGGAATCTTCTCTTCCTTCGGTGAAGACGGAAAGTCACTTCCCCCCTACCGCTCCTCTGGAAAGGGTTTGAAGCTATCCTTCAGACCCTATGAACTGCAGCTTAAACATACTTTCACGATAGCTTCCAACTCAAGAACAACCACTGCGGTGATGCTTACTGAGATAGAATGGGAAGGGGTTACAGGTTATGGCGAAGGTTCCATGCCGCCCTATCTGGGAGAATCGCACCAGACTGCCACTAAATTTCTCTCTTCGCTGAACCTTTCGCAGTTCAAGGATCCATTTAGAATGGAGGAGATTCTGGATTATGTGGATGCCGCCCTACC
The DNA here is from genome assembly GCA_964528535.1 of uncultured Tangfeifania sp. Taxonomy (GTDB): domain Bacteria; phylum Bacteroidota; class Bacteroidia; order Bacteroidales; family Prolixibacteraceae; genus CAINVV01. The sequence goes on along the minus strand of CAZGSQ010000001.1, from coordinate 12,513 downwards.
GGGAAACTGCGCAGCCAAGGCTGCTGTCGACATTGCTCTCCACGATCTTGTGGGAAAACTGCTCAACCAGCCCTGGTACAGAATCTGGGGATACGCAGCAGAGAACACTCCGCTTACCACCTTTACCATAGGAATAGACAAAAGCAGCGAGGTTATAACCAAGACCAAAGAAGCCGGGGCATTCAAGATATTAAAAATCAAAATTGGTGGCGGCAACGACGAAGAGATGATCAAAAGCGTTCGTTCTGTCACCAACGTTCCGCTTTGCGTCGATGTGAACCAGGGGTGGAAGAACCGTAGCGAGGCACTGGATAAGATTCACTGGCTGAAAGAGCAGGGAGTCGTCTTCGTGGAACAGCCGATGGACAAGCACAATTTCGACGACACTGCCTGGCTTACGCAAAACAGTCCCCTGCCGATCATTGCCGATGAAGCGATGCAAAGAGTTGGTGACCTCGAGAAATTGCATGGTGTCTATTCGGGCATCAACTGTAAATTGATGAAATGCACCGGTATGCGCGAAGCCCACAAGATCATTGAGATGGCCCGTAGTTTGAAGATGAAGACTTTGATGGGATGTATGACGGAAACCTCCTGTGGTACGAGTGCGGCTGCACAGCTTACGCCCATCGTCGACTGGGCCGATCTGGATGGAAATCTTTTGATCTCCAACGATGTTTTTGAGGGGATGAAAGTTGTTGAAGGGAAAGTTACCCTGAGCGATGTACCGGGAATCGGGATAAAGAAATTAATCTAAAATAGCTTAAAATAAGTTGATTAATCTAAAACAAATTAAAAACCCAAGAGACAGATGTCACAAAAATAGAAAAGGAACAGGTAGGTATTCCATGAGACCTTTAAAAATCAAATTATACATACATGAATTACATTAAACCAAAATCGAAAATGAAATGAAAGCAATCCTATTGTTGTGTTTGATGGGAATTGGGGTCATGTTTACCCAGGCCTCATATGCACAGGCGACAGCTATCAAAGGGCAGGTCGTCGATGCGAAGACAAATGAAACCATGCCGGGAGTTACTGTCGTCATCAAGGGTGCCAATCAAGGCACTATCACTGACGGATCAGGAAATTATACCTTGAAAGCAGCTCCCGGGCAAGTTCTTGTCTTTTCCTTCGTTGGTTACAAGCCACAGGAAGTTACCATTGGAAAGACCAACTTTATCAATGTTAAACTCGATTTGACAAGCATCTTCCTGGAAGAAGCCGTCATTGTGGGGGAATTTGGTATCAAAAGAACGGCCCGCGCCGTTGGGGCAGCCACACAAACTATCAAAGGTATTGAAATGGCCGAATCCGGACGGGAAAATTTTGTGAATTCATTGCAAGGCCGTGTTTCCGGTGTTCAGATTACCAATTCAGGCGGAACCCCCGGATCTTCAAGCTCAATCCTCATACGTGGAGCCACCTCTATTTCGGGAAACAACCAGCCTCTGTTCGTCATCGACGGTATTCCGATGAGCAATACGACTTTTAACCCAATTGGCGGGCTTGCTTCCAAGCAAGGTTCAGACCCAGTCGTAGGAACCGCACAGCTAGACTTTGCCAACCGCAGTTCCGACCTTAACTCGGAGGACATTGAGAGCATGACCGTACTGAAAGGCGCAGCTGCAGCTGCACTATATGGCAGCGACGCTTCCAATGGAGCCATCATCATCACTACCAAAAAAGGCAAGGCCGGCAAAGGTGTTGTGCGTTACAACAACTCCATCAGTTTTGACAATGCCTACCGCTATCCGGAAATTCAAACCAAGTACGACAACGGGATGTATGGCAATACCAACTACTACACTTCCAGACATTTCGGTGCGCCTTATCCAGCAGGAACTGTTTTGTACAACAACCTGAAGAATATGTTCCAGACCGGAGTCAGTCAAAAACACAACCTCTCATTTGAGGCTGGAAATGATGCAATGACCTTTCGGGCAGCTGCGAGTACTACCAGACAATCTGGTATTGTCGCCACTACCGACTATACCAGAGACAACATCACGGTAGCTGGAACGGCCAAACTTTCAAAGTGGATGAACATCGAGGCATCTGTGGCTTATGCAAGCGTTTCAAATACAAAGGTCGACCGTGGAACAGGTGGTATTTTGTACAGAGCCATGAACTGGCCGTTGACAGACGACATGAGAACTTATCTAACGCCAGCAGGAGGTATCCGCTATCCGAACAGGTATGCAGATGTGGATATCCTGAATCCCTATTTCGATCTTTACAAAAACAGAAATTTTGATGAGACACAACGTTTCATCTCAAACGTAGTAGTCAACCTGACTCCTATCAAAGATCTTCTGATTCGTGCGCAGGTCGGTTACGATGTAAGCTCAACCACCATCAATATCATCCGTCACCCGCTTTGGTCCTCTACTGCCACCGGTACCGGCTCTTATGACCAGTCGAAGGTGAACGAATCCAACCCCACCATCAACGTTATTTCGACCTACAAAAAAGAGTTTGGCAAGTTTAATGCATCTGCCCAGGTAGGTTATCACCAGTTGGAACAAGGATCGAAGACTTTGTCTGTACATGGTGAAAAATTCATGGTTGCCGATTTCCAATCCATCAACAACTGCGATGTTTCTACCTTGATCAATACAACCAGAACTGTCATGAGACGTCTTCAGGCCGTTTCTGCCTCCTTTGAATTCTCTTACGACAACATTGCCTTTCTGACCCTTCGTGGCAGGAACGACTGGTCTTCCACGCTTCCGACCAACAACAACAGCTATTTTTATCCTGCTGTGGATGCCAGCTTTATCCTCTCTGATCTGGCCATTCTTAAACCCATCTCAGAGACTTTGAGCTATCTGAAACTGAGGGCATCTGCCACACAGGTAGGCAAGGATGCTCCTCCGCTCTCCATTTATCCTGCCCTCGAGGCAGCGCCTACTTCTTTTGGCGGCTATCGTTATGGCTATACCGGTCCAAACCCAAATTTGCGTCCAGAAATGAATACGGCATGGGAAGTCGGATTGGAAGGACGCTTGCTGAAAAACAGGTTGAATGTAGACATGGCCTATTACAGCACCTCTTCAAAAGACCAGATCATCACCGGATTCCGGATGAGTTATGCTACTGGATTTGTGTTGAACAACATGAATGTCGGTTCCTTTAAAACGAGTGGTGTAGAGATGAGAATTGATGGCGACATCATCAAGAACCGGAATTGGACCTTTAATGCCGGTATCAACTTTACCAAGAACTGGAGCAACGTCGAATCTCTTCCAAAAAATGTGAGTGAATATTACAATGCCTATACCTGGGTTTCAGGAAACATCCGGAACGGAATTACGGTTGGGTCTCCAATCACCTCGTTAACTGGATTGGATTACCAGAGAAATACAAGTGGAAAAGTTCTTATCGATCCTTCGACCGGTCTCCCGCTTGCATCAGGAACATGGACCTATCTGGCCGATCGTGAGCCAAAGTTGCTCATAGGCTTCAATGCTTCTGTCAAATACAAAAACATCTCCCTCACCGCCCTTCTCGATGGCCGCATTGGCGCAACTGTTGTCGACGGAACAAAGCGTTACATGCAGCAATATGGTTACAGTACAGAGTCTGTTACCCAGAGAGAAGCAGCTCCGGTAGTTTTCGACGGAGTTTTGAAAGACACTTACGAAAATTCAGCCACGCCAACGGTTAACACCATCGGTGTTAAATTGGGAGATCTTCAATATGGTTACGCAGGACAGGATCCTGACTGGATTGAGCAAAACATCAATTACCTGAAATTAGCTGATGTCAGGCTTAATTACTCCCTCAAATCTGAGTGGTTGTTGAGAGTCACAAGAAAAACAGTCTCTGCTGCTTCAATCTTTGCATCAGGATCTGACCTATTCGTATGGACCAACTACTCAGGCATCGATGTAGTAGGCAATTCGAACAATGCCGCCCTTGGTGGAACAGGTGGAGCAGGCTTTGACATGATGTCTATCGCAGCTCCCAGGAGAATATCATTTGGTTTAAGTGTAACATTTTAATTAATCAAAGCGATGAGAAAAATATTATTTTCTTTAATTCTACTTCTGGTCATTGGGCTAAGTTCTTGTACCAAAACCTGGCTGGATGTTAATAAGAATATCGACGCACCCGACTGGGTTAATCCAGTACTTCGTTTGGGTCCAGTACTTGCCTCTTACGAGGGTATCGCCTATGACATGAGGGCCGTTGGTGCTTTTGTTCAATATTTTGGGGGAACCGGAGGTAGTTCTTCTCCATATATAACTACTTATGGCGTTTCACAGAGCTATTTTGCAGGAAGTGATGCAGGAGGTGAAAGCTGGAGAATGGCCTATTGGGTTCAGGGGATGAATCTTGAAAACATTATCAACGACGGACGAAGCATGGGTCAGTATAAAATGGCCGGCATAGGTCTTACCATTAAGGCATATTCATGGCATATCATTGCCTCTCTGCATGCAGATCTGCCTGTAAAGGATGCCTATGTTCCAGGGCTTCTTTCCCATAGGTATGATTCCGAAGAATATGCTTTCTCGATGGTTCGCTCATGGGCCAGGCAGGCCATTGTTGAACTGGATAAGGCAGATAACACGGTTTATCCGGCAACTCTCTCAACTGCAGACTTGGTTTACAAGGGTGATGCAGCAAAGTGGAAGAAATTTGCCTATGCCGTTTTGGCAAGGAACTACATTGCCATGGCCAAGAAGAATACGGCCTATCTCGATTCCGCCATCATATGTGCAGACAAATCATTTGCAAGTGCAGCAGACGATGCCAACCTAACATTCCAAGCCACCGGCGTCTCCACCACTTCTAACTTTTACGGAGTACTGAGAGGAAATCTCACAAATGTATTCAACCAATCTGATTATGTTGCACAGGTTTTGACAGGTCAGATTCCGAATTACAACAGTGCCGGCTCAGTAGAAGGCTTGAGTAACTATCAGATGGTTACCGATACAGCAACGCTTGATCCAAGAGCAATTCTTTTGCTGGGAACCCTCGATCCTGCTCCAACAGATCTGAATACCGTTAAGAAAGGCACCTACAAATTTGTGGGAACCAAGCAAGGCTTCGCATCTGCCTGTTCCTTCTGGGGTTCTACTGCAGTGCCGACGATCGCCAACAATGGCACCGGAAGATGGTTGTATCGGGATGATGCACCATGGCCACTCTCGAGCTTTGCAGAAATTCAGTTTGTGAAATCAGAAGCTCTTTTCCTGAAAGGACAAACTTCTGCAGCCTTGGATGCCTTCAAAATCGCGGTAGCGGGTCACATGGATTTCGTAAAAAGACTGATTGTCAGCACAGACAAGATTACCTCCGCAAGATTTACAACTCTGGCAACCGACTATTTGAACAGCAAATTTGTCAACAACCTGCCTCTTGCGAATTTTACCCTTTCGCACATCATGATGCAAAAATATGTGGCCTTGTTCCCTTGGAGCATGGACACCTGGAACGACATGCGACGCTACCATTATGATCTGGTGCTTGGAACCGCAGGAGTACCTGTCACCGGAACATCCTGGACCAGCGACGTGGTTTACCACAAAATAGATTCAGATCCGGCAAGAATCTACAAGGGATTTTACCTCGGAGCTGCCAATGTGGAGAACAGAAGGACCAAATTTGCTACCACCAATTTGGGCTCTCCTTGCTACCGCCTCCGTCCCAGGTACAACTCTGAATACATGTGGAATCTTCCATCTTTGAAAACATTGCTGCCTATTGCCGGTGATGCCGACAACTATCAATGCTCTCAGCCTTGGTTTACAATTCCTGGTAATTAATTTCAACCTAAAAAAAATTCAGATAATGAAAACAATATTCACATTCGTCTCCATCTTGATGGTTTTCATGCTAGTCTCCTGCACCAAGAATGTCATCACATTCGGAAGCACTGACATAGACATGAATAAATCGGCAGAAGTTAGGTTGGTTTACGACCCGCCACTTCTCACCTCCACCACCTTGAATATTACCAGGCTCAAATTCAACAACCAATTGACCTCGGAAGTATCAACGGCTTTGGGAAGTATTTTCCCCAACAGTGTAGCTAAATATTTTGTCGTTCCCCAAGGGCCCGTCAAAGTGGATGCCTATATCGGCACAACAAAGGATGTGCTCCAGTACAGCAACACTTTTACTGTTGGAACCGGGAAATATACTGCCTTCGTTCATAGTCTGACAGATGTCCCATTTGTCATCAAGGATGCCGATGTTTTCCCATCCAGCGATGCCTGGGCCGATACACTGACCAATATTCAGTTCGTCAACCTGCTTTACAAGGCAGATGGTATCACTCCTTACGGGAAACTTACGCTGAAAGGGAGGCGCGGGGCCGGAACAACTGCAAGTCCATATGTTTACATTCCCATCGCAACTTGTGGTTTCAAAGAGGCCTCAACCCTTATCCCCTATAAACTTCTGAGGAATGGTGTTGCAGTATGGTCAGGTACGGAAACCGGATTGGTGTTTGTTGCTTACGATGATGCCGGTAACCTGCTCAAGAATTTCTCTTCAGCTGGAGCAGTTGTAGATTGGTCCGCTACCGGCTTTTCTTTGGTAAAAGGGCGAAACTTCATCTTTCACCTGAACGGCAAAGTCGGCACTAAATATGCCGATCAGATCATCAGATTAAGTACGATTGGATTAAATTGAACCTGACTTTAGATAGCCATGATCAAATATTTACCTCGCTAGGATGAATCTTGATCATGGTTATTTATGTTATAAAAACACAGCTAACACATGAAGAGTATATTTTTATTTATTGGACTTGTTGCATTTTTTTCAACTGCGTCCATGGCTCAAAACAAGAAGGCTGAGAAGGAGGCTGCCGCAAAGGCCCAGTTCGACAAAGCAGTTGCCGCCGTTGAAGCGAAGGATTTTGTCATCCTGGTAGATTCCTATGAGGCCAGCGACAGGACCATTCAGACCAATACAGATGTGGCCAACTTTATCTCTTACGAAAAGGATTTTGTAATTCTGCAAGGCATACCTGCCGGGAATCAGTATACCAACAAAGTCAATGTATCCGATTATGTTCAGGATACCGATAAAAAAGGAAACCTAAAGATGGTCATGCAAGTGAAAGGATTCTATGTGACTGCAAAAATTGAAATCTACCTGAAAAAGGGTGGAAACTATGCAGATGTCATCGTATCTCTGACCAAAGGTGGAACCAAAAGATTTTCTGGAGAGATCGTTCCAAGAGCCGAATCTAAATATTTCAAAAGACCCGGAGAAGTTTAATAGTGTCTGATGAAAATGGAATGGGCCTGTTGTCGAACTTCAAGATTAAATTTCGACAACGGGCCCATTTTTTATGTTGATTATTTTATCCACTTTTAACTAAAAATAGACACGCTAATTTCCCCTGTATCGTACAATCAAAATTCTACCTTATGCTCTTCCCCGAATGCAGGGCAATTATCTTCGACATGGACGGAGTTCTCGTTGACAGTGAGAACCGCTACAAAATCATTGAGCAGAAACTATTTGCCAAGGTTGGAATCAACATTGAACAGGAGGAACATGTCTCCTACCAGGGCTGTTCCAATCTTGTGATGTGGAGCCAAATCAAGCGCAAACATCACCTTTCTCAACCACTTGAGGATTTGGTAAGAATGACCGAGGAGACAGTCATCAAACATTTTAGTGACCTGCCTGAAATTGAGCCAATGCCTGGAGTTCTTAATTTGCTTCAATACCTTGAAAATAAGAATATCAAGATTGCCTTGGGATCTTCATCAACCATCGATGTCATCAACATTGTGCTCGCCAAGACCGGATTAAAAACTTACTTTAATGTTACCGCCGATTCTCTAGAGGCGGGTTTTGGCAAACCGGATCCTGCTATCTTCTTGTTAGCACAAAAGAAGCTCGGCATTCCGAAGGAGAATTGTGTAGTGATAGAAGATTCTTTCAATGGCATCCAGGCAGCCCTTGCAGCCGGAATCTATTGCATAGCATTCAATGGTCCCGGATCCGAACACCAGGATCAATCTCCTGCCAATTGGCGGATTGACAGTTTTAGCGAAATAATTGATAAGTTTGAAAAATAAACACTGATGATCCGAAACATTCAACCATGAAAAAATTGCTGGCCATTGTTCTGTTGTTCAGTACCCTGAATCTGGTAGGACAACCAAAAACTGAAGTAAAATTACCTTCTGGCTACGAGGAACTCACTGCTCCCGATTTTGTCAAAGCCGTTCAACTGGCATCGGGTGTTTGCCTGCTGCCGTTGGGAATCCTGGAAAAGCACGGACCCCATCTCCCGCTTGGAACAGACATCTTCGAATGCCGCAAGGTCGCTGCAACCGCTGCTTCACAAGAGTACTGTGTCGTCTTTCCCACCTATTTCGCCGGACAAATCAACGAAGCCAGACACCAGCCCGGAACCATTGCCTACAGTTCCGAACTCATCTGGAACATGCTTCAGGAGACTTGCGAAGAGCTCTCCCGAAATGGGTTGAAAAAGATCATTCTTGTCAATGGTCATGGAGGGAACAATGACTTTTTAAGGTATTTCTGCATGTCACAGCTCCACAAACCCAAAGACTACCTCCTGGTATTCTTTCAACCCAACAACAATGCTGAAACTGAAAAAAAAATAGAGGCATTAAGGCAAACCAAAACCGGAGGCCATGCCGATGAAATGGAAACATCCATGATGCGATTTATACGGCCGGATCTGGTCAAACAGGAACTTGCCTCCACACAATCAGGCCTCAACCAGGCAAGGCTAAAAGAGCTTCCCTACCAATACACAGGAATATGGTGGTACGCTCAGTATCCGAACCATTATGCAGGTGATGCCTCCAAAAGCAGTGCGGAGTTGGGCAAACTTATAGTCGAATCGGAAGCCACGCAGCTGGCTCAATTGATTAAAAACCTCAAAAGCTCCAATAAAATCGAGGAATTGCAAAATCAGTTTTACCAGGAAGCATTACATCCATTACAAACGAAACAATAAATACAATTAACGCAACTTGGAAAAATTATACACCGATCAGGAGGAAAGATGGAATATTCTCACCCATGGGTTTGGTCTGGGGATGGCCATCCTTGGAATTTTCGCATTGATTTACAAAGGGATACAGCTACATTCCTTAAAAATAGTGGCGTCTTTCCTGATATATGGATTCGGAGTCACCACCATGTTTCTTGCCTCCACCCTTTATCATTCGGCAACTGATCCTCGTAAGCGGAAAAAACTGAACGTTTTCGACCACAGTGCCATCTATGTGACCATCGCAGGCAGCTATACCCCAATTAGTCTGCTCACTTTGCCGTCGTTTTGGGGAATTCCGGTTTTGATAACCGTGTGGCTGATCGCAGCTTTCGGAATCATCCTGAAATTTTTCTTCCTTGGTAGCTTCCCCAAACTCTCAACTGTCATGTATGTCCTGATGGGATGGGTGATCGTAATCGCCGTCAAACCTTTGATAAACAGCATGGAAACGGCAGGATTGTGGTGGCTTCTGGCCGGCGGACTTGCCTACACCCTGGGAGCCGCATTCTATCAGATTCAAAAGATAAAATTTAACCATGCCATCTTTCACCTGTTTGTCCTGGTAGGTGCTTTCTGTCACTACGTAGTCATCTATTTTTACAGCATTCCTTAATTCGATTCAATTGACCCAAGGATGAGCCTTGTTTCAACCTGAAGGGATCTTTGGGATTAAAGTCAATCAAAACAGATTCCCATGAAAAAACCACCATTCCTCTTTTTTGCATTATTAATGGCCTGTGCGTCAGCTCCCAATAAATCCATGGTAGAACAAGCCAAACTGGAGATCATCCAAACTGAAACAGCATTTGAATCAATGGCCAAAGAGAAGGGACTCTCTGCTGCATTCTCATTTTATGCAGATACGGCTGCCACACTGAGCAGGGGCAGTTACGTCATTCATGGCAAAGATTCCATTCGTATTTTTTACCACGCACGAAGGTACAACGGGGTAAAACTGCGCTGGAAACCAGATTTTGTAGAGGTTTCGAAGTCGGCCGACCTGGGTTATACTTATGGAAAATTCATCTATACCTACCGGGATTCCATTGGGAAGGAGAATTCATCAGGTGGGATCTTTCACACAGTATGGAAAAAACAACCAGATGGCAATTGGCGTTTTGTTTGGGATTAAGCCTACAGCTTCCTGGTAAGCCAGTTTAGAATTGCTTAAGAAACTTGTTGTATACCTGCATGTTACGATCGAGATGTGCCTGCATTTTCTCATAGGCACGCTCTGCATCCTTCTCCCTGATCGCATTGACAATCTCCTTGTGGTAACCCAGCGTGATCTCCTTTTCCCCCTCAATGTTGGCATAAATGAAGTTGCGCATCCGGGGGAGCAAATTGTAGACTGGTTCCATGGTCACTATAACAAATGGATTGGTAGTAGCACGGGCCAGACAAAGATGAAATTTATTGTCGATATCCGACTCGAGCTGGGTATTGTCAGGATTGCATTTGGCGAAGTCCAGCAAATTAACTTCCAGGTTTTTAAGATCTTCATCGGTCCTGTTGATGGCGGCCATCTTGGCTATTTCGGGCTCAAATGCCAATCTGAGTTCAATTATTTGCCGGATCAGCTGGTCATCAAATTTTAAATCGTAATACAAATTGAGGGAACTGATTGCATCTTTGATATCTATTTTGGTAACGACCATGCCACTGCCTTTCTTGATCTCTATCAATCCACGTGCACTCAGTCTCCTCAAGGCCTCCCTTAAGGCGGTACGGCTCACTGCAAACATTTCACAAAGCTCCCTTTCAGGTGGCAATTTTGCGCCGATCGGCAATTTCTTTTCGCGGATAGCCCGCTCTATGTTTCGTTCAATCTTCTGACTCAAAGTCTGGGATGTCCCAATCTTCTGGAAAATATCTTCCATGTCCATGTTGTCGTGGTTTCCGTTAAATAAAAATAATTTGAGAAGTTGAAGTTAGTTCAATTTGCTATTTTTTTAAGTGCCCCACTAATTCCTTCCGGATGATCCAGGATAAAAGCATAGGAGGATGGGTTTGTCTTCGAATCGTTGGTCAAAGAAAAGGAGACGGCTATCCCCTTGCCAAACAATTCGATAAGCTTTTTTGCATCTGTCTCATTGATGAATATTCTGTCAGAAACATTCTTGGCAGAGATTTGAAATGACTCCACGCCCGATGATTTGAGGGTAATTTGATATGAACTTTCATCGCCTTTCTTTACTATCTTCTTCCCATATTCGTACAGCTTAAAGCAAAAAGATACTTTGTCAATCAAAAATTTCACTTTCAATTCGGAATTATCAACCGAATTATTGCTGTAAGTACCCCAGATTGCAAAGGCATTTGTGATGTAAAAAGAGTTTTTATTGTCTCCCAAATCGCTGGCATAGGAGGCAATCTTCCACATTCCGAATTCAGAGGTTGAATTGGCTTTGACAGTATCACTCTTGTTGGCCTCCTGGTTTCCGGTTCCGGGATTGCCCGAACCTGGTTTTCCTGTCTTTTGCTGGTTCAATCCGCAAGCTGCCAACAGGGCAGAAAAAAGTAAGAGAATGGCATATTTCTTCATCGGTTTCAAATTTGGATTTACTATCAGGAAGAAAGATTCACGTACCCAACCCAAAAAGGATGAATAGATACGCATGTGCACTTCATTTGGTTTACGCTTGTTCATCTTCAAAATAGAATCGAAGAGCTGCGAAGCGGTCGTCCCGTCATTCATTTGGCGGATCATTTTCTGTTGGCATGAAAATTTCCGAAGGAGCATTTGATAGAATTCTCTCTTTGTTAGTTTTGTTCCCGTAAATATAATACCAAACATTCACAATAAAAAGGACCTAAAAACGATTTCTTGGATGCGCAGTTTTCTATCTATCCTAAAATGTGGTAATATTTAGATCGTTGCATGCTCAAAGCAGTTTCACCAACCGAATCTATTTATTGTACGAGGGATATACTGTCAGATTCATCGAAGTCAAAGCAGAAAAAATCAAACATTCCTTGGCCAACAATAATACTGAAAGCCGCATCAAATCAATTATATTTGTAGAACATGGTCAATTAAATTATGTGGCGATTTCTCATCAAAATCTATTTTACACTAATCACATTGTTTTCGGTATTTTGGGTCAATGCCCAACCGAATAACATGTCACTGAGATATCTTCGGACAGAAGAAGGTTTGTCACAGAACGAGGTGACTTCAATTCTTCAGGATAACGAAGGTTTCATGTGGTTTGGCACGCGAAGTGGTTTGAACCGTTACGATGGATACGAATTTCTTGTTTTTGATCAGATGCCTGGCGATAGCAACAGTCTGGTGAATACCTCCATTGAAAAAATATACAAAGACAGCAAAGGGATCATATGGATTGGAACAAAATCGAACGGAATTAGCCGGTATAATCCGGTAACAGGCAAATTTTTGAACATGCCTTTTAAAAGAGATTCCTCTCAAAATATATTGCCTGACAAACGGGTTATTTCTTTTTGTGAAGACAGCGATGGCGGGATGTGGATTGGAA